>NZ_JBVOOL010000052.1:0-18838 GCF_055664045.1 Kitasatospora sp. NPDC023385 | reverse complement strand
TGCCATGGCTGCACCGATGAAGTATCCCAATGCCGCGTAGTTAAGGACTGGTTGGGCTGGTCAAGACCACGTCCGGGTGGTCTTCCAGCCGGTCGAAGGCAGCGGCAGAGATCATGAAGGCGGGACCCCGGGTAGAGCCAGGAGGCCGACCAAGGTCTTCCAGCTCGAAGGGGCCCCGTTGTCCGATGATTGTGCCACTGTCGTGCTTGCTCGTACCGTCACCGTCGCGAAGGGCCTGTACGCGCCGGGGCATCTGGGGGAGTTGACTCGGCAGATTCCCTTCGAACTCGTCGACGACGTCTTGGCGCGGACGGGCACCACGCAGGCCAGGCTGCGGATACTGCCCTCGCGGGTCGGCGTGTACTTCGTTCTGGCCATGGCTCTCTTCCCGAGCCTGGGATACCTGCGGGTGTGGGACAAACTCACCACCGGCCTACGGCAGTTGAACCTCCTATGCCCCTCGGAGAAGGCCCTACGGGACCTACGGCGCCGACTGGGGCCGGCCCCGCTGAAGCTCCTGTTCGACAGCCTCGCCGGGCCGGTCGCCCAACCGACAACGCCCGGCGTGCGCTACCGGAGCTGGCGAACCGTGGCCTTCGACGGCTGCAGTTCTGCCAAGGCCCCCGACCGGCCCCGCGTCTGCGACTGGCTCGGCAAGATCAAGCACCGCTACGGACAGGAGGGCTACCCCATGCTGAAACTCGTAGCCCTGTGCGAGACCGGGACGCGCGCCCTGCTCGGTGCGGTCTTCGGCCCGGTAGCCCCAGGAGAGACCGTCTACGCCGAGCAACTGCTGCCGCTACTGGACGAGAGCATGCTGCTGCTGAACGACCGAGGCTTCGACTCCGACGAGTTCCTGGCCCGCTGCGCGGCCACCGGCGCCCAGCTCCTGGTCCGCCTCGACAACCGCCGCACCCCCGCCAAGTGGGCCCACCTGTCCGACGGTTCCTACCTGACGCGGATCCGCGGGGTGCGCCTGCGCGTCATTGACGCCCAGGTCACCGCGACAATCCACGCGGGCGTCCGCATCACCGGCCACTACCGCCTGGCCACAACGCTGCTCGACCACCACCGCTACCCCGCAGCCGAGCTCGTCACCCTCTACCGCGAGCGATGGGAGATCGAATCAGCGTTCTATGCCCTGCGGCACTCTCTGGTCGGCGGGCTTGTCCTGCGCTCGCACGACCCGCTCGGGCTGCAGCAGGAGATCTGGGCCCAACTGGTTGTCTACCAGGCTCTTCGCCGGGCCATGGCCGAAGCCGCGGAGTCCGCGCCCGGCACCGACCCCGACCGGGCCGCGTTCACCGCCGCCCTCGAAGCCGCAAGAGACCAGGTCGTCGCCGCCGATGGCATCCTGCCCGACCCCACCCGACCCCTTCAAACCGGCCGGATCGGCCAAGCGGTCCTGAACAACCTGCTGCCCAGGCGTCGGCCGCGCATCGCACCCCGCCGCGTCAAGTGCCCCGTTTCCCGCTACGCGAATCCGCCCGGACCAGAGCCGGCTCCGGGCCACCAACCGCATGACTGGGATCACGGTCACCGTCCACCAGAGCGCCGAGCTCGCCCCCGAGGGACGACGTGATCGCACGCTCCAACTCATGCGCGCTGACCCCGGCCGAGCCCGGCATGCCACCGAAATCGCCAAGGAACTCGGCCTTCCCCACCATCGAAGCCTGACCGGTGAGCTCATCCGCTGGGACAGGGAGGGAATCCTGCGCAAGGTCGCCCCCGCGACCTACATCCTCGCTCCCGAATGGGCCATTCCCGACCGGCTGGAAGACCACCCGGACGTGGTCTTGACCAGCCCAACCAGTCCTTAACTACGCGGCATTGGGATACTTCATCGGTGCAGCCATGGCAGAGGCTCCCTTCTCACGACCAATCAGGCCATGTCCGGCAACCTTCCGCACCTCGGGGGAACCTCAACCCCGAGGACACCAGCCAGCCTGGCGCCGGCACGGCCGGCCAGCGCCAGCCCGATCCCCGCCAGCGCCGTCCGTAACCGCTCGGTCCACCGGCTGTGCCGACGGGTCAGGCCCGGCACCTGCTCGGCAAAAGGCCGCCGCTCACACGATGTGCCGGCGCAGATGAACCGCCGGACGTGCAGCCGCACCAGCATTCGCCGGCCCGCGCTCGGCATGTCTATGGGAGAGCGCAGGTAGGAGCCGTGCACCCTTCTCGACCAGACTCCGCAGCCCGGGCACGATGCTCCGACCGTCGTGGACCTCACCTCGACCCGAATCGCCTCGCTGTTCACCTCGACCGACAACACCCGCACGTCCGCGACTGCCGGAAACAGCAATGCCTCCAGCCGGACCAACGCATCGTTCACGGCCAGAAGTGTCAGCGACAGCACGACGGCGCCTGACGACTTTCAGGCAACCTCACAAGGACAGTTATGAAGATCAACGCTCACGCAGCGTGAGCCACCACACAAACCGTGCCAGAGCCACAACTCACGTATAAAGCCAGCTCTCACCCTGTACACCGTCCACGCCACCCAGGACACCGCACAGCCTAGGCGAGCGGGCGAAATGACCCAAACCAGGCTCACAAACCCAAGTCGGGCGATACCCTGCCCGGCCAACGCTCAACTCGCCAAGTGAAGCGCTCAGTCACACAAAAACCAAAGTCCCGGCCGCCCGAAAAGGGCGGCCGGGACTTTTTTGCTACTGGCGCGTCTTTGGTCCAGGCTTCACCGTCACCGGCAAGATCCGGACCGCTCACCCGCTGAATCAGGCCTGCTGACTGGCCAAGCGCTTTGCGGCCTTCAGGCGCTCCGGTTGCAGAGGATCAATCACGGTCCCTGCGCCCTGGCCTGGAGTGTGGGCCCAGCCGCGGAGCTTCCCGGCAAGCTTGTCCAGCCGCTGGTCGCCGGGGGGCACGTCGACGTAGAACAGGGACTCATCCGGTACCTGATCGTCGCCGCCCCAGCGGATAACGCCTTCGCAGTCAGCGAGAATGTCCCGGATGGTCACCTCCTCAAGAGGAAAGAAACCTCCGCGGGCTCCGGAGGGGTAGAAGCCAGGTCGGATCTGCACAGCTGTACCGGATGCCTGGTTGGACTCCGCCAGATGCCGGCGCACCAAGGACGGCGTACGCCACCCGACCACGTCGCCTTGGCCCAGTGCGTCGATCTCGTAGTGGAAGCGGCTGATCACGTGCACGAGGACTGTTTCGACGTCGCCCATGCGCACCTGAACCCCCAGTGGTGTGCCGGGAACGGGGCGGGTGTAGATGTTGCCGCGGTCGTCCGTGACCTTCTCCATCTCCCAGCCGTTGCTCGACGCGGCGCCCGTTCGGACCCGGGCCTCCCGCTCCTGGGCCTCCTGGGTCAGCTTGCGCACGGTGTCAGGGTCGGGCCCGGGGGTGGGGGCCGCCGCATGGGCCGGCGCGCCGAGCAACTGTGATCCGACCGCGGCACCTGCGGCGATGCCGATGGCCCGACGCAGCAGGGCGCGCCGCGGGATGTTCGCCGTCACGTGGTTTTCTCCTTGCTTCGGACGATCGCGAATACGGTGAGCGTTACGGCACAGACCAGGAGAACGGCCAGCACCGGGTTGACGTATGAGGGGATGACCACCGGGACGGTGCGGCCGTCGGAGCTGACGCAGCCGAACTGCAGGGGGATGAAGGAGGGATCGTAGCCGGTCAGTTGTTTCCCCACTGCCGCATCGCATGCCCTGCCCACGGTGTAGTCGTCGGCTATGAACAGATGGAGCAGGCCCCATACGTAGAGACCGACCGTCGCGGCCCAAGCCAAGGCTGAGGCCGAGACGAGGGCGGTTGAACGGGATCTCTTCGTCCGGGTACGGAGCAGCATCCGGATGCCGTATACGGCCAGCCATACAGTGGCGAGGAAGCCGGCCAGCAGCAACAGGAGAACGATGACGCCTTCGTGTCTGGCGAACGGCTGGTCTCCGGACATCACATGCCTCACATCCTGTCAGAGGTTTTGGGAGATGGCGTTGTACTTCTCCATCACGTAGTAAAGTCCCATGCGCTTCTTCGCCTCGGAGTACGCCACCTCGCCGGGACCTTGGTAGCGGCGCAGGATGTCGTAGATCTCCTCGTCCGCGTAATCCAGGCGCGGCGGCCTCATCGCGGGCGAGTTGTCGTCCCCGAGGGGCTTGCCTGCGATGTCCCACATGTGGACGATGAAGACGCTGGTTATGTCGAACGTCTCGGAGTCGTACGCGCTCTTCCAGGCGTTGTACTTGTCCTCGTCGCTGTTCGGATCGGCGATGGCCCGACCGGTCACGAGGCCCTGGCGAAGGCAGTAGTTCCATGCCCCGACGAGCGTTGCGCCGCGCTGCTTGGCGATCCCCGTCGATGAGTCCTCGAAATGGCCGGTCGTGTTGAACGTCGCAATGATGGTTGCCCAGAAAGCCTGGTCAGCCGGGTTGATGTGCCGCATCTCCCAGTACGCGGACGTCTGGACCAGAGCCTTTCGCAGGTTGTACCTGTTCGACAGCTCGGTGATGAGGTCGTCGTGGTCCACCACGGTCGACTGGAAGCACTTCCAGTGCTGGTAGGAGTAAAGACCGCCGTCGTTCGCGTAGCCGATGGACTCCATGTACTTGCCGACGTCCGTCTTCATGGCCTCGATGACGGAGGCGTCGAGCCGGGTATCGGGCTTCACTGCCCGAGGCGGATTGAAGGAACCCTGGCCAGTGTCGCGGCCGGAGGCGATGTTGTTGTCGATGTTGATCGCGCCGGCGCCGGTTCCGACCGTGCGCGTCACGATCTGGTCGTACGCCCAGTCCGCCGGCAGGGGGTAGCCGTAATTGCCGGAGAAGCCGTAGGACATGTCGGAGACGAAGGAGGCCGTCGAGTGGCCGGCTTTCGCCACTCGGGCGCACACGTTGCGTGGTCCGTACACGCCGATCTGGTAGCGATTGCCGTCGTCTGCGATGGCGTCCTGGATGCCCTTGAAGTGCGGCAACACGCTCGAGGTGATGTCGGAGTCCATGGCATCGAAGTCGACGGCGAAGAAGATCCGCGTACCGAGCTTGAACCCGTGGTCAAGGGCGGCGTTGACGGCAGCTTGGCCGGCCGTGCGGCCAGCCATGTAGGTGAAGTTCGAAGCGTCGCGTCCGTACGTCTGGTAGATGGGGAAGCAGCGCAAGCCAGCGTCGGCGATGGTCTGGAGTTCGCCTTCCTGGATCATCTTTTCGGGCAGGTTCTTCGGCAGCGGCACCAAAGGGTTGGTGAGGTAGCGTCCGACGTAGGTGATGCCCTCGGCCTTCAACCCCGCCGCCCGCGCGGGCGTGATCCGAGTAACGCAGTCGCACGCCGCACCCTTGCGGGACTGATCGCCGTAGGAGACCAGCAGGGAGGCCCAAGTCGAGAAGTCGCCGTTGCCGGTGGCCGGGAGTCCGACGAACGACTGGAAGCTCCGTACGACGCCCGCCATCGCGCTGTCGAATGTGTCAGTAAAGGCGACCGGTTGGTTGTTGAGGATCATGGCCGCGGAGAAGAGGGATGCCCAGGTGCCGATCGTGCCCTGCGATACGGGGTGGGACTTGACGCCGGTCTGGGTGCCGGGGCCGAAGACCCCGTTCGCGACCCCGTCGGCCATCCCGAGCTCGTACTGGATCGCCAGGAGCATGGACCGCGCGACGTCGCGGGAGTTGTGGCCGTCACAGGGTATGACGAAGAAGTCCTGGCGGTTCAGGTACCGACCGTTGAGCCATTGCTGGACGCTACGGATCGCATCCGAGCCGGAGTTCACGCTGACGTACGCGTCCATGTTCAGCAGCGCCTTGAAGACCTTGGGAGTCAGGTCGCTGCCAGGGGACAGGCCGGTGATCCCCATGTCGGTCTTGAGCTTCGTCATACCCGCTTGGACGCCCGGGTTGTAAACGCCATCCAGGCTGCCCCCGTCGTATCCCTTGCAGTACAGGGCTGACTGAATGATCTTGCAGAAGTTCTCCGAGGGTACGTTCCCGCTGTTCAGCAAGGGGTACTTGGCCGCCAGCGCGGACAGGGTGGTCGGGCCGAAGCTGTTCGACAGGCTCGTGATGCCGAGCTCTATCTGCAGGGCCCGGGTGAGCGCGTACATGGTCGGCCACCCGGTCTTCCCGTCCTCGTCCACGGTCATACCTATGCGGCTTCCGTAGAACGCGTTCACGAAGCTCTGTGCTCGTCGCACCATTTCGTCGGCCACTGCCGATTCCTCCTTCGTCTCACTGCGAGAGGTATCGCCCTTCCCAGGGCGGTTCGGGTTGATGGGTGCTGTGGTGTGCTGCGGTGGAACGGAGGGCGTCTTGAGCCGCACCTCGGGAAGGCGTCATCGCCTCAGTGCCTCGGCGGGCTGGATTCTGGAGGCCCGCCAGGCGGGATAGACGCCGGCCAGCAGACCGGTAGCCATGCCCAGAAGCGGGGCGGTGGTGATGGTGGTCGGGTGCAGGACCGGCGTCCATTGTTTGACGGCGGCGACGGCGACGATGGTCACGGTTCCCAGTGAGGCTCCGACCAGGCCACCGAGCAGGCCCAAGGCCATGGATTCGGCGAGGAACTGCGTGGTGATGTGTCTGGCTCTGGCGCCGAGGGCGCGGCGCAGGCCGATTTCGCCGCTGCGTTCCATGACGGCGACCAGAGTGGTGTTGGCGATGCCGACGGCGCCGATCACGAGGCAGACGGCCGCGAGCAGGAGAAAGAGCTGTCCAAGGTCGTTCTCGACGCCGGAGCGCAGGCTGCGCGGGTCGGGCGGTGGGGTGGCCCGCAGGTAGTCCGGGTGGTCCGGGCGCAGGGCCATGGGTGCTTCGGCGGCGATCTGGACGGCCGCCCCGAGCTGGGTGGTGATGAGCATCTTGGCCGGTTCGTCCGTGGGTGGTCCCCACAGGTCCTGCGCGGTGGTGCGCGGGACGATGACGGAGGTGAGCAGGTCGGGGCGACGCTGGACGTCTTTGATGACGCCGATGACGGTGAAGGGCGTGGCGCCGATGAATACGGAGGGCTGGCTGTGCAGGCTGGTGATGCCCAGGCGTGCGGCGGTAGCGGCGCCGAGGAGGGCGACGCGCTCGTGGTGCTGGTCGTGAAACTCGTCGTAGATACGCCCCTGTTGGATGGTTGGCCCGACCGTGCGCAGCATTCCGGCGGAGGCTGCAGTCAGCTGTGCTTGGCGGTCGACGGTCGCGTAGGCGGCGCCGGCCGGGGCGCTGGCAACGGTCTGGCCAACCGGCAGCCTGACACGCCAGGAGACGCCGGCCGCAGTCACCCCGTGCAACTGCCGTATGCGCGCGTCCGCGTCGGTGGGGAAGGCCGGACCGGCCTGGCCGGGGCTGTCGGGTGCGATGTCGTCGATGGTGACTTCGGTGGCGGTCAGTTCGCTGAAGCGGGCGTCGATCTGCGAGGCGGCCGTGCTGGTCAGTCCTGTGACGGCGATCAGCGCCCCGACGCCGAGAACCGTGCCGACTGCCGTGAGGGCGGAGCGCGCCGGGCGCTGGAGGACACCGGCCAGGGCCTCGGAGACGAGGTCGCGCAGGGACATTCGGGAACGAGGCAGCTTCATGCCGTCACCTGGCCATCGCGGATCGTGATGGTCCGCTGACCACGGCGGGCGACCTCAAGATCGTGGGTGATCACGACGACGGTCATTCCGTCGCCGTGCAGGCCGTCGAGCAGGTCGAGAACGGTTGCGGCCGTGACCGAGTCGAGATTTCCGGTCGGCTCGTCACACAGCAGCAACGAGGGTTCGGCTGCCAGGGCGCGGGCGATCGCAACCCGCTGGCGCTCACCGCCGGAGAGCCGGGTGGGCAGCGCGTCCAGCCGGTGGCCGAGACCCACCCGGCGCAGCGCCGTTTCGGCCCGCTGCCTGCGCGCACCACGGGCAACGCGCTGGTAGACCATGGCAAGTTCGACGTTCTCACGGGCGGTGCGGTGGGAGAGCAGGTGGAAGGACTGGAAGACGAAACCGATGCGCATGCCGCGCAGGGCGGTGCGTTCGGCGTCCTTGACTGTCGCGGTGTCGATGCCGTCCAGCAGGTAGCTGCCACAGGTCGGTTCGTCGAGCAGGCCGACGATGTTGAGGAACGTGGACTTGCCGGCACCGGAGGGACCGACGATGGTGACGTACTCGCCTCGCCTCACGCTGAGGTCGCACGGATGCAGCGCCACCACTGCGGGCGGGCCAGGGTAAGTCAGACCGGCCTGGCGAAGTTCGATGACCGGTGTGCTCATCGGGCGCTGCCCACCACGACCTTGTCCCCGGGAGCCAGCGTCGCACCGGTCTCGGGGATGACCGCGACGAAGCCGCCGCCGGAGACGCCGGGACGTACCGGGACGCGGCGGGTGCTGCCATCCCGGCCGACCACGCTCACGCTGGTCCCGCCGTCCGCCCCGGAGGAGATGGCCGCGGAGGGGACGGCGAGGACCGGAGTGTCGGAGGAGGACGCGGTAACCGTTACCCGTACTTCCTTGCCGGCCAGGTCGGCCGGCAGCGGTGCGGTGGGCGCGACGCGCATCTGGTAGCCGGTGGCCGCCGCAGTCTGGTCTCCCTTGCCGGTAGGCGGAGCCTCGGCCACGGTTTGCACGGTCGCCGGTGCTCTGAGTCCACTTTCCTCAACGAGAATCTCGGCATGCTGGCCGGGCTTCAGAAGGCCCTTCTCCTGGGCGGAGACGTCAGCGACGACGATGGGGTCGCCAGTGGAGACCGTCATCAGCTTCTCTCCTGGGGCCTTGCCCACGGCGGCGGCGACCGCATCCGCCCGAGCGGGCAGGGCGCTGAAGAACACCACCTCCGACATGGGTACCACCACGGCGGCCTGGGAAGCTGGGGCAGAAGACGGGGCAGCACCGGGAGGGGCGGTGGGTGCTTTCCCATCAGGGATCCTGTCGTCGGGCGAGTTGACGGCGGTGCGGATCGGTGTGTAGCCGATGGACTTGTAGAAGGCGATCACGGCCCGTTCGGTGCCCGCCCCGAACATGCCGGAGGAATCCGGCGTGCTGGCGTGGCCGAGTCTGGCCAGCGCCTTCTGGAGCTGGGCGACGTCCTCGCCCTTGGCCCCCGTCTGGAGGTCGCGGTAGGCGGGCAGCGTGCCGGCGAGTGTGAACACGGGGCGGCCGGAGATCTCGAACAAAACCTTGCCGAACTCGATCTGGTCCCCGGCCTTGATCTTGACCTTGGTGACGAGCGGGCGGGAGCCCGCCACCCCGCCCGAGGCGGGAACGGCGATGTCGGAAGCGGATGCGGCGGTGACCTTCCCCCGGGTGATCAAGGCGTCTTCAATCACCTTCTGCTCCACCGGAGCGGTCAGCGTATCCGGAGCAGGTGGCGCGGTCTCCGCCGCGACCTGGGCCGGTGACTTCAGCAGTGCGGCGGCCCCCGCACCCGCCGCTCCCACCAGGACCGAACCGATGACGACGACCGCGAGCAGCCCCCGCCGGCGCCCGGTTTTCGAAGGGACCTGCGCCACGGTGGGTTCGGGGCTGCTGTCTGAAGCCTGGGCAGATGAGCTGATGGCTGTCATCGTCTCCTAGCGCTTTCCGGCCAGCACGGAGGCGACGTTCTTCATCGTGGTGTCCAGGCTCTTGCGCGCCGCCTGCAGAGCGGGGGCGTTCTTCTCCGCCGCGGCTTTCTGCAGCCGCACTTCGGCCTGGTACCAGGTCCACGCCACATCGGCGCGCTGGCTGCACTTCAGATCGGCCAGCGCGGTGTCGATCTCGGGTTTGGTCACTTCACGGCTGAACTTCGGGTCGTCCCCGGCCTCCATCGGCTCGTTGTAGGAGTAGCCGCTCTCTTTCATGCATGCCGACCACTGCTTGAACGACGAGGCGACCTCGGGCTCCTGCTTGGCCTTGGTGTATGCCTGGTCGGCAAGCTCCTGGGCCAGCTGGAAGCCGGCCTGGGCGTCACCGAGTTGCTGCTTGGCCTGCTGCCCGCACCCCTCTTCGGCCTTGGCCTCGGCGCCCCTGGAGCCCGCCGCAGCCATCGCCTCCACCGCCGCGTCATGGGCCGCCTTCTCCGCGGCGTCCGGGTGGTATCCGCGCTTGGCCGCAAGCGCGGCGTCATGGTTGCCGTACCTCAGGTCGGTCAGCGTCTTCGGCCCTACCTTCGGCAACTCCGGCTGCGGACGCCAGCTGCCATATCCGGCCCTCTGCATGCAACCCTCGGTCAGCGCCCCCATGGCCCGCCCGAGCTGGCTCGAATCGTTGTCGCTCATGAGATACGACTCCAGCGGCAGCTTCCACGTCGCCGGATTCGCACGGTCAAAACCCGGTGCAGCGGTTCCATCCGCAGCGGCGGGGCGCGAAGCGACACTCGAAGCGGAAGACGTCGAAGGCGACGATTCGTGGGAGCACCCAGTGGCAACAGCGCACACAAGGGCGGCCCCCAGCGCCACCGGACCTCGCCGGCCGATCAGCATGATGGATTCCTGATATTCCACTCGAAGGCACACGGAGAAAAACAAATGATGGATCCAGGGGTTCCCGTGCTGGGCGACAGAGCCGCCCGGCACGGGACATGTCACCGGTAGTCGAAAGATGCGTTGTTGTTGTAGGTGCTCTTCAGCTGGAACCAGCTGGACATCGGGCCGAGCTTGTCCGAGGACCCTCGCATCCAACTATTGAAGAAGATGACGGCATTGGCACCCGTATTGCGATTTTGTGCGGATGCGGCATTGTTCTTGACAGGCGCGTTGGAGCCGTTTCCCTGATCGGGGCAGAAATACAGCGGCTCCTTCTCGGTGTGCGGATCATCTCCCCCGTAGTACTCATCTCCGAAGTCGTTGACAGGGGTATAGAAATTTCGGTGCGCCCCGGCGTACGACGAGTTGAACCAGAGAGTGAACTTGAAGTAGTCGGCCTCCGTGTGGGGGGCACACGCCAGCGGCGACTGGTGGTTATCCGCACCGTTCGCCTGCGCGGCAGGTGCCGCAAGGCCCCCCAGTGCCAGTGTTGCAATGGCGCCAACAAAGACAGCACGGATGGATCGCGAGATTGCCATAATGTTCCCCCTTCATGGCGTGCTGATGGATTCACGGTCCATAGAAATGGACGAATTCATCCCCAAGGAGGACTAGCAGTACAAAAAGGGCGAATATCCGCCGGAATCCCCTGCGGCCAGTTTCGCCAATTCATCCCCCCGGAAGAATTCTTGAGTCAATTAGACCATGCTTGCATCGGGCAAAATGAACATTTCGGTCTCTGCATAGTAATGAATGAGTAAAATCCGGAGCCGGTCAGTTGGGCGATCGGCCAAAAGGATGAGATCAACCCTCCAGATGGCGGGGGAGAGTAGTTTGGATACCAGCCAATCGATGGGTAGGCAAACAAGTGCCCGGCACCAGTGGGGGACCGTTTAGATCTGGTCGGTCAGCGGTTTGAGGTGGTTCACGGCGCTGGAGAAGTCGTCCTGCAGCTGGTCGTAGGCGTCGGCGTCACCGGCGGTTACCGCGTCGCAGAGCGTGGCGGCCTTCTGTAGGTCGCCGAGGGCCCGGCCCCACTCTGCGGGTGAGCCCGCTTCCGGTCGCTGACCGTTGACCGTCTTGGCCATGGCCGTGCAGGCCTTGCCCACCTTCGCGGTGTCCCCTTGTGCGCTCATCATGGTCGCGGCCATGGGGATGAAGGCGCTGGTTACGGCGCTGTACTGCGGGGAGTTCAGCGCCCAGGCCCGCGTGGGGCTGTCACTGGCGTTGGGGCTCGCGCTCGGGTTTGCGACGGTGCTCCCCGGGGTCGAAGCAGCCGGAGCAGTTGAAGCGGAGGCGGAGGCGGCGGCCGGGGTAACCACCGCCTTGCTGCCTGCGGGGGTACTGCTCGCGCAGCCCGCCAGGGCGGCGGCGGTCACGAGCAGGCAGGTTGCGGCGGCGCGGCGCATAGGTTTCCTTCGATCCGTTGGTGCGATGACCCGAGACCGTACTCCGCCGCCGCGCCCGCCGATCAGCAGGGGTCAGTCGACCACGGCCAACGGCACTCCAAGAACGAGTCACGACCCTGCAAGACGACCTGACCGCCGCCCGAACCGGCCTCCGCCGCATGATCCGCCACGACCAAGGCACCTGAGCCACAGCTGCGCCGAGCTCAGCAGCACCGACTCCTCCCGGTCCGGTCCTACAAGGCCACCCCCAAGGCAGCGAGCTGCGCGAGCTGGCTTGGCGTCATCTTCGGCCGCCTCGCCGTGGCGTTGTTCAAGAATGAACCCAGCGCCACCTGGTGGACCACGACCTGGTCCTCGCCGCCGGGGCTGGCCTTCACGGTCTCCACCGGCTCACGGTGAGGGCGGACACCCGGGGATGACGCTCCCGCTCGACGAACTGGGCGAGCGCAGCCAGGCCCTGGGCGAACCGGTCGCCGCGGGACACCGTCGGCTTCCACGTCAGCAGGCAGACGGAGGCTGGGACGGACAAGCCCTTCGGCTCCTGGCAGTTGGCCGGTCACTGACCACCTCGGCGCGGCCGCGCGGGCCTGTCGGCTCCCCGACCCGCGCGGCCCGGCCCTTCCCACGGCAAGACCGGTTCCACCAGCCACGAGCAAGCCCCTGCGAGCGGGTATACCCGATGGTGTTCCACTACGACGTCGGCCGAAGTCCGACGGTGGTCCATCTTCGCCTGGTCCGGGCCTCGGAGGTGCTCCGGTGCGGCACGGTGCTCGACCACCGGCCCTTCGAGCTGATTATGCAGGCGCACCACCGCGGCTGGCTGCCTGTCGTGGAACCGCTGGTCGGCAGCCGAGAGCCAGGACAGGGACGGCGGACGTGGGTTCGCCGGCTTCGGGGTGCTCACGACAGTCGCTACGACGTCCTGGCCGAGCACTACCCGCAAGCACTCGACCAGCTCGACCTCGCGCTGGCCCTGGCTGAGTCGCTCGTCGACCCGGACGAGCGGGAGACGGATCTGGAAGCACACGTTTCTGGCCGCGATGGCCGCAGCCGAGACGGCCTACTGGCGGGCGGTCCTGCCGATGACCTAGCCCGACGAACCCTGGAAGCTCCCGTAGGAGCCCGGTCGGGAGCGCGGGCTTGCTCTCCACCGTCGGCGGCGGTGGAGGTGCGCTGCCGCACGGGGAGGAGCTCGTCGTAGGCGGTGGGATCGGGGAGAGGGCGGGTGTCCGGGGGCAGGGTGACCAGGACCTGCGCGATCTCGGCGGCTGGTGTGCGGTCACGGCCGATGTCTTCGCTGTGGCCCTGGTCGCCGTCCAGGACCCGGGGTGTTCGTCTTCGCCTCGTCCGCCCCGGTTCCGCAGGCATCCTGGAAGGCGGTCAGCAGGGCGTCGGGGACGGGCTGCTGGCCTGGGGCCTGCCGGCGGCGTCCGCCGCGCGCTTCGGAGTTCGGTGCTTGCGTCCGCTCGGCGACGGTCCGGTCGGGCACGGGGAGGTCGAGGAGGCCGAAGGCGGCGTCGAGTCCGGCCTGGGCGGCGCGCGCGTGGCGTACGAAGGCCGCGACCTCGGCGCCGTCCAGCCTGTCCAGGGCTTGCTGCGCCACCTGGTCGCAGCCGAGGCGGGCCAGCAAGGCGCGGCCCTCGACGCGTAGGGCGGGCAGTGCCTCGTCGAAGCGGGGTCGGCACGGTGCGCTCCTGGTCGACCGAGACCGAGTTCCTGCTGCCGGGTGGCAAGCGCAAGGTGCGGCCGGACGGTGTGTGGCAGGCCCCGGAGATCGGGGTGCCGGTGCTGATGGTCGAGGTCGACCGCTCGACCATGGCCCCGGCTGACGTCGCCGCGAAGTTCCCCCGGTACCGCGAGCTGTTCCGTACGAAGGTGAGGAGCACCGACCCGGTCCTCGCCGGCCGGGAGCCGGCCGGCCGGACGGTGCACTGGTGGCGGCGGACCTGGCCCGGTCATACCCGTGCTGGGTACCCGCCGGTCGCGCTGGTCGTCACCGATGCCGGACCGGTCGCGCTGGCCAACCGGCAGCAGGCCGTTGCGGACCTGTCGGTCGACTGCTGGCGCGGCCGGTGGTGCAGGGAGGTCCGCGACTACAACGGCGACGGGTGGCGCGAGTACGGCGACGCGGTGCCCATCGTCGCGACCACCCTGGAGCTGCTGGCCACCCGCGGGCCGCTCGGCCCATCTGGTGGCGCTTCGGCCGCTCGGGTCGGCACTCCTTCATCGAGGCGCTGGAGAACCCGAACAATCGGGCCGCCTACGACCTGCGCCAGGCCGTCCGCGAGGACGAGGAGCACAAGGCCCACCAGGAGCTGATGGACTCCCTGGTCTGCATCGACTGCGGCGACGTTCCCGAGGAGGAGAGCACCTGGGAGTACGGCCGCCAGGGACAGATCGAGTGGATCCGCCGCCCCGGCGGCCGCTGCTGCCCCTGCCACCAGGACCGCGAGGACCGCCTGGAACGGGAGGCCGAAGAACAGCTGGAGGCCGCCCGCACAGCCAACGCCGCGCTGCGCCCGTGCTGGACGTGCCGGGGCTCGATCGGGGGGAAGGAGGACTCGAAGCTGGAGCTGCGGGAGAAGGCCCGGCCGGACCGGCTGGAGTGCCCCGAGTGCGTACAGGCCCGCGCCGCAAAGGACTTGGGCCCGCTGATGCTGCCGGCCCCGACCAAGCGCGAGCTGGTGGCCTCGCTGGTCTCCACTCCAGACGATCCGTGGTGGGAGGACCGCGTGCTGCACGCAAAGCTCTACCCGGCGAGGGGCCGTCGGGTGTGACCTGTTGGCAATTGAGAACGCAAAATAGCATTGATCACCGATTTGTCTGGACCACTTGCCCGACCGTCGCGCGGTACCGGGTGGGAGGCGGTCACTCCGCCAGGCGGTGACTATAAGTGCACACAGACCGCGCCGGAGCCCCGGAGCACCTCCGAACCGGCCAGAACCCCGGAAATAGCCGACCGAGCATTTAGGAAAAGGGGACGGAATCGCATTGCCGGTGGTTTTCGGTGTCGTTGTCCTGAGCGCCCGGGGACGGTCGGTCCGCCGCTGTCCCGGCTGCTTCGCCGCCGCGTTGGCTGCCGCGCTGGCGCCCTCGGCTGCCTCGCGACCGCCCGCCGCCCGCGGCCCGGCGTCCGCTTCGGTCGGCGGCCGCCTGCTCCGCCTCGGCGGCTGGCGCGTCCCCGGCCCGTCACCTCGCCGGCGCCCACCGCCTCGGCGCCCCGGTGGCCTTGGTCGCTTCGGTCGCTGCCGCCCGCCCGTCCGGCCTTGCCGTGCAGCAGTGCGGGTGCCCGGGGCGGCCGCCGGCCCAGCCTCGGCGGCTGGAGGAGATCGCCGTCGGGGTCGAGCGCGCCGGCATGTACCCGGGGCGCATCCACCAGGCGGGACCCGAGATCACGGCGGCCATGCGGAGGGAGAACCTGCGGATCGCCGCCGTCTTCCGCGCCCACAAACGCGACCTTGCCCAGGCCCACAGCGCCGCCGCAGTCGACGAGGTGACCAGATCGCTCGTGAATGGCCTGCGGGCGCTCCTCGCGGGGGACCGCGCCGCCCTGCTGACGGGAGCACCGTCCGACATCGTGACCCCGGGCCCCCCGGCACGGTGGATGCCCCGCCTGGCACCGGCCGCGGTATTCGCCGCAGCCGCCGTCCTGCTGCCGATGGTCCCGCTCATGGCGGACAGCCCCGGGATGGCCACGAGCCTGCGCTGGACCTTCGCCGTGATGGCCGCCGTCTCCCTCGCCACGATCCGCGAGGACGTCGCAGCCCAGGTCAACAGGTCTTCGCCCGCGCCGTCCCCTGGGAGAAGTAACGCACCTGGGCGGGGTCGCGCAGCGCCTGGACGGCGTCGAATCCGTGATGGGGCACGGGGCCGCCGTTGCTCGCGGTGCCGAGGCAGAGGACGGATGCGTGCTGTTCGTGCCTTTCAGGGGTTCCGCAGGCCGTTGGCCACCCGGAGGAGCTCGGAGGGCGAGAGCGCCGCGTGGTGCGGGTCGATGCTCACCACGGTGAAGGTGCTGACGCCGTCGGACCAGGTGAGGGCGCGTTCGGAATCCGTGTCGCACACGAGGGATGCGCTGTGGCCGTTGACGGACATCGGTGGACCGGCATGGGTGCCCGGTGCCGGGTCGTGGGTGCCGGCTGCGGGGAGGTTTTGGGTGATGCTCAGCGCGGGTTTGCCGACGGTCGCGTAGTAGCGGGTCCAGGAGGGCACGGTGTCGCTGCGGTTGTATGGATTGGGAGTCCAGGGTCCGGCCACGGAGCCGAAGACCTGTGGGACGTCCGATGTCGCGGTGAAGCCCGGGGGGAGGTAGCCGACGTCGGCGAGCCGGGCGGCGGGGAACGGGACGAAGGGCTTTCCCGTGTTGGCCTCCGACAGCTGTCTGGTCCCCAGAGGGGCGTGGAGTGTGAGACTGACCAGACGGCCGGCTGAGGGGCACTCGTGGGTCTGGTCCACGGTGCGCCCGGTCTTCAGATCCGCGGCGACCGTCTGCGGCGTCTCGCGCGCAAACAGCCGCGGTTCGGCCTCCTGGCACGGTGCCCACATGACCGGTGTTGTGAGGGTGCGGCCGTCGGCGCTGAGGAGCACCTGGCTGAACAGCCCCGCGTCAGCTCTGGGCTCGCGGTCCGCATAGCGCACCACTGCGGACAGAGTAGCCAGGGCGACGACGGCGCCCACGACGAGGAGGGCCTTGCGGCGCCCCGGTGATGGCATTCGACCACTCCACCTTCGACGGCACGGCCTGTCCTGTTCGACCCGATGTCACCACAGTTCCAGCGCTTTCGCGGTGGCCCGCCCTCCGGCGAGCGACCGTGACACTGTTGGGCATTGGGCGCGTCGGATGATAGTACACACGTCCCCGTGGAGCGCCCGGCGCAGGTGTGCCGGGGCGGGGGGAAGGCGTTCGGTGCCGCGGTCGACCGTCCCCCGTGGACGTGGCGCCCGATGGTGTGCACGCCCGCCCGGGATCCCCTTACTCCCGGCCCTGCCACGACAGTACCGCACCCGCCTTCGACCCGGCCCGGCGAAGCGGGCCCCACCGCACCCGCCGTCACCTTCCATACCGCCCACCGCTCCGCACGGCCCGCCGACGTGCCCGCGATCTCCACCACGGCCCAGGCGGCTCCTCGAGGCCCGGCTACTACCGGCCGGCTGGGGGACCGGGGCGGCCCGCGCCCTGACGGGCGAGGGCGGCGGTCCACTGCGGGAACTGCGTGATCGGTACGCAGGACGCGGCGGCGGCCTCGGGGCGCACTGCTGCGGCGGGGAGGAACGCGACGCGGCAGTGGCGGCACAACCAGGTCTCCCGCCAAACCCGTGGGAGCTTCTGCCACTGTCCATGGTCGTGCGGCCACTGGTCGGCCGTGTCCCTGCGACGGCTCCGGTGGTCGGAGTGGACGGTGAGTCCGATGCCCAGAAGGACCGCCGCAACGAGCAACGCGCCGTAGTGGTAGCCGACCCGGTACGCGGCCTCGGAGCTCCCACCGTCGTCACGGGGGAGCAGGGTGCGCAGGCCCAGCAGGCCGAAGAAGCCGGCCAGAACGAAGAAGGTGACTGCGACCCCGGTCGTGGCCCCGCGCTCCGGCGGCACCGCCAGCAGCTCCCGGGTCGGCGGGTCCAGGGGCCGATCGGCGTCCAGCAGGGCGTCCTGTACGGCGGCGGTGTCGTCCGCGGCTGCGCACGTCGGGCAGGTGATGCTTATCGAGATGTGGCTCCGGGGGTGATGCACGGTGGGTGTGGGAAAGCACGTAGTACAGAACAGAAAACTGACTGCCCGTATGGCCGACGCCGGACTTCACCGGGTCCGTCGGGGCCTGTTCGGTGCCTACCGACGTTCCCGACGACCTGGTCGTCGTCCTCGCGCAGCTGCGGCCGTGAGGACGACGCTGTGCCACGCGTTTACGAGCTGGATGAGGGCGCTCGACCTGGTGAAGGACCGCCTTTGTGACGGTGCGTGGTGCGGCGGCAGGCGTGGATGGCGGTGAGTCCAATGGTCGGCGGCAGGGCTGCGCGGCGGCGTCCGGGTCGGGTGTGCTGCTGGGCGGCCGGAGGGTCCCGGGGTGTCGGCTGATGCGTTGAGGCCGTGTCTTCGCCTGGTGGGGGAAGACACGGCCTCGGTCCTGTCAGCGGTGTCGCTTGTCAGCGGTTGAGTGTTGTCTGGGCGGGGGTTCCGTATGCGCGGGTGGTGGATTCGGTGGTGCGCTGTTCCTGCAGGGCGGTCAGCTTCCGCACGACGAGGATGGCGAAGACGGCGGCTGCGAGTTCCAGCAGGTCGGAGGCGGTCAGCCAGGCGATCGCTTCCTGGTAGGAGTCCGGGTATCGGGCCTGGCCGTAGAAGTTGGCGTCCAGTCGGCCGATCACGATGGTGGCCCAGAGGGTGCCCCACCAGAGGTTGAGTGAGTGGTGTGCATCGTGAAGTGGCAGGTCACGGGCCTGGTGTGCGTCGGCGTTGGGATACTCACGCTGGTTGTGGGCGGGTGACTTCGGTGAAGATCGTCGGTCAGCGGGCGACTTCCCGGTTCGTCAGGACCAGCAGGGCCCGCACCAGCGCGGTCGCCCACTTCGGGTCGGTGCGGACCTTGCCGAGCACGCGCCAGTTCTTCAGGTGCGCGAAGCCGTGCTCGACCGGGGCCCGGACCGCGGCCAGCGCCTTGTTGGACAGCTTCTGCCCCCGGGTAAGAGGCCGGTTGCGGGCGGCCTTGTAGCCGGTGATCACCGCCGGGTCGGCGTCCGGGCCGCTGTCGTCGAGGCCGACGAAGCCCAGGTCGGCGATCGCGCCGAGGCCGGCCGCGCGCAGATGGGCGGTCAGTTTGTCGTGGCGGCACGCGGTGATCTCCGAGGTGCGTCCGGGTCGGACCGCGCTCACCCAGACCAGGCGGCCCTTGTCGTCGGTGAGCGCGATCACGAGCAGGCCGTGGCATTTGTGCTTGCCGGAGTAGTTCTTCCGGTTCTCTCTCCCGGTGCGGCGAAGGGTGCGGATCAGAGAACCGTCCAGCAGGACCACCCCGCCACCCGATC
>NZ_JBVOOL010000051.1:0-19276 GCF_055664045.1 Kitasatospora sp. NPDC023385 | reverse complement strand
CGCCGCTCTCGAAGCGTTCCACGGCCTGCCGCCGGATCCGCTCCCGCGCGGCCCTCTCCGCGTCGGTCAAACCGCCGCCCTGTGCATACCTCACACCACACGACTACCGGGGCCGACCCTCCGCGGGCAGGCGAACGCTACTGCTTCACCCATCCGAGCGACATCACGGATTCAACTTCAGTAGCTGGTAACCGGCACGTATTCGGAACCCGCCGTATTTCCCGTTGACGATGACGATCCCGGCTGTCAGCAAGGGTGGGCGTATGTGGACAAGACTCAGCGGTGTTTCACTCGCGGCACGTCCTCCCGGCTCAGTCATCAGGTACGGCATTGGCTGGCGGTGACAGGCGATGCACGACGAGCGGGATCTGGCCCACCCCAGCTGCTGCCACGACGGGACTATGCGGGTTGCAGTGCGGGGGCTGGTGTTACGCCGGGTGAGACGAAGGTTGCGGCATTGGTGTGATCATCGATGGGTCTGCCAGCGCAGAGCACCATCAGGTATGGACATTCAGGTGATAGTTAGTGCTGGACAGTGCGGTGCGTTTCCGTGCCACTTGCTTCGTATAGATGGTGGCCGCACCACGTGCTAGTGACGGAATGCGTGGGGCCGACGCGATGGACGCTAGTGGGAACGCGGATCAGGGCGGGGTGGGGACACCTCAGCCTGCGGGTCGGCCGGCCCCGGAACCACTGTCGGCGGGGGCAGGAGCTGACTCCGCCCGGGCGGCACTTGTGCAGGCGGTCTCCGAGCGGCTTGGAGACGAAGGCTCTGCGGCGGATGCGGTTGACGCGGTCCTCGCCTCCATGGGCCTGGCTCCGGAGACAGCGACCCTAGCCCAAGTACATGCAGGCACGAGTGTGCCCGGCTTCGGGCTGGAAGCAGGCGAACCGCCAGTCAAGTACAAACTCGCTTACGATGCGGCCCTTGCCGGGTTGGCTCAGCAAAATGCCACCCTGGAGAGTCTTAGAAGTCGGGCGGTCGGCCTAATCACAATTGCAGCTGTAATTGCATCATTCGCGACAACAGCAGGCGCGAAAAAGGACCACGCTTTTCCCGTTGGCGTAATTGTGGGCTTGCTGTTAGCTATGTTTTTGGTCGGCCTCTCCACGTTGATGGTTCTACTTCCTGCGAAGGAATGGCATTTCGGTCCGCATGCCACGTCAATCCTCGCGTCCAACGAGACAGAGAGCAGGCTGCGCCATGCGGCTGTCCTAGGGATGCAGGACGCGGTGAGTAGGAATGAAAATGAACTGGGTACTCGTGCTCACTGGTTCGTCATGGGATTTGTCGTCCTCATTGCCGAAACCTGGCTTGCGGTGGCAGCCACTCTTGCCTTTAGGTGACAGACTAGGGAGATCGAAGCAGTGAACAGCGGTAACCCGGCAGGAGCTCAGGAATCCTCTGAACCTGATCCCGAGCCGCTGCCGACAAGGATCGGGATCGGCTTCACCCGAGCAAGCCTCATCGGGATCGTCGCTGACCAGCTCAACGATCCCCGCGCCGCAGCGCACGCCGTTGGCGCCATCCTTGACACTTTGATCGAGGCGGTGAGCGGGGGCGAGCGAGTCTCTATCACCGGGGTTGCCCCCTTCGATGTCGTGATGGAAAAGCTGCCCAGAGAGGGCCGCGCCAGTACGAGTGCCGCAAAGGCGTCGAAGACGACGGCAAAGAAGACCAGCGCCGCTGCGGGGAAGAAAACCACTGCGGCAAAGGCGTCCAAGACGACGACAAAGAAGACCAGCGCCGCTGCGGGGAAGAAAACCACTGCGGCAAAGGCGTCCAAGACGAGCGCAAAGAGAGGCTGAGCGGTACTTCCTTGACTGCCGCAAGATGGCTCCTATCTACCATTCCCGCAGTGCGGCGATCATTCTGGTGTGGTCAACTGGTCGGTCCGCAGGTCGGCTCGGACGCGCAGGACGAGAGGTCGGTGGCGCCAGCGCCCGAACTCGAGCTGGCCGGCGTCGACCTCAATGTCGACGACGATGGTCGGCACCACCGGCCGGTAGAGAACCGGGGGGCTGCCGGGCAGCCCCCCGACCGTGCCGGGCAGCTCGGCCAGCTCGGCGGCGGCCGGTCGCAGGCGGGAGGCCAGCGCCGCCCGTACCGCAGGTGGCAGCGGGAGGCTGACCCCGACCGGGCGCAGCCGGCCGCTGCTGTCGGGCAGCCCGAGAACGGCGCCCTGGGAGGCGGGGGTCGCGCCCGGGGTGATGCCGAGGACGACGGCGCTCGTACTGTCCTTCACCCGGTACTTCAGCCAGTCGGAGCGGCGCCCCGGCCGATACGGCTGTGAGGAGTCCTTGATCACGCAACCTTCAATGCCGCCGCCCAGTGACCCGAACCAGCCCTTGGCCTGCTCCGGGTCGGCGGTGGTCGGCAGCGGCCAGATCCGCCCACCTTCGGGGAGCAGGTCGAGCAGCTTGGCGCGGCGTTCTACGAGAGGCCGGGGGAGGAGGTTGTCCGCGCCGACGGCCAGCAGGTCGAACGCGGCGACCTGGACATGGAAGCCCTCCCCGGGGCGTGGGCCGCGTCCGCCCGCGCGGGTCTGCAGCAGACCGAAGGCCAGAGCGCCGTCCGGCTTCACGGCCAGCAGTTCGCCGTCCACAACCGCCTCCGGCAAACCAGCGGCCACAGCCGCGATGTCCGAGAACGCCCGGGTCAGGTCCGTGCCGTGGCGGCTGAACACTGCGGCGCGCGGACCGGTGCGCAGACACACCCTCCAGCCGTCCGCCTTGGGCTCGAACCACCGGAGGCTCCCCGCCTCGGGCACAGCAGCGACCGGGCGGGCCAGCGCGAGCTCCACCGGAAGTTCGAACGGCGTCACCTTGAAGGGGAACGCCACCTTCGGGGACTTCGACACGGACACCGCCTCCAGCTGCTCACATCCAGGATGCTCCCGCACCGCCCGCCGAAGCGGGCGTGGCCAACACCCAGCGGGAGGCCGGGCCCAGGCGAGGACGGGACCCCGACAGCGACCGACCCCACCACCCCGGCCGGCCCTCCGTCCGGATGAACGGTGCGGCGTGTCGACCGTTGACCCACACGCGTGGCTGCTTGGCTTTCCGCGGGCAGGCAGAGCGCCCGACCGTCGCCTGCCGCGCGGCCCCGACCAGGCAGCCGAGTTCGGTCCCAAGCACCAGCACTCTGGCACTACCGCAGCACGATGCCGTCGACCCGCCCACACAGCGTGCCGCCGACCGGGGCCCGGCTGCGCGTGCACGGGATCGGCGATGAACGACATCACACCCCAGCTCCAGCACATGGCCAAGCTGCGCACCAAGGTCACCGGCGAGAAGTACCGAGCCGTACTGGAACGGCTACTGCGCACCTGGGAGCCCGGCCTGCCCGTCATTCCTGCGGCGTCCACCGCCGGCCAGGCCCGGCTGGAGAGCACCGTCCTGCACCGCGGCCGGGGACTGTCCACCGTCTCGGTGCACCCGATGGGCATCCAGTCCCTCCACCCGGAAGCCGACCTGCTGACCATCACGCTGGAGCCCGAGCCGTACGCCGTCTGGCACTGGGCACAGGCACTGCTCCCAGTCGACCCCGGCCCGGACAACTCGGTGCACGGTGCTGGCGGGCTGCGCTACACCACCACCAACCACCACGTCCTGCTCACCCAGCTCGGCACCGGCGCCCGGATCAAGCTCAACGGCTTCCCCGTCCACTGGTGGGAGCGCGCAGCCGCCACCCTCGCCGAACAAGCACTCACCTGCGGGGATCACCCCTGCTTCCGCTCCCCGGACATGTGCCCGGCCGAACACGACGTCGAGCAGTGGCGAGCATCCCGCCGACTCGACCCCCACTTCAGCAGCGCCCTGCTGCGCCGACTCAACGTCACCGCGTTCCCTGGCGGCTACGGCGGCAGCGACCTCTGGTCCGACCCGAACCCGCCCGGGTGGCGGTGGAAGCTGGAGATGATCAGCACGCCGGAGCACCCCCGGCTCCTCAAGCTGCTCACCCATCCCCTGGTCGGCCTGAATCTCGAGGTCACCGACCGCCGGTGCCGCTGCTCCGAGCCCGACACCGACCGCTTCGGGCTGGGCAGCGACCGCTCCGGCTGCGTCATGACGCTCGCCAGCGCCGACGGCCTCCACGAGCTGCAACTGCGTGACCTGCGGTGGTCCGCAGGCCGCAAGGCGCAGGAACGGGCGGCCGGGAACAGGGCTGAGGAGAACGCGGCGGCGTTCCAGGTCTGCGCATAGCCGCCCCGGGTGGCGGCCGGCCAGTCGACCCGCCGCGCACCGGTCGGGGGCTGGATGCGGCGGGAGTCCGCCACCGCGCACTGTTGTACTCGGGGCCAGAGTTCGTTGGAGCGGGCGGCCGGTGTCAGGATGTCGGGATGAGCGCCGTTGAGTTCTTCCCTGCTCCGCGTCTGGGGTTCCGTGAGATGGATCTTCCTGTGCTCACCCCCGAGGAGCAGCGGGCAGTGGAGCGCTTCTGGTTGGAGGCCCTGGAGCGGCAGCCGGCCTTCTTCGATGGCCCCGCGGTGACCTGCCTCGGCATCGGGCAGGAGCTGCCGGATGGGCTGACTCTGAGCTGGGCCCGGTCCAGCTACCGCTACCGCGGGCTGCGGAAGGTCGAGGGGGCGTCCTGGAAGCCTGCCTCGCTGTTCGTGACGGTTCTCCAGCCGACCGACGGCGGTGGGCTGGTCGTGGGCCGGGGTTCGTCGGCTACGGCGCACCCGGGCCGCTGGGCCCTTCCCGGAGGGTCGGTGGAGCCGCCGGCAGCTGGCGACCCACTGGATGCGCTGGGTCTGGGGCGTCATGCCGCCCGCGAGCTCTTGGAGGAGACCGGGGTGGCCGTCGCGGCGGAGGAGCTTGCCGTGTGGGCAGTCACCCGCGGGGAGCACGGCAACGTCGGCGTGCACTTCCGCGCCCCGGAACTTCCTGCTGACCTGGTGCTCAAGCACCACTTGGAGCTGACCGGCGCCGAGCGTGAGCGCGGACTCGTGCCCGAGCTCGACCAGCTGGCGGTGGCATACTCCGAGGCGGACGTGGTGGCGCTCGGCGACACAGTGGACTTTCTCGCCCCGGTCGTCGGCCGCTACACGGCGGAGCTGTTGCCGAACCGGGACAAAGCCGCATTCGTATAGGAGTTGCCAGGTCAGCGGGCGCCGAGACCGACCCATGATCGCTTAGCGTCATTCGATCATCACGTTCCGTCGGTAGAGTGCGCATATGCCTGAACCCACCGCCACCTTGCCGTTCGCCGGCCGCCGCCTGCACTTCGTCGGAGTCGGCGGGTGCGGCGTCTCCGGCCTGGCCCTCATCGCGCAGAAGCTCGGCGCCGAGGTCACCGGCTCGGACATGAAATCCACGATGTACCTGAAGTCGCTGCAGACCGCCGGGCTGACCGGCATGGTGGTCGGCCACAGCGCCGACCATGTGCCGGCCGCCCCGGCCCAGATCGTCTACTCCTCCGCGATCAAGCCCGACCACCTCGAGCGGGCCCGGGCCCGCGAGCTGGGAGTGGCCGAGCTGCACCGCTCCGGCCTGCTGGCCGAGATCACCGAGATCCGCCGCACCATCGCCGTCGCCGGAGCCCACGGCAAGTCGTCCACCAGCTCGCTCGGGGCCCACGTGCTCACCGAGTGCGGCGCGGACCCCTCGTACGTCGTCGGCGCCCTGCTGCGCCCGCCGGGCGTGCACGCCGCCGCCGGCCGGGGCGACCTGCTGGTGATCGAGGCGGATGAGTCGGACAAGAGCCTGCTCAGCTACCGGGTCGACACGGCGGTGGTCACCAACGTCGACCTGGACCACGTCGGCGACGCCGGGTACCGGAGCGTGCAGGACGTCGCCGAGGTGCTCGCGGAGTTCGCCAACTGGGCCCGGGAGACGGTAGTGACCGAGCAGGCCGCCTCGTACCTGCGCCCGCTGGTGGCGAACCTGACGGTGGTGGAGCCGGAACTGATCGAGGGCCGGCCGCTCGCCTTCCGGTGGGCCGGTGAGGAGTACGAGGTCAACCAGCCCGGCGAGCACCAGCTGCGCAACGCCGCGCTGGTGGTCTACCTGGCGCTGCGCGAAGGGTGCACGCCGGAGGCGATCCGGGCGGCGCTGCTGTCCTACCCGGGGGTGGCGAGGCGGTTCGAGCTGCGCGGGCGCACCCCCGGCGGGGCGCGGGTGGTCGACGACTATGCGCACCACCCGGTGGAGGTGGAGGCCGCGCTGTCGGCGGGGCGCCAGATCGCGGGGCAGGGCGGCCGGGTGTTCGCGGTGTTCCAGCCGCACCTGTTCTCCCGGACCCAGCAGTTCCTGGAGGAGTTCCTGGCGGCGCTGGGCAAGGCGGACGGCGCGTGGGTGGAGCCGGTCTACCCGGCCCGGGAGAACCCGGCACAGTGGGGGCACGTGGCCGAGCAGCTGGCGCAGGCCACCGGCGGGGCGGACAAGGTCGCGATGTCGCCGGGTCGGGCGGAGCTGGTGCGGGTGCTGCGGGAGACGGCCGGCCCCGAGGACGTGGTGCTGCTCCTCGGGGCCGGGGACGTCACCGAGCTGGGGGAGCCGCTCACTGCGTGAGCAGCGTCAGGCCCTGCTCGGGAACTGCTTCGATGCCGCCCTGGTGGTCACCGGCCGCCAGGGCGGCGGCCTGTTCGTCTCCCTCGGGGCCCCAGCCCAGCACCAGGTTGGCCCACCGGGCGGGGGCCAGGAGACGGGCGTACGTCTCGCCGGTGTCGGGGTCCGGCCGGGCGGGGCCGAGGGAGAGCAGGTCGGCCGTCATTCGGCGCTGCAGCACGGTGGGGCGGCCGGGCCGGTGGAGCGCCTGGTCGCCGAGCGGGCGCGGGGAGCCGATGGTCGCGGCGGCCTCTTCGTCAGCTTCTCGGGTCAGCGTGGTGCGGTCGTCCTCGCCGGGTTCGGGCCGCCCGCCGGGCAGGCTCGGTACGCCCCGATCGTCCACCATCAGCAGGGCCCGGCCGTCCGGGTCGAGGAGCCAGCCCCAGACCTGGACCACCGGGGCGGCGGGTGCCGGGTGGCTGACGGGGTGCCAGGTGTAGGTGGCGCCGGTGCGCTCGGTCTTGGTCGGGGCGTGGCCGTCCGGTTGGCCGTCGAAGAGATCGACGCGCGGGCGGCCGAGCAGCGCGGCGCGTACCGCCGTACGCGCCGCGGCGGCGTCGGCGGGGCCGAGCCCGGCGAGGAACGCCCCGTACGGTGCGCGCCGGTGGCCGGCCGGGGCGGGGGCGGCGGGCAGCGGGCCGAGGTGGACGAGCAGGTTGAGGCCCGCGGCGGTGTGGTCGACGGCCGCCAGCGCGGGGCTCGGGCCGCCGGGTGCGCGGTGCAGGCCGCGGGCGAGGTGTTCGACGGCGGCTGTCGGCACTGCGGGGCCCGTGAGGGCCTGGCCGGGCAGGCGGGTGGATCGGTCGGTGAGCACGGTGCCGTCGTCGAAGGTGGCCACAAGGGTGACCCGCACGGGCGGGGCGGCGCCGCTCATGCGCGGGCCTTGGCGGCGAAGGTCTCGATGACCTGGTCGTGCAGGCCGGTGAACGCGCCGACGGAGGCGTCGTAGCCGGCGGTGGCGACCAGCAGCGGGCCCGGGCGGCGGCCGGCGGGCAGGAGCTGGCGCAGCGGGATGCCGGGAGCGGCGACGTAGGCGGGGGTGCCGTCGAGGCGGATGAGGTTGGCCAGGCGCGTGTCGGCGTCGGGGTCTTCGCCGCCGGGGACGGCGGCTGCGCCGACGGGCAGCACCCAGACGGTGTCGGCTTCGGCGAGGGCGGGCGCCCAGGCGGCGAGGTCGCGCTTGTTGCGGGTGCCCCAGGGGGCGACGGCCAGGACGAGGTGGCGGTCGGGGTGGGCCTGGCGCAGGCCCTGGAGGAGGGCGGCGATCTGGTCGGGCTGGCGTGCGTTGTCGTCGACGACCACGAGGTTCGGGTCGGTGTGCATGGTGGACATGCGGCGCAGTGGGAGGCGGAAGGCGCGCAGGGCCTCCGCGCTGTCGGTGGGGGCGATGCCGAGGTGGAGGGAGGTGATGGCGGCGCAGGCGGCGGCGGTGACGAGGTGGCGGCCGGGGGCGGGGACGGTCCAGGTTCCGGCGCGGTTGCCGTGGTGGTGGAGGTCGAAGGTGGTGCCGTGGGGGGTGGCGTCGGTGATGGTGACGGTCCAGTCGGCGTCGTCGCCGATGGTGTCGATGTCGGGGGTGGAGCCGAGTTCGAGCAGGTGGGGGTGGAGCAGGTCGGCGACGTCGGCGGGCATGACGGCGAGCTGGAGCGGGCGGGCGGTGAGGAAGGCGGCGAGGCTGCGGGCGAAGCCGCCGGTGCCGGTGCCGAAGTGGTCCTCGTGGTTGCTGGTGATGTTGAGGGCGATGGCGATCTCGGGGGTGAGCGCGGTGTAGGCGTCGCGGTACTCGCACGCCTCGACCACCGCCCACGGGCCGTCGGTCAGGGCCGCGCCGCACAGCAGGCGGGGGACGTCGGCGCCGATGTAGGCGCAGGGGTCGAGCGGGGCGAGAATCTGGTGGAGGACGGCGCAGGCGGTGGACTTGCCGAGGGAGCCGGTGACCGCGATCTGGCGCTTGCCGCGGGTGGTGAGCAGGTGGTTGACGAACTCCAGGCGTTCCAGGCGCAGCGGTCCGGCGGTGCCGGTGGGCGGCAGGGCGGCGGTGGCCACGTGCAGGCCGCTGGTGGGGGTGTGGTTGGCGCCGAGGGTGACGGTGGCTCCGGCGGCGGCGAGGGCGCTGGTGCGGTGGTTGGAGGTGAGGTCGTCGCCGGAGACGGTCATCCCTGCGGCCAGCGCCAGGGCGGCGGCGGGGGCGATGCCCTTGCCTCCGAGGCCGTTGAGGTGCACGGCGTGCCCGGCCAGCGGGTTTCCGGGCTGGGGCGTGGTGGCGGGCGCGGGGGTGGTGGTCACTTCTCGGCTC
Organism: Kitasatospora sp. NPDC023385; assembly: GCF_055664045.1. Lineage (NCBI taxonomy): Bacteria > Bacillati > Actinomycetota > Actinomycetes > Kitasatosporales > Streptomycetaceae > Kitasatospora > Kitasatospora sp. NPDC023385. The sequence goes on along the minus strand of NZ_JBVOOL010000051.1, from coordinate 10,428 downwards.
CTTCGGTGGTGGCCAGGTCGCACAGCTCGGCCAGGACGCCGGCGGCGTGCAGGCGCTCGTAGAGGGCGTGGTCGTCGGGGGTGTCGGTCTCCAGCCAGCCGCCGGCGACGGGGGCGGTGGCGATGCGGTGGCCGCCCTTGAGGAAGGCGCGCAGCAGGGCGGTGGTGTCCCAGCTGGCTGCGCCGTCGGTGCGCTGCTGGTGGTGGCGGTAGAAGTCGGTGAGGGTGCGGGCGCCGGTGGGGGACAGGCGCAGCAGGCCCATGAACTGGCCGTGGACTTCGTCGAGGTGGGCGGGCTGGCCGCCGATGTCGGCGAGGGTGCCGTCGGGGTTCAGCAGGAGGCGTTCGGCGTCGGCGAGCGGGTCGGGCATGCGCTGCTGCCACAGGTCGAGCCAGCGGGTGTTGACGGGCAGGCAGAGGTCGGCGGCCGGGGCGTCGAGCAGGGTGGTCAGGACGCGGGGTTCCACGGTGATGTCGCCGTAGGTCACGACGGCTCCGTGGTCGAGGGCTCCGGCGTCGGCGGCGGCCAGGAGGCTGGTGGCGATGCTGGTGGTGGCCCAGGCCGGGTTGTGAACGGTGCGGCAGCCGGGTGCGGCGGCGGCCAGGTCGTCGGCGCGGTAGCCGGTCACCAGCGTGGTCTGGTGCAGGCCGGCCCTCTCGAAGGCGGTCAGCAGCCGGGCCAGCAGGGTGCGGTCGGCGAGCGGGGTGAGCGGCTTGGGGCGCTGCTCGGTGGCCGCGCCGAGGCGCGAGCCCCGGCCGGCGGCGAGGACGACGGTGTGCACGGAAGGCTCTCCTTCAGGTTCAGGTGGTCGGGTCGATCAGGTGCAGCAGGGCCCGGGTGCCGGGCCCGGGCCCGTGCGCGGGGTCCTCGCGTTCGGGGTGCCACATCAGTCCGGTCCAGGGCAGGTCGCGGTGGGTGAAGGCTTCGACGGTGCCGTCCGCCGCGGTGGCCAGTGGGATGAGGGCGTCGGGCAGCTGCTCGGCGGTGGGCAGGGTGAAGCGGTGGTGGGAGGCGACGTCGAACCGTGCCGGCCAGCACCAGGCGGCGGGGACGGCGCCGGTGGTGGTGAGGGGGTGACGGGTGCCGGCGTGCCCGGGGGCGTCGTCGCCGAGGCGGGCGCCCAGGTGGCGGGTGATCAGCTGCGCGCCCCGGCAGATCCCGACCACCGGAATCCGGCGGGCGGCAGCCACCTCGATCAGGTGCTGCTCGACCTGGTCGCGCATCTCGGCGACGTCCGTTGCCGCGGGCAGGCCGGCCAGGTCGTTGCCGCCGGTGAGCACGATCGCGGCCAGCGGCATGCCGTCCAGCTGGCGGCGGGCGGCGGCGAGGTCACCGGGCACCGGCAGAAGGCGGTGCCCGGCCAGCAGGCGGGCCCAGCGCCCGTCGAGGTAGTCACCCCGCTCCTGCCGGAAGCCGATCACCCGTTGGCTGAGGGCCACCCATCCGGCTCCGGCGCTCACCGCAGCACCTGCAGGCGCCCGGCTGCGGCGTCGACCACCAGCTCGGTGGCCGCGCGGCACGCCTCGAACTGCTGCGGGCCGATGCCGATCGCGGCGGGCAGGCCGAGCTCGGCGCAGCGGATCGCCATGTGACTGTTGGCGCCGCCGTACGCGGTGACCAGGGCGCCGATGGGGTGGGCGAGCACCCAGTCCATGCCGGGGTCGGCGGCCTCCATCACGACGACCGCTCCCGGCGGCGGGACCAGCCCCGGGGTGGGCCGCAGGCACACCGGGCCGCTCGCGCGGCCGGAGCCGACGAACGTCGCCCGCCCGGCGCCCCGCCGGAAGACGTCGACGTCGCCGGGCGAGGTGATGACGTCGGGCAGCTCGACCCGGGCGTGCACCGCCGCCCGCTCGCGCCCGGCCTCCGCCAGGGCCGTCCACTGCTGCTGATTGACCGTCAGAAGGTGCTCCAGACGCAGGTGCTGGACCATCTCGCGGTCCAATCCCGCCGCCGCGCCCCGGGCGGCGCAGCCCTCCAGGACGGCGCTGACCCAGGCCGCGTAGCGGGCCTTGCCCTCCTCCCGGGCGCGGATCGCCTCCCGGCAGAACCGCTCCAGCACAGCGGCGTCGACGCCCAGCGGCGCGAGGGCGGCGGTGACCGCCGCCGCCGAGCCGGCGGACCAGGGCGCGGGGGCCGGGACGCCGCCTGCGGTGTCGGGGCCGGGCAGGTCGAGCAGCGGCCGGAGGTAGCCCTCGGGGTTGTCACCGTAGGACGGGACGGTCAGGTCGTAGGTGCCAGGGCGTGTCCACCGGTACCGCTCGACGAACGCGCCCCAGTCGAGCCGGCCCTCGCGCACCGACGCGGCATCCACCTGCAGCTCGGTGGCCACCGTGCCAAGGCCCCGCATCCAGGAGTCCCGAAGGTCGGCCAGGCCCATCGTCTCCAGCGCCCGCAGCAGGTCGGTGGCCACGAACGCCGCCCGGGCGAGGTGCGCGAACACCCCGGCCGCCCGCCGGGCCAGGGCGACGCTGCGCCGCAGGCGGGCGGGGTCGGCGTCCGCGGAGACCGGCACCGCGAGCGCCGCCAGGTCGGCCAGGTCCGCGTCCAGGCGGGTGATCCCGGCCGTGGTGACGGCGGCCAGTGCCCGGTGCAGCCGCTCGCGGGCGCTGCGCCCGATCCCGTGCCCGGCCAGGTAGGCGGTGCGCTCGGCCACCAGCGGGCTCCAGCAGGTCACCGCCACCTCGAACTCGATCTTGTCGTGGGCCTGCGGATCGGTCCGCAGCCGTCCCAGCTGCGCCCGCACCAGGGCAGCGGCCAAGCGGTCGTCGATGCCGGCGGGGATGAAGGAGGCCAGCGAGGCGGTGGTGTCGATGTAGGCGTGGCCGGCGATCTCGTGCAGCAGCTGGGTGCCGCGCAGGTCGCGGTAGCCGTACTCCGCCCGCTGCTCAGCCCATACCTCGTCGGTGATCAGCGACCTGTACAGGGAGACGGCCAGCTGCGACGGGCGGGCGCCGATCATCTCGGCCGGGTTCCAGTCGCTCATGCTGGACAGCAGCAGCCCGCGCTCGCCCCGCTCCAGCCGCTCCAGCGCGGTCCGGGCCGCGGCCACCGCCGTGTACACCGGGGCGTCGTCCACGCTTACGGGCGCGGCGGCCAGCGGCCGGGCCTGCAGCAGGTGCACCCCGCCGCCGTGCAGGGCCAGCTCGATGTCCACGCGGCTGCTCCCGGCGCAGCGCGCCACCTCCACCGCCGCCGCGACCAGCCGCCCGGCCGCGCCGGGCACCGCCTCGACGCCGCCGGGCACCACCGCGCCGTCCTGGTGGCGCACCAGCCAGGTCTCCGCCCCCGCCTCGCCCGAGGTGATGGTGTCGGTCCGCCCCGAGACGGCGTCCACGCAGGCGCTCACGTACGGCCCGCCCGCCAGGGTGCGCCCGGTGACCACCGCGCTCGCCTGCACCGGGTTCAGCCAGCCCTGTACCAGCACCCGCCCCGCCGGCTGCGGGTAGGACGCGAACACCTCTTCCACGGCGCCCACCACCGAGGCCGGGTCCGGGGAGGGCACCGCGACGCTCGCGAACGCCCCGGCGCAGGACTGCTCCCAGCCGTCCTCACCCACCGAGCAGCTGCGGGCGATCACCCCCTGCCCCGGGTAGACCGCCAGCACGTCGGCGACCACCGCCTCCCGTTCCGCCAGCCACCGCTCCCAGCTGACCGACAGGCCGGTGTCGACCTGCACTGTCGTCAGCAGGTGGGCCAGGCGCCGTAGGGTTTCGTCCTTGCCGGCGAGCAGGAGGCGGGCGCGTTGTTCGCCGTCCGCCCAGTCGGCCAGGCCCGGGCGCGGCCCGGCCACCGGTACCTGGTGGTGGGTGACCAGGTGCCGGGCCAGCGCGGCCGGCCCTCCGGTGCGCGGCGCGCATCCCTGGGCCGCGCATCGCTCGTAGGCGGGCAGAGCGAGCGGTCCGAAGCTGTAACCAGGCCCGGACGCCCTCACACCGCCAGTCCACACCCCGATCCCGTGCTGGTCCAACAGGGCCCGGTGGACGGCCTCGGTGAGCATGGTGCCCCCGGGCAGCCACACGGCGGCGGCCAGGCCCGGACGGCTGAGAACCTGGACCGGGTCGGCGGGCAGGTTCTGCACCGCGACGCCGTCGGCACCACGCTCCAGCAGAAGCGCGGCGACCCGGCCGACCCGGTGCGGATCTGCCCACTTTGGCCCTTGCGGCAATGGCCGGCCGAGCAGAACGGCGACTTCGCCCATGGCGGCGACCTCCTTCGTGACGAGGGCACCACGGTGCCCGCTGCGGTGCCCCGTCCGGCAGGCGGCGCGACCCGGCGAAGACCCGGCGAACCCTGCTGCGCAAGGCGGGCGTTGGAGCACTTGCCCGCCCGCCGGGAACGGTCCGGGACCTGGTGCGGGCGGTTCAGGCGTCGGCGGCCATGTGGGCCAGGGCCTTGTCGTCGCCGGGCTTGCTGCGGGGCCAGCGTCGGCCGTGGGGGTCGCTGGCGTCGGCGTCGGCGACCAGGCCGAGGACGGCGTCCGGACCGTGGGTACGGGAGTGGGCGGCCATTGCCTGCCAGGTGAGCAGGCCGTACTTGTCGACGCCGATGGAAGTGCCGTCGGTGGCCAGGAGGATGTCCGACAAGCCTTCCAGCGGCCAGCTGCCCACGAGGGCCTCGTGCCCGGCCCGCGGGTCGGACCCCGCGATCCAGTAGCCGCCGTCCTGGTTCACCAGGTCGGCCATCTGCCGCATGATCGCGCGGGTCAGCTCCCGGTGCCGCTCGTCCCCGATCCGGCCCTGGCCGGACCGCAGGCGCTCGTACTGCTCCTGACGCTCGGGCAGCCGTGCGGCCAGCACCCCGATCCGGCCGTCGGTGAGCACGCTCGCCGTGCCGTCGGAGCGGACCACCGCCACCGGGCTGTCCCCGATCACCGCCGCCTCGAACCGCCCCTCACGCACCCGGCCGACGGCCACCGTCGCCTGCGGGGAGCGCCCCGGCACCGTCGACCGGCCCAGCGCCAGGGACCTCGCGGTGCGGGCGATCGCCTCGAAAAGGACATCCCGCAGGTCCGATCCGGACTCCGCCGCCAGAGCGACGATCTCCTCACCCAGCCGGTCGGCGTAGGTCCCGCCCAGCGCCGCGACGTCGTCGACGACGGTGGTCACGCCGTCCAGGACGACGACCACGCCCGGGCCGAGGTGGATTCGGTCTTCCAGCGCGGTGTCGGCACTACCCGGCCGGGCGGCTGTCGTGACGGTGAAGCTGCTGGGCATGGGTCCTCCAGAGGAGAGGGGCGGGCAGCGAGGCACCTGCGGTACCGGAGCGCTGCCGGGCCGCCGGTCGCGATGTCCTCACCGTGCCCGTCGGATTCGCGTCCCGGGCAGGCGGCGAAGTTCGGCGCAGCCCCGGCGAATTGCCCGGCGGACCGCTTCGACCCGCACGTTTCCGGGGCCCGGCCGCGCCCTGGCAACCGGGTGACTACAGCGCGCACAATATGCGCTACGGTCAGCTCCCCACCGTCTCAAATCCGCGTCGTCCGCTGCGAGGTAGCGATGACCCCAGAACAGCCCACAGGCCTCAACAGCCTCACCCCAGACGGAAGTTCCACCTCTAGCGGGGAGTCCACCCTCCGCTACTGGTTCCGGATCTCCGGACTCAGCAAGAACGGACTGGGCCGGGCCGTGGCCGCCCTCGCCACCGAGCAGGGACACCCCCAGATCAACCCGGACGGCTCCCGCGTACGCCGCTGGCTCGACGGCGAGCAGCCCCGCGAACCGGTGCCCGAACTGCTCGCCGCCGTCCTCGGCGACAAGTGCGGCATCCGCCTCACCGCCGAAGACCTCGGCCTCGGGCACAGCCGCGCCCTGCCCGACCCCACCCGCTACCTCCAGCCCGCCGCGATCCTCGACACCCTGGCCCGCTCCACCCAAGCCACCCTTGCCGCGGGCCCCGTCTGCGAACCGGCCGAGTACAACGACCAAGACCAGCCCCCGACCGCCCCCACCGAGCTGCTCCCAGCCCTTGAGTCCTGGTCCTGGAGCAAGCCGCGTACGCCGCTGGCCTCCCGGACGGGCCGGCGCACGCTCGGCCCCAGCGACGCCGCCCGGATCGCCGAACAGACCACCGAGCTGCGCCGGATGGACAACCTGCGCGGCGGGGCCAGCATGAGCTTCATGGCCTCCGCCCACCTCGCGGCCTCCACCAAGCTGATCCGCGACGGCAGCTACACCGAGGAGACCGGACGGCTCCTCTTCCGGGAACTGGCCGACATCGCGGGGGTGGTCGGCTGGGCGGCCCACGACGGCGCCGACTTCCCCACCGCCACCCGCTACCTGACCCTCGCCATCCAGGCCGCCCGGGAGAGCGGCGACCGCGACCTGACCGCGCACCTTCTCCAGGCCCTCGCCAGGGTCTGGGGCTACGTGAACCACTGCCAGCTCGCCCGCGACTGCATTGCCCTCGCCGTCTACGGCGCCCGCAACACGGCCAGCCCCGTCGTCCGCTCAGGTCTGCACGCCCTCGACGCCCGCTTCGCCGCCCTGCTCGGCGACCAACAGGGCAGCCTCCGGTCCGTCAACAATGCCCAGGACGTCTTCACCGAGGACCGCCCCGGCCCGACGCCCGCCTTCGTCGCCTACCTGGACGCCGCCGAGCTGTCCTCCACCCTCGGCGAGGTCCTGCTCTTCCTCAGCCGCCGCACCGGCGTCGCCCAGCACGCCCACGACGCGGTGGCCCTGCTGACCGTCGCCTCCGACGACCGGCACGAGGACCGCGTCCGCAGCCGCGCCTTCGACGCCATCGCCCTCGCCCGCGCGCAGGTCTACACCGGGGCGCTCGAGGAAGCCGCTGTCACCACCGACCGAGCACTCGCAGCCGCCGCGATCGTCGACTCCGCCCGAGTCCGTCGCCGACTGCGCGACCTCGCCGGAGAAACCCGCTCCTTCACCGACCTGCCCGCCTTCGGCAGACTGCACGCCGCCCTCGGTAGGCGGTGACGACCCAACGGCAGGTGCTCGCCGCCGACGCCCTGATCCCGCTCGCCCTGCCCGACCAGGACGCCGTCCTGCGCCAGATGAAAGCCCAGGACCACCTCGCCCCTCCGCGTCGGTACGGGCGCCGGGCGCGGGGGCCGCATACCACTCCGGTCACTCGTTCTGGTGATGGTCTGCTCCACTTCCGGCCCGGCCGCTAGCGTGGACGACGGGGCCAAGTCGCCGGCCCGGTGATCCAGGACAGGAGTGCCAACGTGGTCCGTGATGCGGCAGTGATGACGGTCGGCCAGGCGCGGGCGGCCATCGGGGAGGCGGTCAGCGCTCGGATCGTCGAGCTGTTCGAGGCCGACCTTGCCAGGATGCGCAGGAGCGGCACCGACAAGGTCTACGCCCGGCTATCGCGGGGATCGGACCTTCCGGGCCACAATCCTGTGGCCGTCCCCCCGGTCCCCACAGCCCTTGTGACCACCGACCGGGCCTACGCCGCCCCAGGTGTCATCTTCACGTGGAAGTCCGAGCACCAGGACCCGCCGTACTTCCGGATCATGACGCCTCCGGCGTGGACCACCCGCATCGCCCACCCGGGCTATGCCGTCATCGCCGGCTCGCCGGTCACCGCCGTCCTGGAATGGGACGCCGACCAGCGGCCCGTCCGGGTCCAGACCGTCCAACTCGGCGGTCACTTCGACAGCAGCATCCACGGCTGGCGGGCCTGGTCCTACGACGTCGTCCGCGCTGTCGACTGGTCCGAACCCGACCGGCCCCGGCTGTTCCAGCCGGAGCAGACCGCTGGCTGACCTCCGGCACACGAACACCCGCTCCAGGAGGCAGCGATGAACGACCAGCACCGACACCCCTTCCCGCTCCACCTCACCACGAGCGACCTGGACGCCGATCCGGCGGACCAGCAGATCGAGGAACTCCTCGGCGCCGCCTACAACGGCTGCACAAGCTGCCAGGACGCACAGCTCACCCTCCTGACGGGCAGCGCCGCCGCCACCGCCCGGCTGGTGCTCCTGACGCTGGAACTCACCGTGCAGCGGCTGGGTCTGATCCCTTCCGAGCTGACGGTCGACGCCGTGCCCGGCATGGCGGCCCTGCCCTTCCGGCGCCTGGCTCGTACCTCGCCGGACCCGGCGCAGCTGCTGCGCACATGCGAAGCTCTCCTGCCGGGCCCTCGCCGCGCCGCGGCGAACACCGCAATCGACATCACGGTTGGCTTCGCGGCTGCCTCGCGCGATCGCTGACCGCACCGGTTCCTTCCGAAGACGATCTCCACGGCCCTAGATTTGAGGTCATGGTCGATCAAGCGAACACAGCGGCGGCGGAGACGGATCTTTCTGGGCGGCGCCGCCATGCGCGGCGTCGTTCGGGGGCCGCGTCCGGAGGCCTGCTGCGGTCGTCCGCGTTGATGGCGGCGGGCAGCGTGGTGTCGCGCGGAACGGGGATGTTCCGACTGATGCTGCAGGCCGCCGCGCTGGGCACGCTGGCGGTCGGGGGCGCATACAACACCGCAAACACGCTACCGACCAGTCTCTACACGCTACTGATCGGTGGTGCGCTGAACTCGGTGCTCGTGCCGCAGCTTGTCCGGGCGCGTGCCGACCACGCGGACGGTGGGCTGGCCCACGAGCAGCGGCTGGTCACCATGGTGTTGAGCGTTCTCGCGGTCGGGACCGTCGTCGGCGTGGTGCTCGCTCCGTGGATCGTGGGCCTCTACATGCCGGACACCCCGGACAATCACGAGCTGTTCGAGCTGACGGTGACCTTCGCCCGGTTCCTGCTGCCGCAGATCTTCTTCTACGGGCTCTTCTTCATGCTGGGCCAGGTCCTCAATGCCCGCGGTCGGTTCGGGGCGATGATGTGGACGCCGGTCTTGAACAACATCGTGTTGATCACCATGTTCGGCCTGTACCGATGGCTGGTGCCGACCCAGGATGACGCCGCGTCGGTGACCCCGGCCGAAGTGCGACTGCTGGGTATCGGCACCACGATCGGAATCGCTCTGCAGGCAGTGTGCCTGATCCCCTATCTCGCCGGGACAGGGTTCAGGTGGCGCCCGCGCTTCGACTGGCGCGGCACCGGCCTGGGCAAGAGCGTGGCGGCGGCGCGCTGGACCCTGCTGTTCGTGCTGGTCAACCAGGTCACCCTAACGGTGGTGACGCGCTACGCCAACGAGGTGGACGCGGCCTTGCCGAACGTCGGCGCGGGGAACAGCGCCTACTTCTTCGCACAGAACATCTGGATGCTCCCGCAGGGCATCATCACGGTCTCACTCGTCACTGCGATGCTGCCGCGCTTGAGCCGAGCAGTGGCCGAGCATCGCCTGGGCGATGTCCGCGAAGACCTGTCCCGAGCGCTACGGGTCACCGGTGTGGCGATCGTCCCAGCCGCCTTCTTCTTCCTGGCCTTCGGGCCCCAGATTGCCACCGTGATGTTCTCCTACAGCGGCAGCGGGGCGGGCTCGGCACAGCCGCTCGGCCAGACGCTGCAGGCCTTCGCACTCGGCCTGGTCCCCTTCTCCGCCCAATACCTGCTGCTGCGCGGCTTCTACGCGTTCGAGGACACCCGCACCCCCTTCTGGATGGCGGTCTGGATCTCCGGCCTCAACATCGTCCTGGCCACTGGCTGCCACCTCTTCCTGCCCCCGCGCTGGGCCGTCATCGGCATGGCAGCCGCCTACGCCGCGGCCTACGCCGGCGGCCTGCTCGTCACCGGGCTCAAGCTGCGCCGCCGTTTGGAAGGCCGCCTGGACGGCAAGCGGCTCGTGCGCACATACGGGAAGCTCACGGCTGCGGCCGGCGCCGCCAGCGCCGTCGGCTGGGCGGTGGCCCGGATCTGCTCCGGTGCTGTCTCTGCCCCCGTCGTCGGCTCTGTGCTGGCACTGGCGGCCGGCGGCATCGCCATGCTGGTGCTGTTCGTGCTGCTGGCCCGACTGCTCCGCATCTCCGAACTGCGCAGCCTGCCCGGTCTGGGCTGACCAGCCCCACGTTGCCGACGGTTCGTCAGGCCGTTGCCGTGACCCGAGGGCTACTGCCTGAGTGGCGGACAACGGACAGAACTGGTGGACCTACATAAGTACACCGCCAGGCCGAGGCTTCCTGCCGGAGGTCGCCGACTGGATCACCTGGTACTCCGGCATCGCGGCGTTCATCGACCCATCGCCGGAGCGGGCGTACTGGACCGTCGTCGGCGGTCCGATCCTGGTGACCAGCACCAAGCTCGGTGCGGCCGCGTACGTGGACGACCGCGCCGTCCACCACGCCGGCGACTGGACCGAAACCCTCGCAACGGTCAGCCACGTGATCGGCCTGGACCGAGAAGGCGCCCTCGTCCCGGCCTGATCCCCAGCACAGTGAAGGGCTCGCTTCCTCCGGCGTCGAAGCCGGGCTTGGGTTCTAGAAGTCTCCTGAAGATCTTGTTGTTGGTGGAGGGGTGTCCCCGGGTGGGGATGCCCCTCTGTCGTTATGCGGTGGTGGGGGTGAGGGTCCAG
>NZ_JBVOOL010000050.1:0-21386 GCF_055664045.1 Kitasatospora sp. NPDC023385 | reverse complement strand
GGTGATCCATCCGACACCCGAGCGACCGGTCAGACGTCAAGCTGAGCACGTTCAGCTGTACCTGACTGAGCACTTCGACGAGTACGCGGACACCCGTGGCCGCGGAGCGGTGCCCCGGTGGGGGCACCATAGGCTCGGGCAGCCGACTCCTTGAAGCGTTCCTCCTGGAGGGCGGTCAGCTTCTGCACCATCAGGATGGCGAGGACTGCGGCCGCGAGTTCCAGGAGGTCGGAGGCGTTCAGCCACGTGACAGCCTCCTGGTAGGTGTCCGGGTAGCGCGCCTGTCCGTAGAACTGTGCACCGAGTCGGCCGACCACGATGGTGGCCCAGAGGGTGCCCCACCAGAGGTTGAGGAGGGCCGGTGCGAGTGCGGGGCGCACTCCGGACTCGTCTGGGCGGGTGCTGGCCCGCCAGGTATCGGCGGCGATCTGCCGGGGGAGCCAGAGGGCTGCGACGGGGGTGAACCAGGCGCCGATCGTCCAGCCGCGCCGGAGCCTGTGTCCGTGCGGGTCGAATCGTTCGGCGTTCACTCGTACTCGGTAGAACCAGAGGATGAAGGTGACCGTCGAGGCCAGCAGGGCTACGAGGTGGAGCTGGCTTGCGTGCCGGTAGAGCGCTTGCGCGTCGGTGAGAGCGGTGCTGTCGGACAGTCCGAGTGTGACGTCGGGGGGAAGGTCGCCGGCTGCGCCGTGGAGGCGTATCCCGGCGATGAGAGAGAACAGTGTGACGGCGCCGGTCGCGGAGAGCAGGACAGTGGCGGCGGTGGCGGTCGGTCGTGGTGGGTGGTAGGCGGCGGGTGAAGGCATCGGTGAGGGCTCCAGGTCCGGATCGGGGTGGAGGAGGGGGTTCCCGGGGCTGTCCCCGGGAACCCCCTCCTCCATGGGTTGGTCAGGTGATGACGGTGTGGTTCAGGGCTTGTGCTTTTCGTAGGTGAGGTTCCACTGCTGATTGGCCTGGAGGCCGGGGCAGTCCCAGATGCCGAGGCGGGTGCCCTGATCGGTCTGCCATCCGGGCAGCTCGAGGCAGCGGCCGCCGGGGTTGTCCGCGGTCACCGTGGCGGGCAGGTAGATGCGGCCGTCGGGCCGGACGGCCCATTTCTGGCCGGTGTTGCCGACGCAGCGGGAGAGCATCAGGCCGGTGCCGTTGCCGAGGGCGTTGTTCTTGGTGGAGACGCACCAGCTGCCGGAGCGGATGGTGCCGTCGATGGCGAAGTTGAAGCGCTGGTTGACGGTCTGCCAGCAGGAGTAGGCGGCGACGTCGGTGCCTTCGTTGGGCCCGCCGATGGAGTCCATGCACTCCCCGTCCGCGAGCTGGGGGTGGACGGTGACGCTGGAGTCGGAGTAGCCGGCGAAGGAGGCGTGGTCGAAGCTGTCGACCTTGCCCTTGGTGCCGGTACTGCTCGTGCCGGGGAAGATGGCGATGGCGTTCGTGTTGTCCATGACCCACAGGTCGGGGGTGCCGTCGTTGTTCAGGTCGCCGGCGCCGATGCGCGGGTACTCGGACACCGTGACGGCCTGGCCCACGTTCAGCTTGATTCCCTGGTCGGGCTTGGTGAGGGCGGTGTAGTCGACGGTCCCGCCTGCGGTCCAGCCCAGGGGGTAGGCGTAGAGGTCGCCGGTGGTGCGGTTCCTCGCCCAGACGGTGGCCTGGTTGGTGGGGTCGGTGGTGCCGGGGATGCTGGTCGCCCCGTTGGCGGCACCCGGGTTGATCAACTCCATGTCGGCCCAGCTGCCGGAGATGGTGGGGAGGTAGGTGGCGGTGTCGAGGGCGGAGTCGAGGCCGTTGGGCTGGAAGAGGTAGAGGCTGTTGTTCTCCAGGGACAGGATGGACGTCTGGGTCATGATGACTTTGTGGGCCTCGTTGCCCGGCTCACCGCCGACGGCCTCGCCGTCCGGTGTCCCCATCGCGATGACCTGTGAGGCGCTGCTCCAGTTGGCCTGGTTGTAGCCGGGGCAGGCGGCGCCGCTCTGGTAGGTGGTGCAGTCGGGCCGGTTGAGGGGGACCGGGGTCAAGGTGTCGAAGCGTCCGGTGCCGTTGTTGGGGATTAGGTACAAGACCTCGCGCAGCTTGGAGGTGGTGTTCTTGTTGTAGTGGGCGAGGATCGCGTCGACGGCTTGTCCGACGGAGAAGGTTCCGTGGTGGCTGACCTGGTAGTCGGCCCAGGTGGCGCCGTAGTCTCGGTTGCCCGGGGCTGCGGCGGCGGGGGCTGCCAGGGAGGTGGTGGGGTCGGTGGTGCCGCCGATGACGCGCAGGTCGCCGTTCTTGTCGACGGTGATGACGTCGGGCTTCTGGTCGTTGTCGACGTCGCCGAAGAGTGGCTGGGTGCCGGGCTTCCAGGGGACGTAGAAGTTGTAGACGGCCGGCTGGCTGTAGTTGCCGGCGTTGTCCATGGCCCAGGCGTAGAGGGTGTTGGTGCCCCAGTCCTTGGCCTTGTAGGTGTAGGGGCGGTCCCCCGGCTTCCAGGTGCTGTTGTCGCACTGCCAGCCCACGACCGGCGTCGGGTCGGTGCTCACCCGTACGCAGGCGATGCCGGAGGCCTGAAGGCCGGCGCCGGGGACGGGGTCCTCGGCGTTGATGGTGAACGTGCCCTCGTCGTTCATGTACTTGGCCGGGGTGGGGTTGGGGGTTCCCGAGGGCGGGAAGTCGGTGGAGCTGATGCTGACGCGGGGGTTGGTCTTGTCGACGCGGAAGTAGCACCAGGCGCTGTTGGGCGAGGTGAGGGTGTCGTCGGTGGCACGGGCGAGCCAGCCGTACTGGTGGCCGTCCGATAGCGTTCCCACGCTCACGGTGGGGCCGGGGTCGTTGTAGCTCCTGCCCCAGTCCCCGGGCAGTGCGCTGAAGTTGGGATCGTTGTCGTCCCACATCTGGTAGCCGGTGTAGAGGTTCTGCCCGGCGGGCGACCAGCTGTTGGCGGTGAGGTAGACCTCCTGGTTGTTGCCGACCCAGCCGGGGTTGTCCCAGGGGTTGGCGCCGCCGCTGGTGCACTCGGCCGTGCTGTGGGTGTCCGCGAAACCGGGAGGAGGGCTGGTACGCGGGTACCAGATGGTCGGCGTGATGTCGTAGGTGGTGGTGATCGAGGGGTTGTTCGCAAGGAAGTGGCGGTAGCTCTTCTCCCACTCACTGGCCTGCGGCGCGATGCCGATCGTCCATACCTGCCACTTCTCCGCCGCGGCGCGCCTCATGGTGTCGGTCACCTCGATGGCCAGCTGACCCGTGCCCTTGAGCCACTGTCCGTTGACCGCGGCACAGCCGTCCATGACGACGTTCCCGTTGTCGCCGCACGGCTGCGCGTACCAGTTGGTGTTGGTGCCGATGGTCTTGCCCGCGGGGGCGGAGTAGATGACGAACGGCGTATCGGTTCCGGGGCTGGAGGCGCCGGTGACCTGCCCGTTGAAGATGGCGCTCTGAATGACGGGGGCGGATTCGGCGCCCTGGGGGATGGTGTAGATGGCGGGGTTGATCCCGAACTGGAAGTACGCCCGCTGGCGGCCCTCCACGCCGCAGTCCAGGCTGGGGTCGCTGCTGTGGTAGCCGCAGTACCCGGTGGCCACGTTGGACTTCAGGTTGTAGTTCTTGGCGTCCTTGTGGTTCTCCTGGACCTCGACGGATCCCTCGGTGTAGCTGGTGGCCGCGACGAACGAGGGGTCGAGGAACCAGGGGCCGTCACCGGAGCCCAGGGCGTCCTGGTTGGGCGTCAGCTCGATCGCCGACGGGGTGACCTTGGTGGTGATGGCGGCGACGTTCGCACCGTCACCCGGCGCTTCGGCGGTCGACGGGATCCCGGCCGGGCTGTCCGTGGACGCGGGGGCGGGGGAGGAGGCCAGTGTCACACGCTCCGAGGCCCTCGAGGCACGGGCCGCCGCGGTCGCGGGAGGGCTTGCGGGCTTGCTCGAGTCCCACTGTAGAGGGGCTGGGGCCCGGAACCGGGTGGCCCCCTTGTCGTCGACGACGCTGATGCCGCCTCCTGAATGGTCGGCCGCCACCGACAGGCCGTGCGCGGCCATCGGGAAGGTGAGCGACTTCAGCGCGGCACTCTCGGCGGCCTGTTTGGTCCGCACGATGATGACGTCCCGCCAGCCCCCCTGGGGCAGCGCGGTCAGCTGCAGGTCCACTCCGGGAAGGACATCGGAGTAGGTGGCGTTCGCTCCGGCCACGGACGGCTTCGGCAGAGGGAACGGGGCGTTCACTACCAGGCTCTTGCCGTCATCGGTGGTGATCGTGGCCATGGGACCTGATCCGCCGCCCGAGAACGTCAGCCCGGTCGTCACCACGGCCGGGCTGAGAGTGCCGTCGGTGTTGGCGCGCAGCGTCGGGTCGATGTCCGTCCAGGTGCCGGCGCGCTTGGTCCGCACGGCCTGGGCGTTGGCGGTCGTGGTCAGCGTGCCGTTCGGGTTGGCGACCGTTGCGGAGAGCTCATCGGTCAGCGTCTCGACGGTGACCGGCTTGCCGGCCGACCGGGCCTTGGCGATCGCGTCCAGCATGGCCTGCTGCCCGGGTGTGCGGGCCGGAGCCGGTGACGTGGGGACGATCGGTTTGACGCCGCCTGCGGGCCCGTGAGTCTGAGGTGGTGCGGGGGCTGGGTCTGCCGCGAGCGCGGCGGGTGCACTGAGCAAGGCAAGGCTCAGCGCGCAGCCGGTGCCGAGCGCGGTGAGCCGAAGCACGCGCCTGCGTATGGAAAGTGCCGGTGGTGTGTGCGCGATTGTGCGCGGGGTGTTCGACATGGCGTGGCTGTGGGGTCCCTCCCGGTAAGCCGCCCCTTGGTGGGAGGCGTTCGGGTGGGAACGATGCGGCCTGACCTGCGACTTGGTCAAACCCGCCGACAGCTTGTCCCTGCTTGTCCGGGTAGGTCTCGGATTGGCAGATCAAGACTTTATAAACATCTTATGCGCGGCGCCTCAACGGTGGTTGCAGTGTCTGCGGGCGCACATATCGTCACATCGATCATGGCACGCGCGTGCCCATATGACGCTGTGTCGATACTGAACGAGGAGAGACACCACATGGTGGCATGGCCTGCCCGGAAACGGGCCGGGAAACGAATAGGCGGCCGATGGCGGTCGCCGGCGGTAGCAGGCGCAGTCGCCCTGGCGCTGACCGGGGTCACCGTCCCACCGGCGGTCGCATGGACCTACCCCGAACCCGAAGGCGAGGTCTGGACGCCACCGAACACCCCCCTGGGAAGCACCGACCGGCCCGTCAAGGGCCATGACGCCCATTCTCCGGGCACCAAGACGCAGAGCCGGCCTACCGACTGGAAACCCCAGACCGCGGCACCCATCGCCACCGGCACCGCGACGATAGCCGTCGGCGTGGACAGCGCCGAGGCCCAAGCTGCCCGCAAGGCCACCGGCGGAGCATCGCCCGTCTCCGGCGGCACGACCGGGACGAAGGCCGGAAACCTGGCCGTCCAGGTCGCCCCTGCAAGCGGCAAGGGCGAGAGCGTGCACACCGTCACCGTCGAGGTGACGGGGAAGGACAAGGGCAACGCCGCAGGCGTCACCGGGCCGCTGGTAGCGCTCACTGACGCCGAGACATCGGCCGGCGGCGACGGACGCGAAGCCCACGTCACCCTGGACCTGAAGGCCCTCCAGGCCGGCGGGTGGTCAGACCGCGCCGGCCTCGTGGCGCTGCCGGCCTGCTCCCTGACGACACCGGAGCGCCCTGAGTGCCGTACGCAGACTCCGGTTGCGGCGAAGACCGATGCCTCCGGCACGATCACTGCGGACGTCATTCTTCCCCCCGTCAAGACGTCTGCCAGGACGGGCACCGGCGCCGTGAATGCCTCCTTCACCACTGCGCAGGTCTCTGCCACGGCCCTGACCGGCGGCGGGGGCACCACCGGCGGACCCATCGTCATCGCACCCACGCCCGCCCCGTCCGGGCCCCTGGGTAACTACACCGCTACATCACTGTCGTCATCCGCGGCCTGGACAGCCGGCTCCAACACGGGCAGCTTCACCTACAACTACCCGATCCAGGTTCCGCCCTCCCTCGGCGGGGCCGCCCCCACCGTGGCGCTGGGCTACAACTCGGCGGAGGTGGACGGCAAGACGTCCGCCTCCAACGCCCAGCCCTCGTGGATCGGTGACGGCTGGGGCTACGAGCCCGGCTTCATCGAGCGCTCCTACCGCAGCTGTAAGACGGCCGGCATCACCGATTCCTTCGACGAATGCTGGGGCGGGCAGAACGCCGCGCTCTCCCTGGGGGGCCATTCGGGCAGGCTCGTGCGTGACGACGACAAGCACGTCTGGCACCTCGAGAGCGACGACGGCACCACGGTCGAGCAGCTCACCGGCGCGCCGAAGGCCGCAGGTGACATCGACTACCAGGACATGGACTACTGGCGGATCACCACGCCTGACGGCGTCCAGTACTACTTCGGCCGCAACCACCTGCCCGGCGGCGACGGCTCGGACCCGGCCGCGAACTCCGTCTTGACTGTTCCGGTCTATTCTCCCAACGACGGGGATCCCTGCCACAACGCTGGCAGCGGCACCAACTCGTGGTGCCAGATGGCCTGGCGCTGGCAGCTCGACTACGTCGTCGACCCGCACGGCAACCTCACCACGTACAAGTACGCCACCGAGGGCAACAAGTACAAGCGAGGCAACGGGCAGAGCAGCGGCAACGGCACCCTCACCGACTACCAGCGCGCCGGTTACCTCAAGGAGATCGCCTACGGCCAGCGCCTGGACGACCAGCTGGCGGCCAAGGGCGGCGCAAACCCGGCCGCGAAGGTCGCCTTCGCCGTCGCGGAGCGCTGCATACCCGGCACCACGACGGACTGTACCGAGGGGCAGCGCACCGCCGACCACGCCGACGCCTGGCCTGACACGCCGATCGACCAGATCTGCACCGATGCCTCGTGTCAGAACTCGGCACCCACCTTCTTCACGACCAAGCGCCTGACCTCGATCACCACCAAGGTCCTGGTCAACGCCGACTACCGCACCGTCGACACCTGGAACCTGACCCAGGAACTCGCCGACCCCGGCGACGGCACCAAGCGTCTCCTGCAACTCGACTCCGTCCAGCGTGTACCGAGCAACGGCCAGGCGGAGATCACGAACCTGCCCGCCGTGCAGTTCCAGTACAAGATGCGGGCCAACCGCGTCGACGGCCTCGTCCCGGCCGAGAAGATGTACATGCGTCCGCGCATCCAGGGCATCACGACCGAGACCGGCGGCAGCATCAACGTCAAGTACAACACCGACCCCGAGTGCTCGAGGGTCAACAACCACATGCCGTCCTCCGAAGACGGCAACACGATGGCCTGCATGCCCGTCAAATGGCTTCAGAACAAGGTGTCGCCAGACGGACAGGTGACCAAGGAACTGATCACCGACTGGTTCGACAAGCCCCGCGTCGAAGTCGTCACC
This sequence comes from Kitasatospora sp. NPDC023385, assembly GCF_055664045.1. Taxonomy (NCBI): domain Bacteria; kingdom Bacillati; phylum Actinomycetota; class Actinomycetes; order Kitasatosporales; family Streptomycetaceae; genus Kitasatospora; species Kitasatospora sp. NPDC023385. The sequence continues at coordinate 14,007 of NZ_JBVOOL010000050.1, read as the reverse complement.
GAACAGGACCTCGTCAGCACCCCCGGCATCGGCAAGACCACCGAGTACACCTACGCCGGCGGCGCAGCCTGGCACCGCAACGACGCCGAATTCACCGACCCCAAGACCCGCACCTGGGACCAGTTCCGCGGCTACCAGTCGGTGACCACCACCACCGGCAACGCCAACCCCGGTGAAGCCCCCAAGACCCAGCAGAAGGTCACCTACCTGCGGGGCATGGTCGGCGACTACCTCGCCGACGGAAAGACTCTGCGCACGGTTCCGGAGGTACCGAACCCGCTCGGCGGCACCGTCCCCGACAGCGCCCAGCTGGCCGGCCGCGTCGTAGCAACCGAGGTCTATGACCAGGCCGGCGGAACGGTCACCGCAGTAAGCGGGACCACCTACAACGGGCAGGACCACTCCGCAACCCACGCCCAGAGCGGCGGCATGCCACCGCTCTACGCCTGGCGTCCGGACTCCGAAACAACCTCAATCACCAAGGCCAAGCTCGCCGACGGCAGCTGGCGCACGACCACGACGGTCACCACCAGCGAACCCGCCAACGGAAACCGTGTCATCAAGGTCGACGACAAGGGAGACGGCACCACCGCCACCCCCGAGACCTGCACCACCACCGGCTACGCCTCCGGCGGCAACCCGCAGATGCTGACTCTGGCGTCCGAGACGACCACCTTCCAGGGGCCCTGCTCCGGGACGGCGACGGCCGCGAACACCCTGTCCAACAGTCGCGTCCTCCTCGACGGCAAGCCCTTCAACCAAGCCGGTACGGTCGGCGATCCCACCAGCAGCCAGGTCCTCGACCACTTCGACCAGGCCGGCAACCCCGTCTACGTCCACGACGGCAGTACGACATTCGACGTCTACGGGCGAATCACCACGAACGCGACGACCGACGGGTCGACCTACGACCGCAACGGCACCCAACTGAGTGCTCCGTCGGTCACCCCCGCCGTCACCTCCGTCACTCTCACCCCGCCCTCGGGCCAGCTCCCGACCGAGATCCGCACCACCGGCCCGATGGGGGCCGGGTGGACCACCACCGTCACCCAGGACCCGGCCCGCGGCTCACCCCTGACCAGCAAGGACATCAACGACCGCGTCACCACCGCCCACTACGACGCCCTCGGCCGCGTCACCGCCGTCTGGGCACCCGACCGGCCGACCACAGACCTGCCCAGCCGGAAGTTCACCTACTCCCTGAACGGCTCCAAGGCACCCTCCACCGTCAAGACCGAGTCAATCAACGACGACGCGGTCACCTACTCCGCGAGCATCCAAATCCTCGACGGCCTGGGACGGCCCCGCCAGACCCAGAGGACCAGCGCCGCCAAGCCCACCGGGCGCCTGATCACCGACACCGTCTACGACACCCACGGCTGGGTGATCAAGACCTCCGCCCCCTACTACGAGCAGGGCTCCTTCCCCACCGAGTCAATCTTCATCCCCCAGACCGACGGCCAGGTCCCCGGCCAGACGTGGAACACCTACGACGGCAACGGCCGCGTGCTGCGCACGGAGTTCCGCTCCTACGGCAACCTCCAGTGGGCCACCACCAGGGCCTACCCCGGCGCCGACCGTACCGACGTCACCCCGCCTGAGGGCGCTATGCCTTCGTCGGCCGTGACCGACGCGCGCGGGCGCACTACCGCCCTGTGGCAGTACCGGACCCCGGCGCCGACCGGAAACCCCGCTGACGCAGATGTGACGACCTACGGCTACACGCCCGTCGGTCTGGCCGCGTCGAGGACCGACAGCAGCGGCAACACCTGGAGCTACGGCTACGACCTGCGCGGGCGCCAGGTCTCGGCATCCGACCCGGACACCGGCACGGCGCAGACGTTCTACGACGTCAACTCGCGCATCGACCGCACCGTCGACGCCAAGAACACCACGCTCGCCTACAGCTACGACCTGCTCGGCCGCAAGACCGGCACCTTCACCGGCAGCGTCGCCCCCGCGAACCAGCTGGCCTCCTGGACCTACGACACCCTCGTCAAGGGCCAGAGCACCTCCTCAACCCGCTACGTCGGCGGAGCAGGCGGTGCGGCCTACACCACTGCGGTCACCGGCTACGACACCGCCTACCGCCCACTTGGCACCACTATCACCATCCCGACGACTGAGGGCGCGCTCGCCGGCACCTACACCACCACCAACACCTACAGCCCGGTCATCGGCTCCCTGAAAAAGGTCGCCATTCCCGCCGCCGGCGGCCTGCCCGCAGAGACCGTCAGCTACGGGCGGACCATCACCGGCCTGCTGACCTCATCCGCCAGCCTCGGCAAGGCCGTCGTCGCCAAGGTTGACTACGACGCCCTCGCCCGCCCCGTGCGCACGACCGTCGGCCAGTACGGCAAGCAGGTCGTCTCCACCCAGCAATACGACTGGGCCACCGGACGGGTCATCAACAACTTCCTCGACCGCCAGGTCGGCACCGTCTCCGTCGACCAGACCAGCTACACCTACACCCCGTCCGGCCGGATCACCTCGATCGCCGACATCCAGGACGCCTCCGCAACCGACACCCAGTGCTTCACCTATGACCACCTGAACCGGCTGACCGGAGCCTGGACCGACACCGGCGGCACCACCACCACCGCAGACTGGACGGACTCCTCCGGCGCCGTCCACGGCACCGGCAGCTCCACCACGGTCCCTGGCATCGGCTCCTGCATCAACAAGGACGGCCCGGCCACCGTCGGCCCCGGCGGACGCACCGTCGGCGGCCCGGCACCGTACTGGAACACCTACACCTACGACGCCACCGGCAACCGCACGAGCTTCATCCAGCACGACATCACCGGCAACAGCCTCAACGACACCACCACCACCCAGACCTTCGGAGCCGCCAAGACCACCAACACCCCCACCAACGCCCCTAGCACCGGCGGCGGAACCGGCGGGCCCCACGCCCTGCTCACCTCAACCACCAGCGGACCTGCGGGCACCAAGGCCGTCAGCTACCAGTACGACGCCAAGGGCAACACCACCGCCATCACCGACACCGGCGGCACCACCACCCTCACCTGGAACGGCGAGGACAAGCTCGACTCCCTCACCACAACCGGACGGGCCGACGCCACCACCACCACTTACCTCTACGACGCCGACGGCAATCAGCTCATCCGCCGCAACCCCGGCAGAACCACACTCAACCTGCTCACCGACCAGCTAACCCTCGACACCAGCAGCGGCACCACGAGCAACGTCCGCTCCATCGCCGCCCCCGGCGGCCTGACCTACACCCGGGTCACCGCCGCCATCGGCGGAGGCACCGTCCTCATCCAAGCCGCCGACCCCCACGGCACCAACGGCGTGCAAATCAACACCGACGCAACCCAGACCGTCACCCGCCGCCCCACCGACCCATTCGGCAACCCCCGCGGCACCCAACCCGGCACCAACCAGTGGGCCGGCACCAAGGGCTTCGTCGGCGGTAACACGGACGACACCACCGGCCTCACCAGCCTCGGAGCACGCCAGTACGATCCCACCACCGGCAGATTCATCAGCCCCGACCTGATCATCGACGCAGGCGATCCACAGCAGTGGAACTCCTACGCCTACAGCAGCAACGACCCGGTTAACCTCTCGGACCCGACGGGGAAACTGGCCGCCTCGGGTACTCCCAAGGACCCGGGCTGGAGCATCGTTCGGGACCCCTCATGGGGTGACGCGGTTCTGAGCGACGGAGACTACGCCACCGACGAACAGATCATCGCGGCAGGCCGCAATGACGGAACCAAGTTCAAGCCCGTAAGTGGGGTCAGTGGGAGATTCGCTCAGATCCTCGCCCGAGACCAGAAGGCCGATGGGACCTGGGACTGCTGGCGCTGCGGCTACAACTTCTCCGACTCCAGGGACTTGAACGCCGGACACCGCATCATCCCCCGGAGCAAGGGCGGCAACCTGTCGGAATCGAACCTTTGCGTCGAAGGATGGGCCTGCAACAGCAGTGCACAGGACCGAGGACGTCCGAGCCCCGGCATGTCCTGCAGGGAACGCTACGCATGCGGCAGCCCTAACCCCGCCAAGCCGTACCGGCTCAACCGAAACCAAAACTGGCTCTCACGGGTGGCAGCCGCACGCGGGGACCGCGGTACTGCCTCCGTCGGCGGAGTCCTGGGCGTGGCAGGACTGGCTATCAGTGCGGCCGTGATCGTCCAAGACGTCAAGGCAGCCCCGCCGGGACAGAAGGTGGACACCGCGGTGGATGACACCGTGACCCTAATCGGCGGTATAGCGGGAAGCATCTACGGTGCCGAAACCGGAGCTGCCATCGGCACGATGATCCTCCCCGGCGTCGGAACGGTGGTAGGGGGAGCCGTGGGAGCCGTCGTGGGTGGCGTCATCGGAAGCGGCATTGCACGTAATACCGTCAAATCCATCAGAAAGTGGTTCTCCTAGTGAAGCGGTAGCCCCATCAAGGACTAACGGGAAGCATGTGGCCGGCCATCATCACTGCGATGGCCGGCCACACTATATTTGCAGGAATCACGCACCTCGGGCGGCGCTCTAATGGTGCAACTCACGCACGCGACTGCGGATATCCAATCGAATACAACTCCGAGGCTACTGACGCAGTATTGCAACCCGGGTTCAGCGCAGCAGCAAACTGCTCCACCGGGCCAGCCAGATCGAGTATTCCGCGAACCGCCGAAGCGGCCTCGCCCGCCTCTTTGAAACCAAGCCTCTTGATATGAAAATCGGCCCCGAACTGCGTGAGGTCTTCCAGGATCGCAGCTGCGCCATCGGGAGTCTCGTGACCTGGCGGAAAATTAAGACGAGAGCCCGTCTTCCACGTGGCTTCCGGGGCATCATTCCACGTGCAGCACGTTGCAAGAACGACGTCGTCATCCAGAAACTCTGGAGGCTTTGAAAGGATCCATTCGAGGCTTTCCGGCACTTCATCGAGAACCCCGGGCCAGAGTTGCATCGGATGACTGGAGTAGGGGCTCATCGGGGATTCATGATCGAATCCAACGACCAGCGCCCCCTGTTCGCAGAAGGCAACAAAGTAGCCATCTCCACTGCCGTCCATAATGGCGGATTGCACACCGGGGAGCCATTGCGTATCATATGAATGCTCACGCGCCCATACATTCTCCGGCTCGCGAATAATGTCAAAGGCTGCGAGTGCGATGCAATGCCGCCGAAGGGCGTCTATGTGCGGCAACGCGCGGGCCACATCGACGATCGAGGTCACCATTTTAAATTCCTTTAGACGTGTCGACTACCGTGACGAACGTGCCCGCACCCCGAGCGCCATCACCTCGGCAGCCTTGGCAACAGTTTCTGCATTTTCGGCAGCGGACTGCGTGGTTACGACGACGCACATGTCGTTCGGAAGTGCCACGCGAATCATCACCTGGCGCCAGTCCGAACCCTCGAACTCATAGCCGAACTCGACCAGGTCGAATTCGTCAGCAGATCTCTCTCTCACAATTTTCTGACCCGGGGCGATAACTTCAGAGAGGCTTGGAACTCTATGCGCAGGGATAGGCCCCTGAATATAAATGACTGAAGAATTCTCTCCGAAAAGGTAGAACGGTGCATTGGTATCTCCGGGGGGCGGAGAATCAATGGCGAATGCCTCGGGCCATGGGATCGAGTACGCTGTCGTTTCGATCAGCCATGCCTCTTGCGGTCCACCATCTCCGACCTCGATGACATCATTGAGGGAGCCGACACCCACCAGGCGCGCCTCAACGTTATCCGGAAATCCCCGCAAGGTGACTCCCCGGTGCGACATGCCTGAGACGTGGCGTGTTACGGACAGCGAGGTCGCAGAATCCTCAATTCGCTCAACGGTGTACGGAGCCTTCGGGGTGATTGATACGCCGAACCCGGACAGGCGAGCGAAAGAATGCAACATTTTCCCTGTAATTCCTTTGTCGAGTTCTGTTCGGCACGTGTCGCAAGGACTGATTGTAGCAAGTTTTCGGGAGAAATTCTCGATGTGGCGGGTCGGTGATTGGCTGAGCAGTCGTGTTCCTGGGCTGGGGGTTGATGGGTTGGTTGAGAAGGTCTAGGTGGTGGTGGGGTCGTGTTCGGGGTGGGGGCCGGTTCTCGGGGGTGTTGATGGCTGGGTGTCAGTTGGTTTGACCTGTGGGTTTTGGTGGTTGGTTGAGAAATTGTGGATGGCGTGAGAAGGGGTGGGGTTTCCCGCTGTTTGGTTGAGAGCCCTGTATGCGCTGGGGTGGGTTGGGGATGGCTGCGGCCGGGCCGGCTTGGGTGTTCAGCGGTTTCGGGTGTGGTGGTGGGTCCAGGTGGTGAGGAGGCTGCCGGGTAGCGCGGTGAGGTGGGGCAGGCCGAGCGCGACCGCGGTCTGGTTGAGGAAGGCACGCACGCGAGGGTCCGCTCTGCCGTGGCGGGAGGCCGGGAAGGGTGGGGTGGTGGCGAGGGTGCGGGCGAGGGTGACGGTTTCGGGGTAGGTGACGGCGTCTCGGGCCAGGAGTGTCCAGGAGCCGGTGACGGGCTGGACGTCGGGGTTGGCGTGTTGGAGGAGGTGCCGGCGGCGGTGCCAGCGGGCGGTCAGAGTGGTGTGGGTGGAGTGGTCGTGCCAGCGGGTGGTGATCGCGGTGGCCCAGGTCCACGCGTCCGCGGCGTCGGTGCGGTGTCGTAGGCGTTGGTGGCTCGCGTGGGCGGTGTCGAGTTCGGGTAGCGCGGCGGTGCTGAGGCTGTGGTGGGGGCCTGCGGCCCAGTGGTGGTGGCGTGGGCAGAGTCTGGCGTGGTCGGGCAGGTAGGCGAGGGCGTGGTTGGTGGTGCCGGCTGTGCGGCGCAGCGTGCACGTGGGGCAGGCCCGCAGCGGTGCGTGGCGGGGGTCGAGCCTGTGCCACCAGGCGTGGCCCGCACGTGCGCGGCCGGGCCCCGCGGCGGGGCAGGGCACGCCGAGGTGGGGCAGGGCGTGGGCGAGGTGGTGGTGGGGGAGGCGGGTGAACGCGGCCAGGCGGTGCTGCGCCGTGTGGTCGAGGTGGAGTTCGCTGCCTGCGGGTGTGCGGCTGGGTCGGCCGCTTGCGGTGATGGCGAGGCCGTTCAGCAGGTGTGCGGGCGCCAGGTGGTGGGCGTCGGCGAGGCGCTGCAGCCAGGAGGCGGTGCTTTCCGCGGGCAGGGGCCGGATGTCCAGGAGGGTGGGCGCCGGGGTGAGGAGGACCGGGAGCGGCCGGGTGCCGGATACGGGCACGGTCACCGGACCGGGTCCGGGTGCGGCCGCCCGCGGACCGCCCGGGGAGTGCTGCGCCTGGTGTCCGGGGGCGGGGCCGCCGTCTGCCTCTGGCCCGGTGGCGGTTGCGGGCAGGTTCACCGTCGTCGTGCCGTGGGCCGGATCGGTCGGTGGTGTTGTTCGGCGAGATGGTCAAGGGTGATCGCGTCCAGCGAGGTCTTGGTGATTTTCTCGGTGCCGTCGAGGATCGCGGTGATCGCGGCCTGGCGGATGAGGCGGGAGAGGCTGCCGATCCGCCCGGCGGTGCGCTGGTGGAGGTAGGGGGCCAGGCGCCGTAGGGATCCGGGCCGGTGGGAGGTGAGGTCGAGGGCGTTCTCGAACGCGGCCACAGTGGAGCGGAACGGGGTCCGGTCGCCGATACGGGCGGGCAGGGGATCGCAGTCGATCAGCGAGGTACGCCCGGCCAGCTGCGCGCCGCGCACCCCGGTGAACAGCGGAGTGTCGGCGACGTCGATGCCGGCGTAGACGAAGGTCGCGGGCAGGCGTTCGGTGAGGTCTTTGAGGAAGTCGGCGGCTTCCGAGCCATTGGTGGTGCGGGGGTTGAGGCGGTGGATCTCGTCCACGAGGACCAGGCTGACTCCCAGGCTGGTGTACATGCTGCAGACGGTCGTGGTGAGCAGGGCCTGGGTCATGCGCGGGCCGACCGGCAGGCCGACGAAGCGGGCGAACTCGGCGGCCAGGCTCTTGGCGCTCGCTCCGGGCGGCACCAGGATGTACGCGACTGGCGCCCGCCCGGGGACGGGAGTGCGGGACAAGGACCGCTGGTGCAGTTCGTAGGTGCGCCCGACTTCCTGTAGGGCGGTGCTCTTGCCGGTGGTGGGCGGTCCGGTGACGATCAGTCCGGGCCGTGCGGTGCCGTCCTGGTGGCGCCCGAGCAGTGTGAGGGTTCGCACGCTGGTGGTGATCTGGTCCAGGGCCGGGGTGCGGACGACGACGAACCGGGAGTGGTAGATCAGGCGTTGGGCCGCGCTGCGCCGGGGCTTGTCCGGTGAGGGCGGTGCGGGCCGTTTGCGGTCGACGAAGCGCCGCCATTCCTCCCACGTGGTGGGCGTCGCGGTCCCGGCCTGGACTGCGGGCTGGCCGGCGGTCGGGGTCACCACTGCTGCGCCTCCTCGGCCGCGTCGTACAGGCCGAAGCCGGTGTCCACCGCATCCTCATCGTCCAGTTCGTCCTCGTCGTTCCAGGCGAGGTCGGCGTCGAGGTCGTCCTCGTCCTCACCGCGCGGGTGCGGACTTCCTGGCGGTGACATCGGTGTGGGCCACGGTTCGGCGGCGTCGAACAGCGCCGCGGGGGCCTCGCCTTCCCCGGCCGCCGTCTCGGACCGTGCAGCGCCGGCCCGCCGCGGCCTCGGAACAGCCGACCCGTGGTCGTCAGGCTGCTGCCCGGGGCCTGAGTTCTCCGGGGCGGCGGTCTGCTTCTGGCGCCTCGTCTTCCCGTGTCCTCGGGTCTGTCCGCCCGGGTCCTCCACGGCACCGACGGGCCCACCGGGCCCGCCGGTGTGGTCGTGGGGGAGGGCGGCGGGTGCGTGGCGGGTGATCAGAGCGTGTTCGCGGGGGTGGGTGGTGCCGGTGCGGGCGCGGCGCAGGAGGTCGTCGAGGGCCTGGGCGAGGTCGGCTTCGTGCCGGTCGCGGTCCCCGCGCCGGGCGACGGTGTCCTTGAGGTGCTGCCACAGCTGGTCGCCGAAGGGCTGGTGGACGTGGTCGGCGTGGATCCACGGGATGGGCGTGAAGGCGCCGTCACCGAGGCGGGCCCAGATCCGGCGGGCATCGTGGGGGTTGTGGTGGACCTCCCACCGGCCCTGCTGCGCCGTGACGCTGGAGGGCTGGCCGCGGTAGTCGCCGAGCGCGGGGTGGTCGTAGGTGCGGTGGTTCAGGCGGATGCCGCGCTCGGTGATGGGCTTCCACACGACGGGCAGCAGTTCGATGTAGTCGTCGCCGGTCAGGGGGAGCGGTACGTGGCCGGTGGCGCCGAGCATGGCGCCCCACATCTCGTTCGGGGTCAAGGCGGTGGCGGGCATCGAGGGGTGGCGCAGTCCCTCGGTGGGGCGGTTCTGCCACTCGACGGTGATCCACTGGTCGAGGAGGTCTTGCAGTTGGGCGACGCTCCACACGGCCTCGCGCTGGCTGTCGGATCCGCGGCGCAGGACGTTGGAGCCGGTGTGGCCGGCGACGTGCTGGCCAAACAGGGTGTTGATGGACCCGAAGGCGCGCTCGACGTGGCCCTTGGCGGTGGGGCGCCGGGGCGGGGTGGGCTGCACGCTGATGCCCAGGCTTTCGCAGGCGGCCAGGAACGCTGCGGAGAGGAAGATCCGGCCGCGGTCGACGACCACGGTCTCCGGCACCACGACGGGGCGGCCTGCGGCGGCCTGCAGGCGCGGGTCCGCGTCCAGGAGGTCCTCGTACGGCACGGGCGCGCGGGACATGGCCAGGGCGTCGGGCCAGCCCGAGCGCAGGGAGTGCGGGACGGCCATCTCGGCGAGCAGCAGCGCCGCGTCGACGGCCTTGGTGCTCGCCGGGCGCAGGACGGCGGCCAGGATGGAGCGGGTGGCGACGTCCAGCGCGATGGTCAGCTCCGGGCGGCCGGTGGTGCCGTCGGCGAAAACGGCCATGACGTCCAGGCGGGTGGAGTCGAGCATGACCTGCTCGCCCGGCCGCAGCGCCACCGCCGGCGTGAACGGCCGCCCCGGTGAGGCGGTGGCGGTGCGCGCGGGCCGGCCGGGCAGTTCGGCGGGGTCGGCCAGTGCCTTCACCAGCCGGTAGAACGTCGCCTGCGCCGGCAGCTTCACCGCCCCGGTCCCGTAGCGGTCGTCCAGTACCTGCCTCGTGAGCTGCATCAGCCCCTTCACCGTGCCCTTGGAGCGGCCACGCTGGCGCCGCAGCGCCTCCAGCACCGCGGCGACGACCTTCTCGTCGGCGCGCCCGGTGCGGCTGGCGGGTTTGGTGGTGCGGTGATCGACCAGCCCCCACAGGCCCTGACGCCGGTAGTTCAACCGCATCCGCTGCACGGTGCTGACAGCGACGTGTTCCCACCCCAGGGCGGTGAGCTCTGCGGCCTTGGCCTGCTCCCGATCGGCGAGCGTGTGCAGCTCCGGGTCGTACTGCGGCCGCGGCACCCCCGCCGCTCCCTCCCCGCCGGCGAGCCCGTACTCCACTTCCTGGATGTGGCGCTGCCAGGCCAGTGCCTTCTCCTGCTCGCGCACCGGCACCGTCTGGAACAGCCCCCACTGCGGCACCCCCACCTGCGGCCGCGCGCCGGTCACCGCGAAGTCCGGCGCCGCCACCAGGTGCCCGGCCAGCACCGTCGCGACCTCGCCGCGCTCGCCGGCCAGGCGCACCAGCTGTCCCTCCACCCCGACCACCTGCCAGGCGCGCCCGTCGAAGACGATGTGCGCGCCCACCGCCAGCACCCGCCGGCCCGACCCGCCGCTCACGCCGCCACCCCCCGGCCCACCACGGTCCCGGCGTCCAGCGGCCGCTTCCCCAACCCCATGGCCAGAGCGCCGGACCACAGCAGATGGAAGACCATCGGCCCCGCCCGCAACGGCACCCCCACCGCCGCGACCCCCTCCGCCAGCGGCCGCGGCTCGGCGAACGCCGACAGCACCGTCTCACGCAGCACCCCGTCAGCACCGAACCGCGGATGCCGGTAGCCGGCCAGCCACCGCACATTCGCCGCCACCACCGGCGACGGCGGCTCCAACCGCCGGTACACCCACCCCACCCCCTCACACACCTGCGCCAGCACCCGAGCCGCCCGCTGCGCCGCCGGCCCGCCCACGCCCGCAACGGCAGGACAGTCGGCCAGCAGCGCCCCGCCGTCCGCGTAGCGGGCGAACAGCTGCGGCACCCAGGAACGCACCACTCCGTCCTCCTCGCGCCACAGCAGCCGCACCGGCCGCCCCGCCAGACCGGTCACCGAACGCTCACGGTCCAACAGCATCAACTGCATCCGCATCGCCATCGACCCGTGCGCCACCAACCGCCCCGTCGTCGAAGACCACCACCACCCCGGACCCCAGCTGCGCCCCGGCACCACCGGGAACGCCGAAACCGGCCTTAACTCCTCGAACCGCACCTGTCCGGCCGCCCGCCCCAGGCGCTGCTGGACCACCTCGCCAGCGACCGTGACGAAGCACGCCTCCACCCTCGCCGCATCCATCAAACCCACCCCTCACCGCAGAGACCCGCCGTCAGGCAGTCAAGTCCGTTGAGAATCCGGCAGATAGAAGAACAGACACCGTTCACTCCAACGAGTGCTGCACCTCTCGCTTGCTGTGCCTGTGCTGGACGTGCCGGGGCTCGATCGCGGGGAAGGAGGGCTTGAAGCTGGAGCTGCGGGAGGAGGCCCGGCCGGACCGGCTGGAGTGCCCCGACTGCGTACAGGCCCGCGCCGCAAGGGACTTGAGGCCGCTGGTGCTGCCGGTCCTGACCAAGCGCGAGCTGGTGGCCGCGCTGGTCTCCACCCCGGATGACCCGTGGTGGGAGGACCGCGTGCTGCACGCGAGGCTCTACCTGGCGAGGGGCCGCCGGGTGTGACCTGTTGGTGTTGTTGGGCGTCAAATGGCCTTGAATGCTGGGTTGTCTGGACCTTTGGTTGGACCTGTCGAGAGGATGAGCCGGGTTGGTGTGGGTCGAGTTTGATGACTGTGTGTGGTCGCGTGATGTGGTCGGGGGCGGGTTGGCCCGCTCGGGGGTTGGCTTGGTGTTGCGGGCTGCTTTCGGGTGTGAATTCCGCCGGTAATTCCGGTTGGTTGTTTTGTCGGATTGGCCGCCGGATGGTGGTCTGAATTCGGGCGGTATTGAATTGGCCGGGGTGGTGGTGGGGTTGGTGTTCGGTTTGGCGGAGCCGGGCTGGGAAGTGGTCGGTGGTCGTCGCTGTCCGGGTGCCGCCGCCCTGCTGCGTCCCTGGCCGCCGTCGGGGGTGGCCGGTCCGCCGGCCTCGGTGGCTTCCCGCCTCCCCGCCTGCTGCTGTGCCCGCCGTGGCCGTCGTCCTGGTCGGCCGCCAGGCCCTTCCCGCTGCGCCCCGTCCTGGTGCAGCGGCCTGTCCTGGTCGTGTTCGCCGGGCGGTGCTGTGCTGCCGTCCTGGGTTGCTGGTCGCTGTCGGGCGGCCGCTGTCCGGGCGTGCTGCGCCGTTCCGGGCTGCTGGTGGGCTGGGTGGCCGTCAGGCCGCCCTGGAGACCGCCCTGGAGGGTTGGTGGCCGGGGTGTGGGTGCTGTCGCTCCCCTGTCGCGCCTGCCTGTCGCGTGGGGTGCTGTCGTGTGGTGTGACGTGGGCGAATACCGGGTTTCCCCTGTGTGTGGTCTGGGCGCGACAACACCCGCGACAGGCGCGGGCGTTCTGCCGTACCGGTGCTGCCGGATCGTTGGGGTGTCGGCCGGTGCCGGGGGTCGCCGACCGCCGGGTGCTGGCCGTCCCGGGGGCGCTGTCCGGGATGGCCGGGCGGTGCCGCGGCTGCTGCTCGGTGGGGGCCGCCGAGAAGGCCAGCCTTCCCGGCGGCGTGGTTGTCCTGTGCCACTGATCCTTGACCGATTGCCAGTGAAGTTGGACCACTGCACGGTTCGTGCCATCGAACCTTGACCGCCCTGGTCAGACGGCTCCGGGCTTGGCAGCCTGCTTCGTACCGTCGGCCGACTCCGGTGTTTCCTGGTCGCTGGAGCTGAACTGCTCGCCGATGTTGTTCCACATGAAGCCGTCCTGCCAGCCCGGCTTCGCGACAGCCCAGCCGAGCAGCGCCGCGAGGACCTTCTCCTGCGAAACGGTCATGGTCTGGAAGTGCTGCTCGGCCACGCCGTTCCGGTATTCGAGCTGGTAGGTGTTGTTCTCGCGCAGCAGGACCTGGATGTACCAGTCGCCGGGCCGTTCCCCGTCCACCCGCTCCACGACCATGTGGGCGTTGCCCCGCCGCAGGTGGGCCAGCATCGTCCCGATGGCGGGCTTGGTGGCGCGCTTCACCACGTGGCCGCGCTCGTTGGTCGCAATCAGCATGGCCAGATCATCCAGCAGGAGGCTGACAACGCCCCGTGAGGCCCTGACCAGGGCGGTCAAGGTTCGATGGCACGAACCGTGCAGTGGTCCAACTTCGATGGCAATCGGTCAAGGACCGGTGGCACAGGACATCGGTGGTGATGGTCGAGAAGGCCGGCCTTCTCGACGGCCTGGTCCTGGTGGTGGTGCTCGGCGGCCGGTGGTGGGCGGCCGGGTGGTGGGTGCGGGTGCAACGCGGTGTTGCGCCGGGGTGCAACACGGGGCCGTGTTGCGGGTCTGACCAGGCGTTATGCGGCTGGGGGTAGGGGCGGGTGGGCGTGTTGCAGTGCCGTGTTGCACCCGCTGCCCGGTCCGCCGGCCTCGGCGGGTTCCCGCCGCTCTTGACCTGTGACAGCGAAGTCGGGACGGTTGTCACCGAAGTTGGGAACTGTGCCGGTTTGTGACAGCGAAGTTGGGAAGCACTCGCGCAAGCGGTGCGCCCAACCGACGACCGATCGGTCGCCTCGTGGATCCGTCGCGCTGCCGGGCATGAGTTCAGTCGGACGGCGTGCCCGGGGACCACACGCCGAGCCACTGCTCGGCGCCGTAGTCCTCGAACCGCTGCGCCTCGGTGAACCCCAGCTTCGCCGCGACGCGCATCGAGGCGTCGTTGGCGGTCTGGGTGGAGAGCACCACCGGCTCGCCGGGATGTGCGTCGGCGAACCAGTCGAGCGCCGCTGCGCCCGCCTCGGTGGCGTACCCGCGTCCCCACGCCTGCGGCAGGAACATGTAGCCGAGCTCGGGCTCCCCGCCTTCCGG
>NZ_JBVOOL010000049.1:0-25715 GCF_055664045.1 Kitasatospora sp. NPDC023385 | reverse complement strand
CCAACTCCCCATCCCACTGTCCCAGCACACCAGCAGTCTGACCCCACACCGAGTGACGCGGGGCCAGAACCCCTGATTTTCAGTGAACTTCTAGGTCGTCAGGTGGTCGAACTCCCCCGCCTTGACGCCGAGTAGGAGCGCGCGGAGCGCGTCGGGCGAGGTCGAGATGACGGTGCCGGGGGCGTCGCTCTCACGGATCCTGACGCTGTCGTCGGGGGCCATGGCGAGGTAGATGCAGTTGACCGATTCGGAGCTGTAGGTGGATTTCCGCCAGTTGAGAGCCGACATGGGCCTTCCTCTCAGGTGTCCTTCTCGATACGGGCGATGAGGTCACGAGAATCACGGTGGCCCCTGGGGGCTCGTCGACAACGACGGCCCGACGCACGTCATCTCCCTCGACGGGCGGGCCCGCATGACCCTCCCCTCGCCCGAGCGGGCCCTACGCCACTTCGCCGGCCAGCCCGGGATCACCGCGCGCCTGGTCTGGCTCGCCCAGCCGGACACCGCCGCCATCGACCGACCCGCAGCCGCCTGACGCCCCGGTCCGCCCTCTGCGTAGGAAGTCGGCGAGTCGACTCTGCCGGCGAAGTGGCTGTTCTGGATCAGGGCGCGTATGTGGATGCGAGCAAGAGGCGGCAGGGTGTGTTCCCTGCCGCCGTCTCGTCAGGTGGGGCTATCCGACCGACGCGGCCGGTGTCCGGGGAGCCGGGATCAGGGCGGAGAGCGGGTTGCCCTGCTTCTCGGTGTCCGTTGGCGAAGGCGCGCCCGCGCCTTTCGACGGAGGCCGCAAGGCGATCACGCAGTTGGACTTACCGGATTCGGCTTCGCCGTTGATTGCGCTGACGCAGAATTCGTAGTTCCAGACGCCGGGAACCAGGTAGGCGATGCCCCGGCCGGCTTCGTTGGTGACGTACTCGTCGGCCTTGGACGGGCTGCCGTCGTTGATATTACGGATCCAGACACGGTAGCCGGCGGCCTGGTCGGACCCGGCCCAGGTCAACTGCACGGTGGTGGCGTCGGTGGAGGTGACCTCCAAGCCGCTGGGGGCCGGTGGTGTCCCGGCGCCGACGGTGACGGAACGGGCGACGCCCGGCATTCCGCCACCGGCGGCATTCCACGTGGCCACCGCGACGAGGTAGTGGTGGCCCGGCTTCAACCCGTCGATGTGCCCCGATTTACCGTCGACCGCGGTGCTGCTGATGAACGCCCCGGGGGTGTCCCTGTCCCAGGTGATGATCTCGTACCGGTCGATCGTGTCGGTGTACGGGCCGGTCGGCGCGTCCCAGGACACGTCCACGCCGGTGGCGGTGGCACGGGTGACGATCCCCGTAGGCGCCGCGGCGGTCTTCGGGTGCGCGGTGGCACTGAGCGTCTTGGACCACCCGGACTTCCCGTCGTCGGCGTTGTCGGTGCGGACCTCGTACTCCCACTCCCAGCCGTCGAGGGTCCAGGTGGTGTCGAAGCGGGCCGCTCTGACCGGCGTCTCGGTCCAGGTGCTGGAGCCCTTGATCCGGTGCCGGACGGTGTAACCGCGGGCGCCGTAGACCGGTTTCCACTTCAGGGTGATTCCGCTCGGTCCGGAGTCGACCCAGATCGTGCCCGGCGCGAGCGTCGGCCGGTCGGGGATGTGCGCGGGGATGGTGATCAGTTGGCTGCCGAGACCGTAGCTGTTGTGCAAGGTGCGCACGAATGCCTGGGCGATCTGGTATTCGCCCAGGGCGTTGGGGTGCAGCCCGTCGTAGCCGGCAGGACAGCTGTTCCTGTCGCAGCTGTAGTTGCCCGCCCAGTCGACCAGGGCCACGCGGGACTTGCCGGTACTCCACGACGGGATCGCGTCCGCGAGCATGCTGTTGTACTTCGTGGTGTTGCCGGGCAGGTCGTCCCGGCCGCCGATGAACGTCCGCTGCGGGACGTTGGCCAGAGCGAAGTTGAGGTCCGGTTTGACGGCGCGGGCCTGGTCGACCAGCGTCCGCATACTGTCCAGAGTGCCTTCCGGGCCACTGACGAACCAGCCCATGTCGTTGAACCCGAGCCCCACCAGCAGCAGGTCGGGCTGGTACTTCGCCACCTGTTCGGCGATCAGTTTCTGGTCCTCCGCCGCCTGCCGGCCCCAGACCGCGAAGTGGTCGGTGTCGAATTCCGGCGCGACTCCGTCGGCGTAGCCGCCCGTAGTGGCGGGAGCGCTCTTGGCCGGTTGCGGGCCTTTCCCCGGCAGCGGCGGCACGGGCGGGGCCGTGGGGGACTCCTGCGGCCGGGTTCCGTCGTACGGACCGACGAAATCGACGTCGATGCGCTCCTGCTTGAACCATTCCCACAGGCGGTAGCGCCAGGTCCAGTCGCCTTCATAGCCCTGAGTCATCGAATCGCCCACCACCATGACCTTCAGCGGCACCGTGGACTGGCCGACACCGCGGGAAAGCCTTAGCAGGGACTCGTACAGTTTCGGCCCCATACCCTCGAGGCTGCCGGCCATGAATCCGAGGACATTGCCCATGTTCCCCAGCTTCGTCACAAAGCCTCGCAGGCTTCTCTGCGCATCCGTTATCAGGGAGGAGGTGCCCACAGCAGCCCACTTCAGCAGCTGGCCGCCGAGGCCGCCGCTGACGGCACCCCACATCGCGACGGCCAGCGCCTCCTTCCACACCTCGGCGTCACCCAGCGAACGGTTGTCGAAATAGGCGTTCATCAGCTCACCGACGAGTGAGCCCATCGCCCCGCTCACCGCTCCGCATACCGGGGCCGCCGCCGGAGCCCCCACGTTGAACGCGAGCAGGCACGCGGCTCCGGAGACGATGGTGACGCCGAGGGCGACACCACCGGCTATCCATTTCTGCCACCAGTTCGCCGTGGTACCGACCTCCGCCTTGGGCACCACGAACACGAGGCTGTCCGCGACGGAGACCACGCGCCCGTCGTGGTCGGTGGTGGTGCTCCAGTCCTTCGGGGGGTAGATACCCACGCTGTTCTGCTGGAGCCGCTTGGCCACCGACGCGCCCACAGTCAGGCCCGCGTCCTGGTCCGCACGTATCGAGTCGGCCCAGCTCGACTTGACCTTGTCCAACTGTTCCTGACCCTCGGGGGGAACGTGGAAGTCGAGGGCGATGATCAAGTCGTCATCGGCCTTCCCCAGCTGCCCGAGCGTCCCGGCGTCACGGGCGCAGCCCATACGGAGCGTCACGGGCGCGTCCTGTTCGACGGCGAAGGACGTGGCGTGCTCGCCGCACGCCTCAACAGGCCCCTTGACGGGCCCCTGCGCCACGGCGGGCCCTGTGGACCCGACCATCAGCAACGCCACCGTCAAGGTGAACGCAATGAGGCAATTGCTGCGCAGGCGCCTCTGCCGCCTGCGCCCGCCGGGACGTGTTCTCGCCATTCCTAATCCGGGCATGCCACCCATCACTCCTCAACAGCGAAGGATCCCGGAACGCGAAGTCATGTGCCGGGGCGGTGTTTCGAGCACTCCGCACCACCTGAGGGGCGAAGAGCACCAATTGGGTGATCATGTCGTACGCGCAGGATGCCTACAAGCGCTGAACTGCCGGGCTGTGACGTCGAGTCACCTGGAGGTGCCGGGTACGGCTGTCGGGGTGCCGGCGGCGCGGCCATCACCACCCGGCCCACCTGTGTGAGTGCGCGCATCGGACACTCCTCTTCTCCCGCTCCGGTCCGGTGCCTCGGTCCGGGGCGAAGAATCGGTGCGGTCGCCCGCCCGGGCCCGCCGCGCCGGCCCGCCGCGCCGGGGCAGCGCAGCGGGCCTGCCCGACAGGTGCGGCTACCGGGCGGCGGCGCGCTCGTCCCGGGAGTCGGAGTCCTCCTCGTCCCCGCCCCAGCCGTCGCTGCGGTCGCGGTAGAGGGTGAAGCGGTCGTACAGCACCGGTGTCGGCACCGGGTTGGCGGCGGTGGCCGGTGCCGAGTGGTAGTAGCTGACGGTGATGGTGGTGCGGCCACCGGGGACCAGCCCCGGGTCGACGTCGAAGACGGCGACGCCGTACGGGTAGTGGGTGTCGGGGTCGGTGACGGCCGACCAGTGGGCCTTCTCCTTGGCGTCCGGGTCGGCCTTGAAGGTGAGGCGCTGGGTGCGCACGCTCGCCTGCCGGACGCCGTCGGCGTCGGCGGGCAGGTAGACGTCGTCGTGCCCGGCGGTGCCGCCGCCGCCGAGGATGAGGTGGACGGTGCCCTGTGAGGTGTCGATCTGGCGCAGGTCGTCGTCGGCGACGGCGGGGGTGAGCAGTCCGCCCGCTTCGGTGCCCCGGACGGGGTGGGTGCGCTCGTAGTCGTGGTCGTGTCCGGCGAGGACGAGGTCGACGGAGTAGCGGTCGAGCAGCGGCAGCAGCTTCTCGCGGATTCCCATGTCGCCGCCGTGGCTGGCGGCGGACGAGGACATCGCGAACTGGTGCAGGTTGGCGACGATCCAGTCGACCTGGCGGCCGTGCCGGGCGCGCGACAGAACCCGTTCCAGCCAGCGGAGTTGGGCGCCCTCGCTGTAGTCGCTGAGGTAGATGGACCGGCCGGTGGCGGGGTCGATGCTGGCGTCGTCCTCGACGGCGATCTCGTTGCCGTCGAGGCTGACGAAGAGCACCGAACCGACCTGGAAGCTGTACCAGTTGCCGCAGTAGTCGCGGGTGCCGTTGTCGGGCAGTTCGAAGCGGGTCCGGTAGGAGGCGTATCCGAGGTCGCCGCCGCCTGCCTCGACTTCGTGGTTGCCGGGCGCGGGCATCCACGGGCGGCTCGCGGCCGACTTCGACAGGTTGTTCATGAACGCGTTCCAGCACTGCGGCTGGAGCTGCGGGTTGTTGTTGGCGTACGCGAGGTCGCCGTTGAGCAGATGGAACAGCGGGGCGAACTGTTCGACCTGGCGGACAGCCGCAGCGCCGTGGATCGAGGACTTCGCGAACACGTTGTCGCCGGTGCCGAGGTCGCCGAAGCTGGTGAACCGGAAGGCGGCCCGGCCCCGGGCGGGCGCGGTGCGGAAGGTGCCGCGCACCGCGTCGGCGCCGTCGTGCAGCACCTCGTACACGTACGTGGTGTCGGGCTTCAGGTCGCGCAGGCGGACGTGGTGGGTGAAGGTCTCGACCTTGTTCAGCCCGTCGACGTACGTCCGCGTCTCGGCGTCGACGGTGTGCCCGCCGCCGCCGCGCGGGGTGCCGATCCGGACCCGGGGGCGGCGCACGGTGGCGGCGGTCGCCCAGGAGACGGTCATCTCGCGGGACGGTTCGTTGCCCCACTGGAGGTGGATCTGCTCCGGCCCGGGGGTGCCGGCCAGGGCCGGCTGGGTCCACAGCAGGGTGGACGCGGGCAGTGTGGCGAGCGCGCCGGCCGCCGTGGCCGTCCGCAGGACCGTCCTGCGCGACGGGCGCAATGGGTGCGAAGGGCGCAAAGGGTGCGAAGGATCTGTCGAAAGGTGTGCCACTGCCGCCTCCTGGCTCCGAGAAACGCCGAGGAGGATCCCATGGCCGACGGAACGGACAGGCGCCTTCGTACCGTGCGGACGGCGAACGGCAGTTGAACGCCACCCGCACCGGGCGCGGCGGGCGGCGCTCCGCCGGACGGATTACCGAAGTCTGACGCCGCCCCCGCACACCGCCGTACCCCGCCGTACGGCCCCCGGGCGCGGCTAGCGTCGGCGGCATGGAGATTCTGGTCACCGGCGGTGCCGGGTTCATCGGGTCGGCTGTGGTGCGTGCGCTGGTGGCGGCCGGGCACGGGGTGCGGGTTTTGGACGCGCTGCTGCCCGCCGTCCACCCCTCCGGGCGGGCGCCGGAGTTGCCGGAGGGGGTGGCGTTCCACCACGGGGACGTGCGTGACGCGGCCGCCGTCGAGCGGGCGCTCGCCGGGGTGGACGCGGTGTGCCACCAGGCGGCGATGGTCGGTCTCGGGCTCGACCTGGACGACGCGCCCGCCTACGCGGGCTGCAACGACCTCGGCACCGCCGTCCTGCTGGCCGCCATGGCCCGTACCGGCGTGCGACGGCTCGTCCTGGCGGGCTCGATGGTGGTGTACGGCGAGGGCCGCTACCGCTGCCCCGCGCACGGTGACGTCGCGCCCGGCCCGCGCCGCCCGGCCGACCTCGACGCCGGCTGCTTCGAACCGCCCTGCCCCGTCTGCGACGGCCCACTGCGGCCCCGCCTGGTCACCGAGGACGCCCCGGCCGATCCGCGCAACGTCTACGCCGCCACCAAGCTCGCCCAGGAGCACCTGGCCTCCGCCTGGGCGCGCGCCTGCGGGGGCACCGTCCTGACGCTGCGCTACCACAATGTCTACGGCCCGGGCATGCCGCGCGACACCCCGTACGCGGGGGTCGCCTCGCTGTTCCGTTCGGCGCTGGCCCGGGGGGAGGCGCCGCGGGTGTTCGAGGACGGCGGCCAGCGCCGCGACTTCGTGCACGTCGAGGACGTCGCCGCCGCCAACCTGGCGGCCCTCGCCGCAGTCGGCGCCCGCCCGGCGGGCAGCGCCCGCGCCTACAACGTCGGCAGCGGTGAGGCCCGGACGGTCGGCGAGATGGCCGCGGCGCTGGCGACGGCGTTCGGCGGCCCGGCGCCGCTGGTGACGGGCGAGTACCGCCTCGGCGACGTCCGGCACATCACGGCGGACTCCGCCCGGCTGCGCGCCGAGCTCGGCTGGCGGCCCCGGATGGCGTTCCACGCCGGGATGGCCGAGTTCGCGACGGCGCCGCTGCGGGTCTGAGGCGCCCCGCACCGCCGCACTCGCAGCGCCGCCGCCCCCTATCCGCGCGGCGCCGGCAGGGCGATCTCGAAGCAGCAGCCCCCGACGACGTTGTGCACCCGGGCCCGTCCGGCGTGCGCCTCGACGATGCCGCGCACGATGGCCAGTCCGAGCCCGGCGCCGCTGTCCCCGGGTTCGCCCGCCGCCCGGCCGTCGTCGCGGCGGGGGGTACGGGCGGAGCCGCCGCGCCAGCCCGTCTCGAACACCCGGGGGAGGTCCTGTTCGGGGATGCCGCCGCAGCCGTCGGTCACCGACAGGACCACCTCGTCCGCCTCCCGCCGGGCGGCCACCGCCACCACGCCGTCCTCGGGGGTCGAGCGGATCGCGTTGACCAGCAGGTTCCCGAGGACGCGGGTGATCTCCCGGCTGTCCACCTCGACCGGCTCGGCCGCCACCTGCCGCCCCTCCAGCCGCACGCCCCGGCGCCGGGCCAGCGGGTACGCCCCGGCCAGCGCGTCGTCGACCAGGTCGTAGACGGAGACCCGGGTGAGCGAGAGGGCGAGCGCTCCGGCCTGGATCCGGGAGAGCTCGAACAGGTCGTCGACCATCCCGGTGAGCCGTTCGACCTCCGTCCGGATCCGCACCAGGTACCGCTCCGGCTCCTCGGCCACGCCGTCCTCCAGCGCCTCGGCCATCGCCCGCAGGCCGGCCAGCGGGGTGCGCAGGTCGTGCGAGATCCAGGCGATCAGCTCCCGGCGGGAGTGCTCCAGTGTCTTCTCGCGCGCCCGGGATTCCGCCAGCCGGGCGCTGGTGGCTTCCAACTCGGCACTCAGGGCAGCTAGTTCGGCGCCGAGTGGACGGTCGGGCGCGGTGAACCCGGCGTCGCTGCCGACCGTGCGGGCAGCCACCGTGAGCGCCCGGCTGCCGGCCACCACCTGGCGGCCGAGCAGCGCGGCGGTCAGCAGCGAGACGACGGCGGCCATGCCGAGCACGGTGATGACCACGCCGAGGTCGTGGGTGGACAGGAACATCGCCTGGGCGACGGCGAGGGTGCCGGAAGTCACCGCGAGCACGGTCACCACGGCCACGCAGAACAGCGACCACGCCACCGAGCGGCGGCGCAGCAGCCGGATCGCCGCCCAGCCGGGCAGGCCGGCCCCGCCCGCGCCGAGCGCGGCGAACAGGGCGATCAGCAGGAGGTCCTTCACGCCGCACCGCCCGGCGCGCCGCCGGCGGGGTCGTAGCGGTAGCCGACACCCCAGACGGTGCTGATCAGGGCGGGCGCGGCCGGGTCGTCCTCGATCTTCTCGCGCAGCCGGCGGACGTGCACGGTGACGGTCGAGAGGTCGCCGAAGTCCCAGCCCCAGACCCGGCGCATCAGGTCCTGGCGGGAGAACACCGTGCCGGGGTGCCGGATCAGGAACGCCAGCAGGTCGAACTCGCGCAGGGTGAGGGCGAGTTCCCGACTGCGGCGGTGAGCGCGCCGGGCCTTGGGGTCGAGCGTGACGTCCCCGGAGCGCAGCGGCCCGCCGTCCGCCTCCCGGGCCGCGTCCGCTCCCTGCGCCGTGGCGGCCCGGGCGCGGCGCAGCACCGACTGCACCCGCAGCACCAGCTCGCGCGGGCTGAACGGCTTGGTCACGTAGTCGTCCGCGCCGAGCTCCAGGCCGAGGATGCGGTCCGCCTCGTCGCCCTTGGCGGTGAGCAGGACCACCGGCAGTCCGGCGCCGGCGGCGGAGGCGCGCAGCCGGCGAAGCACCTCCAGGCCGTCGAGGCCGGGCAGCATGAGGTCCAGCACCAGCAGGTCGGGCCGGGTGCGCTCGGCGAGGGCGAGGCCCTGCGCGCCGTCGGCGGCGCGGTCCACGCGGCATCCGGCGCGGGTGAGGTACCCGGCGACGACCTCGGCGACCGTCGGGTCGTCGTCGATCACCAGGATGTACGGGGTGTCGTTCACCCCGCCGAGGATAGGAGGCTGCGGCATCCTCCGCGTCCTCCGCCGGAGGGCGTCCGCGTTCCGTAAGATCCGCCGGGGTCTGCCCGAGCACCCCGGAGCCGCATCCCCCCACGGCACCTCCCCCCGCTCCGCCGGACGGGTCAGCCGCCGCGACGTCCGACTTCCGTAAGGCGCCGGTACGGCCGTACGCCGCCCCCGCGCACCTAACGTGGCCCGCGTGACCTCACCCACCTCCGCCTCCCCGACCGTCGACGTCGTGCTGCCCTGCCTCGACGAGGCCGCCGCGCTGCCCTGGGTGCTGGGGCGGATCCCGGCGGGTTGGCGGGCGGTCGTCGTCGACAACGGCTCGCGGGACGGCTCCGCCGAGCTCGCCCGCTCCCTCGGCGCGACCGTGGTCGACGAGCCCCGGCGCGGCTTCGGCGCGGCCTGCCACGCCGGGCTGCGCGCCGCCACCGCCGACCTGGTCTGCTTCCTGGACTGCGACGGCTCGCTCGATCCCGCCCAACTCCCCCGGGTCACCGGCCCGGTGCTGGACGGCGCCGCCGACCTCGTCCTGGGGCGCCGCCGCCCGGCCGGCCCGGGCGCCTGGCCGCTGCACGCCCGCCTCGCCAACGCCGCCCTGGCCCGGCGGCTGCGCGCCCGCACCGGCGCGCCGCTGCACGACCTCGGGCCGATGCGCGCCGCCCGCCGGGACCGGCTGCTGGCCCTCGGGCTGGGCGACCGGCGCTCCGGCTACCCGCTGGAGATGGTGCTCGCGGCTTCGGCGGCCGGGCTGCGGATCGCCGAGACGCCCGTCGACTACCTGCCGCGCACCGGCCGGTCCAAGGTCACCGGCACCCTTCGCGGCACCCGTCAGGCCGTCCGGGACATGCGCACCGTCCTGGCCGCGCCCCCGCCGACGCTCCTGGTGATCGCGAAGGCGCCCGTCCCGGGCCGGGTGAAGACGCGGCTCACCCCGCCGTGCACTCCCGAGCAGGCCGCCGCGCTGGCCGAGGCCGCGCTCACCGACACCCTGCACGCCCTGGGCGCGATGCCGGCCGGTCGGCGCTTGCTGGTGCTGGACGGCGAGCCGGGCCGGTGGCTGCCCGCCGGCTGGGAGGTGCTCCCGCAGGCCGGCGGCGGGCTGGACGAACGCCTGGCCGCCGCCTTCGCGCACGCCGCCCGGCTGGCCCCCTGGGCGCCCGCGCTGCTGGTCGGGATGGACACTCCGCAGTTGAGCGCCGCCGCGCTGGCCGAGCCGCTGTCGGCCGCCCGGCGGGCGGGCGTGGACGCCTGGTACGGGCCGGCGGCGGACGGCGGCTTCTGGGCGCTGGGGCTCGCCCGCCCGACGGCGCAGCTGGCCGCACGCCTGCTGCACGGCGTGCCGATGTCCACACCTCGGACCGGAGCGGCACTCCTCCAGCGCCTCACCGAAGCAGAGTTGACGGTCCATCAGCTACCGCAGCTCACCGACGTGGACACCGTCGACGACGCCCTCCTGGTCGCCGCCGACGCTCCGCGCAGCCGCTTCGCCGCGCGACTGGGCGAGGTCGGCCTGACGCCCGGGGTGGCCCGGTGACGACGACCGCGCCCTGGGTGGACGACCCGTTCGCCGAGGCCGTCCGCACCGGGCGCGGCCCCCTCTGGCTGCGCCGCGAGGACGGCCGACGGCTGCGGCTGGACATCGAACGCTGGTGCGCCCCGGCCGCCGGAGCCGACCACAGCCTGCTGCTGCGCTGCACCCGGCCCGCCGTACCCGTCCTCGACCTCGGATGCGGACCGGGGCGGCTGGTGGCCGCGCTGCTCTCCCTCGGCGTCCCGGCCCTCGGTGTGGACATCACCAGGGCGGCCGTCACGCGCACCGTCGGCCTCGGCGGCCCGGCGCTGTGCCGCTCGGTCTTCGACCGGCTGCCCGCCGAAGGCCGCTGGGGCGCCGCCCTGCTGGCCGACGGCAACCTGGGCATCGGCGGCGACCCGGACGCCCTGCTCCGGCGGGGCGCCGAACTCATCGCGCCGGACGGCCGGCTGCTCGTCGAAGTGGAGCCGGGCGAGCTGGACGAGCGCAGCACGGTGCGGGTGGAGGGCCCGGACGGGCGGTTCGGCCCGCCGTTCCCCTGGGCGCGGCTCGGCGCGGCCGCCACGCTGCGCCGGGCCCGCGCCGCCGCGGGCCTGGTGGAGGCGGAGCGCTGGACCTCGCACGGCCGCCGCTTCCTCGCGCTGCGACGCGCGGGGTGAGATTGGCGCCGGGGTCCAGGGGGTCTTGCAGGGTGCCGGTCGTGCACCACGCGTGCGGCTGTCGCCCAACCGCCTCTCGGCCCCTCGGTCGAGGTGCCCCGGCGGCACCCTTCGCGGCGTCCCGGCCGAGCCTGCCAGATGCCCCGAGCTGCGACAAGACGTTCGCCCCGGCTTCTACTCCCCGTCGGTGGGCCGCCACTGCGGGTGCTCGCGCTCGGCCCAGCGGCGCTCCACCAGCCCGGTGCGCATCCCCAGCCGGGACTCCGCGTCCTGCCAGGCCATCCGCACGTGCCCGGCGACCACCACGGCGATGGCCGCGGCCAGCCAGTCGTGTACGAAGGTCGCGCCGGTGCGCCAGGCGGGCGGGGCGAGGTGGGTGAGCCACATCAGCAGCCCGGTGCCGAGGATCACCAGCATCGTCCCGAGCGTCCACTGCGCGTACAGCTTCTGCCCGGCGTTGAACTTGCCCGCCGGGCGGGGTGCGGAGCGGCGCCGCACGGCGCGCAGCCACGCCCGGTCCGCCGGGGTGAAGCGGCTCAGCCGGGCGGCGTCGGCGCGCAGCGCCCGGGAGGCGAGGCCGAGCAGCAGCGGCACGGGCAGGGCCAGTCCGCACCACACGTGCGCGGTCACCACCAGGCGCCGGTTGCCGACGAGTTCGGCGAGCGGCGCGAGGTGGAGGCAAGCCGCCGTGACCAGGCAGACGCCCATCAGCAGGGCGGTCGTCCGGTGCACCCAGCGCTCGGCGCGGGTGAAGCGGAGGAGGAGTTCAGTTCGTCGGCGCATCGTCCCGCCCGTTCGACCGGCCGACCCAGGCGTCGACGTCGTAGCCGTTGTTTTCCCAGTAGCCCGGCTCGACCGAGCCGGTCACGGTGATTCCGGAGAGCCACTTGGCGGACTTGTAGAAGTACATCGGGGCGACGTAGAGCCGCACCGGTCCGCCGTGGGTGTGCGAGATCGGGCTGTCCTGCATCCGCAGCGCGACCAGCACGTCGTCGCGCCGGGCCTGCTCCAGGGTGAGGCTCTCGGTGTACGCGCCGTCGAAGCAGCTGAACCGGACGGCGGTGGCGCCCGGCCGCACGCCGGCCGCGTCCAGCAGGTGTGCCAGGGGCACGCCCTCGAAGGGGGTGTTCGGCACCCGCCAGCCGGTGACGCACTGGACGTCCTTGACCAGGCGGCGCTGGGGCATCGCCTGGAGGTCGGACAGCCGGTGCGTCGCCGGCCGGTCCACCAGGCCGTCCACGGTCAGCGTGTAGCTCTGGGCGTCCCGCTCGGGCACGGAGGAGACCACCGAGTAGTAGCGGAAGCCGTTGTTGCCCGGCAGCAGTCCGGCCAGCCCACTGGGATCCTGCTCGGCGAGGTTCGCCTGCACGCGCTGCAGGTACGGGCCCGCGGCCACTCCGAGGGCGCCGAGGCCGAGCAGCCCGAGCACCACGCGCCGCCCCACCGGGGTGCCCCGGGGGTCGTCGCCCGTTCCGTCCGCCCTGTCGGCGTCGTCCGCGCTGTCCGCGCTGTCCGCTGTGTCCACGCGACGATTGGACCAGGTGATCCGGCGCATGACGACGGCCGGGGCCGATCCGTCAGGCTTTCGTCATCTCTGCCGGACTCCTTCCGGACCCCTACCGACGACCTACCGGCGACCGACTCCCGGTCCCCGCCCCTCAGGGCCCGACCGGCCTGATCGCGGCCGCCGTCCGGCGTCCCGCGCGGCCGCGCAGCGCGGCGCCGGCCACGACGCACGCCAACGCGACGCCGTAGCCGAGCTGTTGGGCCCCGATGCCGCCGGTGAGGTACAGGTACTGCCCGGCGGCGGGGACGGCGAGCCACTCCCAGCGCCCGTTGAGCGCGACCAGCGCCACCACCAGCAGGCCGTACCAGGGGTAGGCCGGCTCCACGACGAGCAGCGCCGTGCCGGTGACCAGCAGGGCGCCGTCCCAGGGCCGGTCCGGGTCGCCGTGCCGGAGCACCCACAGCGACACGGCGGCCAGGACCGCCCCGGCGGCCCAGGGCAGCAGCGCGTCCGGGAGCACCAGCGCCAGCAGCCCGAAGCGGTCGAGGTGGCCCTGCTCGTAGCCCTCCTCCTTCAGGTAGCCGGGCAGGTAGCCGAGCACCCCGGTGCCCGAGGCGGCGAGGTACGGCAGGTAGGCCAGGGCGAACGAGCCGAGCGCCGCGCCCAGCAGGACGAGGCGCTCGCGGGCGGGCCGTCGGGAGAGCGCGCCGGGCAGGGCCAGGCCCGGGATCAGCTTGACCGCCACGGCCGCGCCCAGCAGCAGGCCGGCGGCCGTGAGCCTCCGGCGGGCGAGGCAGCCCAGGGCCACGACCAGCAGCAACGCGCCCAGGGTGTCCACGTGCGCGTCGTTGGCCGACCACACCGTCACCCCCGGGCACCACCCCCACAGCGCCGCCCGCCGGTTCCCCCGCCCGACCACCAGCAGCGCGCCGGTCGTCGCCACGGCGAGCAGCGCGCCGGCGGCCTGCACCCCGCGCACGCCGCCGCCGAACGGGTGCACCGCCAGGAACCACGCCTGCGCGACCGGCGGGTAGATGGTGTGCACGGCCGGGCGATTGATCCGCGTGCAGTCCCCGGCGGCCGTCCGCCGCTCGTCCCAGCCCTCGCACGCCCCGCCGACGGGCCACAGCCCCGGATCCCGCAGCCCGGCGAGCGCCGGGTCGTCCGGCGTGTGCGTGTACGGGGAGATGCCCGCGGCCTGGACCCGGCCGTCCCAGACGTACCGGTACGCGTCGTCGCTGGTGCGCGGCGGCGCGAGCAGCCCGACGGCGGCCACCGCGACGCTGCCGGCCAGCACCAGCGGCGCCACCTGACGGCGCGGCACCTGCCGCAGCGCCGTGACCGCGAGCGCGAACAGCACCACGTCGACCGCGTACCAGGCGTACAGGGGCGCCCGGTGGGCGAGCGTCCCGCCGCCGGTGACGGTCAGTACGAGCGCCCCGACCAGGGCGGCGAGCGCGAGCAGAGCACGAGTGAGCATGCGCCCACCCTCCCAGCGGCGGCCGGGCTGAGGACGCAGCGGCGGGGCCCCGTTCGGATTCCGTAAGCACGTCGCGGCGCCGCGAACCGGGCGTTCGACGGTTCCATGGGGCAGGTGACCCCGAAACCGCTCCCGCCGCCGCTGCCCGACTTCCGCTCGCCGCTGCACGAGCCGCGCACCGCGGTGGTGCTCGGCCGCCTGCTGGGCGCCGCGCTGCTGGTCTGCTTCCTGACCGGGCTGATCAGCCACGCCCTGCAGGACCCTCCGCCCTGGCTGACGCCGTACCTGCTGAGCCGTCCGGTGAACGGCTACCGGGTGACCCAGGGGCTGCACGTGATCAGCGGCCTCGTCGCCGTCCCGCTCCTCGGCGCGAAACTGTGGACGGTCTACCCGCGGCTGTTCGAGTGGCCGCCGGTGCGCAGTGCCGTGCACGCGCTGGAGCGGCTCGGGATCCTCGTCCTCGTCGCCACGATGCTGCTGGAGCTGTTCACCGGGCTGCTCAACACCCTGCAGTGGTACCCGTGGCCCTTCCCCTTCCGCCAGACCCACTTCTGGCTCGGCTGGCTGGCCACCGGCGGCCTGCTGATCCATGTCGCGGCGAAGGGCACGCTGATCGCGCGGCACTGGCGCCGCCCCGCCGCCGGGCTGCCGCAGCGCCGGGCCTTCCTCACCGCCGTGGCGGCCGCCGCGGGCGCCGTCACCCTGACCACCGCCGGGCAGACCGTCCCGTTCCTCGGCGGACTGGACGTGCTGGCCCCGCGCCGCCCGGACATCGGACCGCAGGGGCTGCCGGTGAACCGCACCGCCGCCCAGGCCGGGACGGTCACCGTGCCCGACACCTGGCAGCTCCGGGTGACCGGCCCCCGCCCGTACCGGCTCTCCCTCGCCGAACTGAACCGACTACCGCAGCACGAGGTCGAGTTGCCGATCACCTGCGTCGAGGGCTGGAGCGCCGGCGCCCGCTGGACGGGCGTGCGGATCGCCGACCTGATGGCCCGGGCGGGCGCCCCGGCCGGCTCCGCGCTGCGGATCACCTCGCTGGAGGCGGACGGGCCCTACCGGGTGACGCAGATGCCCGCCGAGTACACCCTCGACCCGCTCACACTGCTCGCCCTGCAGGTCAACGGCGAGGTGCTGACGGCGGACCACGGCTTCCCCGCGCGGATCATCGCGCCGAACCGGCCGGGCGTCCTGCAGACCAAGTGGGTCGCCGTCCTGGAGGTGGTCTGATGCCCCGGTGGCTGCGCACGGCGCTCCTGCTCGGCGGGCTCGCCCTGACCGCCTACGGCCTGTCCGGCCTGCTCGCCGACTCCTACATCACCGACCCGTTCGACGTCCTGGTATGGGCGCTGGGCGCGGCGGTGCTGCACGACGGGCTGTGGCTGCCGCTGGTCTGCCTCGTCGGCGCGCGCCTCGCGCGCGGGCCGGTGCTGCGCGGCTGGCTCGTCGTCGCGGCGGCGGTGAGCGCCGTCGGGCTGCCC
Organism: Kitasatospora sp. NPDC023385; assembly: GCF_055664045.1. Lineage (NCBI taxonomy): Bacteria > Bacillati > Actinomycetota > Actinomycetes > Kitasatosporales > Streptomycetaceae > Kitasatospora > Kitasatospora sp. NPDC023385. The sequence continues at coordinate 10,419 of NZ_JBVOOL010000049.1, read as the reverse complement.
GCCGTCCTGCGGGACGGCGAGAACCACGGCAACTCCTCCGTCCTGCCGCTCCCCTACCTGCGCAACTGGCTGCTGGTGCTGGCGGCCACCGCCGGGCTCGCGCTGCTGCTCGCGCTCGCCCGGCGGTGGCGCCGGGGCCCGCTGCATCGGGGTCCGCAGCGTCGGGGCCCCCGGCGTGGGGGCCCGCGGTTCAGGCGCCGGGAACGCCCGGCAGCCCCGTCGTGAGCCCGTCCAAGGCGTGCGAGCACCCGCAGTCCCGGTCGGCGGGCAGACTCTCCAGCGCCTTGAACAGCACGGTGCGCAGCCGGTCGACGTTCCCGGCGAAGGCCGCCAGCACCTCGGCGTGGGTGACGCCCTCGCCGCTCGCCACTCCCGCGTCCAGATCGGTGACCAGCGCCAACGAGGCGTAGCAGAGCCCGAGTTCACGCGCCAGCACCGCCTCCGGGTGGCCGGTCATGCCGACCACCGACCAGCCGTTGGCGGTGAACCAGCGGGACTCGGCGCGCGTGGAGAAGCGCGGGCCCTCGATCACCACGAGGGTGCCGCCGTCCACCGGCTCCCAGGCCGCGTCGCGGGCCGCGTCCAGGGCGGACCTGCGCCCGGCCGGGCAGTACGGGTCGGCCATCGACACGTGCACCACCTCGGGGACGGCCCCGCCCGGCAGCGGCAGGCCGTCGTAGTAGGTCTGCACCCGGCCGGACGTACGGTCGACGAACTGGTCCGGCACCAGCAGCGTCCCGGGCCCGTACTCCGGGCGCAGCCCGCCGACCGCGCACGGCCCGAGCACCTGGCGCACCCCCAGGGAGTGCAGCGCCCAGAGGTTGGCGCGGTAGTTGATCCGGTGCGGCGGCAGTGCGTGGCCGCGCCCGTGCCGGGGCAGGAAGGCGACCCGGCGGCCGGCCACCTCGCCCAGGAACAGCGCGTCGCTCGGCGGCCCGTACGGGGTGTCGACGCGCACCTCGGTCACGTCGTCCAGCAGCGCGTAGAGCCCGGAGCCGCCGATCACACCGAGCTCGGCGCGCAGGTCTCCCTGATCGATCGTCATCGTTCGTACCTTCCTCGGAGAACGTCCCGGCCACTGTAGGCCGCACGTTCGACGCGGCACCGTCGATCGGCCTTACGGTTCCCGGACGGCGGCCGGGTGCGGCGCGGGCCCGGCCGGGACGCACGGCACAGGAGCCGTGGCCGATCGGCGCGGGCCGGCGGAGTGGTCCCGGGCGGCCGTGCGGGTGACCTCCCCGACGTGTCGGCGGCGGAACGCCCCATCGGTCGTGCGTCGGTGGAAGGGCGCCGCCTTCGGACGGTGCGTGCCCTGTCCCCGGACCTGAGAGCCGCCCATGCCTTCCACCGCCCACCTCCGCCGCCTCGTCCCCACCGCACTCTGTGCCCTGAGCGTGGCCCTCTCCGCCGCTCCGGCGGCCCACGCAGCGCCCCCCGGCCGCGACACCGGATCCGACCCCGGACACGCGGACGGCGACCGGTACGACTGGGACGGCGTGGCGGCCTGCGAGAGCAGCGGCAACTGGCGCATCAACAGCGGCAACGGCTACTACGGCGGGCTCCAGTTCGACCAGCCCACCTGGCGCGCGAACGGCGGCCTCGCCTACGCTCCGCGCCCCGACCTCGCCACCCGCGACCAGCAGATCGCCGTCGCCCAGCACCTCGCCGGCCGCCGCGGCCTCTCGCCGTGGCCCGTCTGCGGCGCCCGCGCCAGCCGCGGCCACGACCGGGGCGCCGTCCTGCCGCCCCCGACGACGACCCGGAAGCACAGCACGGCCGCTCCCCGCGCCGAGCACGGTACCTGGACCGTCCGCGAGGGCGACACCCTCACCGACATCGCCCAGCACCTCCGCGTCCCCGGCGGCTGGACCACCCTCTACAACCTCAACCGCGTCACCATCGGCGAGGACCCGGACCTGATCCTGCCCGGCATGGTCCTGACCCTCCCGTCCTGACCCTCGCGTCCCGACCCTCCCGACCCGCCGCCCACGCCCACTCCGTCCCGGGCGTGGGCGGCGCCATGCGCGCGTTCTCCCGTCGCTCCCGCGCTCCTGGGCTCCTGCGCTCCGGCGGTCAGCCGACGTGGACGCGCGGGCGGCGGGAGCGGTCCGGCTCGGCCTCGCGCAGCACCTCGCGGGTGACGGGCGCGACCTCGCCCTGTCCGAACAGGAAGAACCGCAGGAACTGGGCGAAGGGGCTGCCCTCGGTCCACTCGAAGTACAGGTGCGGCCGCTGCCCGGTGCGGTCCCGGACGGTGAGCGCCAGCGCGGCGATCGCGTTGGGGATGCTGGAGCTCTCCAGGGTGAGCACCCGGTAGCGCCCGTGCAGCACCTCGCCCCGGACGGTCAGCTCGGCCTCGAAGTCGGAGGCGTCGCGGACGGTCACCTCGACGAAGACCAGGTCGTCCTCGCCGGGGATGTCGTTGTCGGCGCGGATCTGGCGGATCTTGTCGCGGTACTCGGCGTGGTCGCGGTGGCTCGGCTCGTTGGCGATCAGCCGCAGCGGGCGGTGCGCGTAGTCGCGGATGAATCGTTCCGCCACGTCGTCCAGCTCGACGTTCGTGACGCGCAGCTCGAACGCCCGGCGCAGTCGGGAGAGCAGCGAGACCAGGATGATGCCCGCGATGAAGCAGGCGCCGATCTTCAGACCGTCCGGCCGCTCCATGCAGTTCAGCACGGTGGTGTAGAGGAAGATCGCGGAGATCGCCGCGAAGGCGACGGTCCAGCCGCGCTCGCGCTTCTTGTACGCGGCGATGGTGACGGCGATGGCGGCCGAGCTGATCAGCACCAGCACGCCGGTCGCGTACGCGCCGCCCTGGGCGTCGACGTTGGCGTCGAAGATCCAGGTCACCAGGAAGCCGATCAGGGTCAGCACGATCACCATCGGCCGGACCGCGCGGGCCCAGTGCGGGGCCATGCCGTAGCGCGGCAGGTAGCGGGGCAGCAGGTTGAGCATGCCCGCCATCGCGGAGGCGCCGGCGAACCAGAGGATCGCGATGGTCGAGAGGTCGTAGACGCTGCCGAAGGCGCCGCCCAGGTATTCGTGCGCCAGGAAGGCCAGGGCGCGGCCGTTGGCCTCGCCGCCCTTCTTGAAGGCGTCGGCCGGGATGAGCAGCGTGGTGATGAAGCTGGTGGCGATCAGGAAGCAGCTCATGATCACGGCGGACGTGGTGAGCAGCTTGCGGGCGCCCCGGATCCGGCCGGTGGGCTTCTCCTCGGTGTCACCGGGGGCGCCCTCGATGTGCGGCATCACGGCCACGCCGGTCTCGAAGCCGGAGAGGCCGAGGGCCAGCTTCGGGAAGGTCACCAGAGCGACGCCGACCATGATGACCGGGTTGCCGTGCTGGGCGGTCAGCGCGTCCGTCCAGTCCGTGACCACGTGCGGCGCCTCGATGATCTTCCAGAGGCCGACGGCCACCACGACCACGTTCAGCACCAGGTACACCCCGACCAGGGCGACCGCCAGGCCGATGGCCTCGCCGAAGCCCTTGAGGAAGACCGCGCCGAGCAGCGCCACCAGGATCAGCGTGATCAGCACCTGCTTGCCGCCGAGGACGCTGGTCAGGTGCGGGTTCTCCACCAGGTGGGCGCTCGCGTCGGCGGCGGACAGCGTGATGGTGATCAGGAAGTCCGTCGCCGCGAAGCCGAGCAGGGCGAGGACGAACAGCTTGCCCTTCCAGAACGACAGCAGCCGCTCCAGCATCGCGATCGAGCCCTCACCGCGCGGGCTCTCCTTGGCCACCCGCCGGTAGACCGGCAGCGCGCCCAGCAGGGTGACGACCACCAGCACGATGGTGGCGATCGGCGACAGCACGCCCGCGGCGAGGGCGGCGATGCCCGGCTGGTAGCCGAGGGTCGAGAAGTAGTCCAGGCCGGTCAGGCACATCACCCGCCACCAGCGCTGGCCGGCGTGCGCACCGGGCGCGGCGGGCTCCCCCGCCGCCGCGCCCCCGTGCGGCGCCCCCGGGCCACCCGCCGGGTCGGACTCCGGCGCGGGCTTCTCCGCGTTCACGTCCTCCAGCAGCCAGCTCCGGACCCGTATTCGTGCCGACGACGCTCCCGCGGCCGCCGTCCCCGTCGTACCCGACGAAACCACTTGACACCTCTTGTTTAAAGACCCCGTAAAAGCGCCGTCGGGCGACGGCAGTGCGACAGGCTATGCGACGGGCGTCAAGGATTCGTCATCGGCCCGCGTTAAGAAAACGTCATTGCTCCGCAGGTCGGCGCGGGTGGCACGGGGCGGCGGGTCGGGTGCCGGAGCGGACCGGGGGCGGGCGGGGCCCGCGGCGCGGGATACGGCGGTGGGCCGATCCGGCGTCAATCTCGTTCATCCTCTTGGCATGTGCAATTTCACATTGCTATGTTACGGCTCACTCCGGGGCGGCCCCGACCCCGCAACCCCGCCCCCGCAACCCCCGCCCCACCTCCCCCGGCAGTCCCGGGCCGGAACCCACGGCACTGCCGCCTCGCACCGCCCTGCCACTTCCCCCTCCAGGAGATTCGGTGTCAACTTCCCGCGTTGCCAGGCGAGTCCTGCTCGCCTCCGCGATGGCCGTCACCCTCACGCTGCCCACGCTGCAGACCGCACAGGCCCTCACTCCGACACCCCCGGCCTTCCCCACCGGCACCGCAGCCACCGCTGCCGCCGCAGCCGCCGCTCCCACCGGGACCGGCGCGGCCGACTCCACCCCGGCCGACTCCACCCCGGCCGACCCCGACCAGCGCACCGCCTACGACGACGCCGACCACCTCGGCGCCGACGCCGCCAAACCCGGCGCCCCCGCCCCGGCCCCCGGCGGCGGCTCGCTCGGCAGCAGCCTCATCCCCGGCCTGCTGCCCGACCACGTCGGCGCCCCGGCACCCACCGCCGACCCGGCCATTCCCACATCCCAGGGCACCGCACCGCGCACCGCCGCCGGCGTGCCCTGTACCCTCGACGGCTTCACCGGCCTCGGCGCCGACCAGCTGACCGCCTTCCTCACCGACCCGGCCGTCACCGCCGACGGCTGCCTGCGCTCCGTCCTCTGGACCTGGGACGCCCGCTTCGCCACCGCCATGGACAACGCCCACGTCCAGGCCGTCGCCCACCGGATCACCCAGTTGTCCGCCACCGACGACGGCACCGGCGCCTCGCACCTCTACGAGCTCCTGACGTACCTGCACGCGACGGCCTACCACGCCTACGGGCACCACGAGTTGAACCTCGGCGACCCGGCCACCCTCGACGCGGTCCAGCAGGCGATCACGGCGTACGCGGGCAGCGCGCACGCCTTCGACCGCACCGACCTCGCCGCGAACATCCTGCGCGAGACCGCCATCACCGCCGGCGCCGACGGCCTGCGCCAGCACAACCTCGGCCTCGCCCGGCGCATCCTCGGCGTACTCGCCCCCGGCACCACCCTCGCCGACAGCAGCCCCTGGGGCAAAGCCGTCCTCCAGGCGCTCAACCTCAACTACCTGGGCCTCTCCAACCAGGACCCGGCATTCCTCGCCGCCGTCGCCGCCGACGCCGACTACCGCGCCGCCTTCCGCGCCTACGCCTCCTGGAGCCACCTCAAGGGCACCAAGAACGCCTGGGCCGCCCGCGACGCCGTCGCCGAGTACGGGCGCTTCGGCCAGGTCCCGGCCCTGCACGACGCCACCCTCGCCGACCTCGGCCCGGTGATCGACGCGACCAGGGCCGCCTTCGGCGAGTGGTCCGACCCGTGGGCCAAGGCCATCGGCTGGGCCAACACCTACGGCGTCTGCAAGCAGTACGGCGTCTGCATCTCCGACCTGGAGGCGAAGCTCTTCCCGCACACGTACACCTACGACAACGGCGCCATCGAGGTCCACACCGCCCTCGACCAGGCCACCGTCGACCAGATGTACTACGCGAGCAAGCAGGTCAAGACCCAGTACTTCCGCGTCCTCGGCACCGACCAGCCGCTCGCCGGAGACCCCAACCCCACCCTGCACATCCACCTGTACGCCTCGCGCGCCGACTACGAGGTCTACCACCCGATCCTCACCGGCTACAGCACCAACAACGGCGGCATCTACATCGAGCGCGGCGCCACCTTCTACACCTACCAGCGGCGCGTCCCGCAGGACTCGACGCTGACCCTCGAGGAACTGTTCCGCCACGAGTACGTGCACTACCTCAACGGCCGCTGGTCGGTGCCCGGTTACTTCGGCGACCCGCGCTGGTACGCCGACGACAAGACCACCGCCATGGACGAGGGCACCGCCGAGTTCTTCGACGGCTCCACCCGCGACCAGGGCATCCTGGTGCGCAAGTCACTCGTCCGCAAACTCGCCGCCGACGAGGCCGCCGGCATCCCCCGGATGACCATCGCCCAACTCCTGCACGCCCGTTACACCGACACCCCGGCGTTCCACTTCTACAACTACGCCGGCACCTTCTTCGAGTTCCTCTGGAAGCAGCACCCCTCGCTGCTCCGCGAGATGTACGGCTACCAGCGGGCCGACGACCCGGCCGGCTTCGACGCCTGGCGCGACCGCGTCGGCTCCGACACCGCCCTGCAGGGCGAGTACTCGGCCTTCCTCGACGCGCAGATCAAGAACGTCGGCAACCTGTACGTCCCGTCGACCACCTTCATAGCCGACGGCTCCCTCGACCTCTCCGACGCCTCCGACGTCCAGGACGAGTTCGCCGACGCCACCGGGAACACGCCCACCTGCACGAGCAACCACGACTGGGCCGACAAGCCGATGCGCTTCACCTGCACCGGCAGGCTCACCGCCACCCTCTCCGACGCCAAGAACCCGGACAAGGTCTTCAAGGACATGTCCGACACCGTGGACTACTTCATCCTCACCCGCACCAAGGGCGTCGAGGGGGCGAACAACCTCAACGACATGAACTGCAGCTTCGGCAAGGTCCAGGTCTGGACCGACGGCAAGGCCGGCACCGCCGACTACACCTGCGAGGGGCCGCTCCGCCGGTAACCGCAGTAACCGCGACACCCGGGCGCGGTACGGGCTGTGGGGGCCCGTACCGCGCCCGGCTCACGGCGCCGCCGCCCCCAGGACGGCGGCCGCGACCTGCTCGCGGAACCAACGGTGCGCCGGATCCGCCGAGTTGCGCCGCCTGACCGCACCGGCCGACGAACACCGCCCGGGAACGTCCCGGGTTCACCCCTGAGAAACGTCCCCTAAGGGGGGTGGACACGCCCGTGAGCGGGGAGGGAACGGTCGTAGCTGCAAGACCACGAGTCGTGAGAAGGTTCCAGCCATGAAGGCGATCAAGTTCATCCTCAATGTCATCTGGCTCCTTTTCTGCGGCATTTGGATGGCGCTTGCCTATGTACTCGCCGGCATCATCTGTTGCGTTCTGATCATCACCATTCCATTCGGCATTGCCTCGTTCCGGATCGCCGGGTTCATCCTGTGGCCGTTCGGGCGGACGGCGGTGGAACGGCCGGATGCCGGGCCCGCGTCGTGCGTCGGCAATGTCATCTGGTTGGTGTTCGCCGGGTGGTGGCTGGCGATCGGGCACCTGATCACGAGCATTCCGCTGTTCCTGTCGATCATCGGAATTCCGTTCGGGTGGGCCAACCTCAAGATGATCCCGATCTCGCTGATGCCGCTGGGCCGAGAGATCGTCCCCACCGACCGGGAGTGGGGCACCTATTAACCCTCCATCAACACTGATGGCCGACGAGGGCAGAGATCCTCGTCGGCCATCAGTGTTTGTGCTGGTCAGGCCCGCGTTAGCGTCAGTCGGAAGCGGAGCGGCGAAGATGCGCCATGCTGAGCGTCCGAACGCGATCCCGCTTGGCAATGCCTCATTTACTGGTAGGCCGATTTCGCGGTCACCCGCAACCTGCGGGCAACCTCCTTCGGCGGGACACCTTCGTCGAACAACGCGGCGGCCTCCAACCGAACCGCCTCACGGCGCTGACATGCCTTCACCGTCAGCCCGCCCCCATCCGCATAGCGCATACCAACGGCATAGCGCGCAAATGGCCGTCAGTCAGCCACACAAACAGGCCAATCACCTCGAAGCGCCGAAATCAGTAGGCTCGCTGGCTTCATCAGGGGCGTTTCAAAGTCCCAGTGATCATGTGTCCGCAGGTCGCGGCGGTGAGAGGGGTGGGGGTGGGCCGTCACGAATGCACCGAAGTTCCGGTTGGACGGAGTGACCTCCCCCCCTTCGCCGAGGACGCCTCGAAGATCCGCACCGGCCATGGCCCCGACAACATGGCGACCCTACGCAACCTGGCGATCAACACCCTCCGCGCCGCCGGGCACCGCAGCATCGCCGCCGGCGTCTGGCACGCCTCCTACGAGCCATTCATCCGCCCGCTCGACCTGCGGGGCATCATGTGACCAGCACTGTTACAAGATCACGGGATTTTGCAACGGCCCTGGCACGTGCCCACCCCCAGCGCCTCGGCAGGAACACGAATGCTTTCCGCCCGGGGTGCGCTGGGCCGTGGGAGAGCCGGGCAACAGCGCACGGCGGCTCGGGTCAGGATCAGGGCCGTAGGGCCCGGTCGACCAGCGGTCCTGCCACTCCGAGGTAGTCCTCAGGACGGCACAGCGCTGCCAACGCCTCCGGAGTGAATATGCCTTCTAGTTCCGGAAGTTCGGCGAGCACATCGGCGAGCTCCCGGCCCGTGGCCGCGGCGGTTCCGGCCGCCTGGGAGGACAGTGCGCGGGCGGCCACCCGGCCGAGCCGGGGGGCGAGGACGGCGGAGATGCGCTCGGAGACGATCTGGCTGCCGGTCAGCGCCAGATTGGCCGCCATCCGTTCGGGCCGTACCTGCAGGCCGTCGGCGAGTTCCACCGCGGTGTGCGCGGCGCCGCCGGTCAGCCGGAGCGCCTCGCGCAGCAGCTGCCACTCTGCGTGCCAGACGCCGCCGGAGCGCTCGTCCTCGGTGATCAGGCATTGCGTCAGACCCGTTGCGATGGCTGGCACCTGGAGTGCGGCACTGCGGATCAGGGTGGAGTGCACCGGGTTCTGCTTGTGCGGCATGGCGGAGGACGCGCCGCGTCCGGCCACCGGCCGCTCGCCGACCTCGCCGAGCTCCGTCCGCGTCAGGACCTGCACGTCGACCGCTATCTTCCCGAGCGCCCCGGCCGTGAACGCGAGCGCGGCGGCCAGGTCGGCGATGGGGGTCCGCAGCGCATGCCAGGGCAGGACCGGCCGAGCCAAGCCGGTCTCGGCGGCGAAGGCGTCGGTTAGGCGGTCCAGGTAGCCGGCCGGGTCATCGTCGGTCGTGGGGTCGGCGGCGCGGGCGTTTTCGAGGTATCCGGCCAGCGTGCCGGCCGCGCCGCCCAACGAGACCGGCAGGCCGGTCCGCTCGACCAGCATCAGCCGGCGGTTCGCGTCCAGCACCAACTGCCTCCATCCGGCCGTCTTCAGGCCGAAGGTGGTCGGCACGGCCTGGAGGGCGAGGGTGCGTCCCGCCATTGGGGTGGACCGGTGGGCCTTGGCCAGCTCGGCGAGCGTTTCGGCCACCCGGTCCAGGTCGGCTCGGATGATCCGCAGGGCGCGGGCCGCGACCAGCATCGCCCCGGTGTCCAGAATGTCCTGGCTGGTCGAGCCGGAGTGGACGTACTCCGCCGCCTCGGGATGCTCGGCTGCCACCAACTCGGTCAGGGCCTGGACCAGGCCGACCACAGGATTGGCGGTCTCCCGGGAAGCCAGCGCGAGTGCCCGTACATCGAAGTTCTCGACCCGGGCGAGGGCCGTGATGGCCTCGGCCGCCGATCTCGGCACCACCCCAAGCCCGGCCTGCGTCCGGGCCAGCGCCGCTTCGGCGTCCAGCATCGCCTGGAGCCAGCCCGGTCGCCGACCGCCCCTTCGATCGGGGTGCCGGCCCGGACCGGCGAGAGCAGACCGGTGTCCGGGCGTCCAGCAGCGCCCCGTAGTACACGCTCTCCACCTCGCGGGCGATCAAGGGCCACAGGTCGCGGTGGAAGTCGAGCGGGGTGCCCTGCTGCCGAAGAGCGCTGACGAGCTCGGCCGAGAGCAGTTTCGGGAAGTACCGTCCGTAGGCGCCCTTCTGGTTTTCGCCACGTGCCTGGTAGGGCACACCACGCCGTGAACTCGCGTACAGCAGAGGCTCCTTGCCGGACGCGTGGTACACCAGTCGGCCGTCCTGGCGGGTGAACGTGCCGCCGCGGCCCTCGGTCAGCAGCGCCAGATGGTCGAAGAAGTTCAGCCCGAGCCCGCGCACCAGGACGCGTTCCCCCGGCCGTACAGCGCTCAGCACGGCGTCGGCCGGGTTGCCCGGTGGCAGGTAGCCGAGCCCCAGTGCCGCCGCCCTGTCGGCCAGGTGCTGCTCCTCCGGGCCCAGTACAGCCGGTACGTGCCCTAGATGACTGATGCCAAGGGCTCGCCGCCGCGCATGACATGAAGCGAGGGAGTCCAAAGATCGGTTGTGACGCCTGATCTGGACTCCCTCGC
>NZ_JBVOOL010000048.1:0-27107 GCF_055664045.1 Kitasatospora sp. NPDC023385 | reverse complement strand
CGAATGCAGGCTCGTTGATCACGACGAGAGGCTGCCCCGCCACTGCCACTACCAACGGCGGTTGCACACGATCGAGGGGCGGTCTCCTGAAGACCTCCCCTGACGGACAATCAGCCCACTACACTGCACCACGCAGCCTCTGACCAGGCAAAACACCGAAGTCCTGCTGGAGTACTAGGCGGCGTCGGGCACGATCACCGTCACCGAGGTCTCCGTCAGCAGGAAGCCCAGGGATTCATAGAGGCGGCGGGCCGGGTTGCCCTCGGTGACCACCAGGTGGACGTCGGCGAGGCCGCGTGCGGCGGTGTCCGCGACCGCCCGGCGCAGCAGGTCGGCGCCGAGGCCGGGGTAGCCGTACCGGGGGTGGCGGAAGACGTCGGCGATCCACGGACGACCGCCCCGGTCGGTCATGATCGCCCCGGCGACCACGCGGTCCTCGGAGTCCACGGCGAGCACGCTGGACGGCAGGACGGGCCCGATGGCCTTCCCGGCGAGCAGGAGCCCGAGCCGCTCGGTGAGCGCCCGGGCGTCGTCGCCCGCGAAGTGGTCGACGTGCCCGGGGGCGAAGGCGGCCCGCCAGGCCTCGAACAGCTCCGACGGCGTGCGGTCGCACGGCACCGCCCGCAGGCCCTCGCGCAGCGGCGCCCCGGCCCAGTCGGCGGGCGGGGGATCGGCGCGCAGGTCCCGCCGGAAGGTGTGGGCGTGCCGCAGCACCGTCGCGCCGTCCGCCGCCAGCCGCCGCCCGAGTTCGGGACTGCCGGTGACCATCCACCCGGCCAGCTCGGTCCGGATGAACCCGGGGGCGTCCGCCGACTCGTCCAGCACCTCCAGCAGTTCGGCCCAGGGCCGGCCCTCCCGTTCGCCCAGCTGGTAGCGCAGCACCGGAGTGCCCTCGCCGTCGTACCTGACCACCCGGTCCTCGGCCATGGCCCACCCCGTTCACGAGAGTCACGCGATCGTTCGTCGGCGGCCCATGGTCATCGAGGCCCGGCGGTCCTGCAACCGGTTTTCAGCGCGACTGCCTTCCAGGCTTTCGGACTTTCAGGCTTTCAGGCTTTCGAGGCGACTGTCCGTCAGGCCACCACCGCTGCCCGGACGCAGAGTACGTCCGGCAGGTGGGAGACCAGCAGGGACCAGTTCTCGCCCTCGTCGTGGCTGCCGTACACGTCGCCGGTCCGGTTGCCGAAGTAGATCCCGGCCGGGTCGGCGTCGTCGGTCCGCAGGGCGTCGCGCAGCACGATGCCGTAGTGGTCCTCGCCGGGCAGGCCGTCGGCGAGCTGCTGCCAGCTGGTGCCGCCGTCGGTGGTGCGGAAGACCCGGCAGCGGCGGCCGGGCGGGACGCGGTCGTCGGCGCCGCCGAGCGGGAAGAGGTAGGCGGTGTCGCCGCGGTGCGGGTGGGCGGCGACGGCGAAGCCGAACTCGGCGGGCAGTCCGTCGACGATCGAGCGCCAGCTGCCGCCCCAGTCGTCGCTGCGGTAGACGCCGCCGTGGTTCTGCAGGTAGAGCCGGTCCGGGTGGACCGGGTCCGGGGCGATCTTGTGCACGCACTGGCCGAACTCGGGGTACTGGCTCTCCGGCGGGAAGAACTCGGCGCGCAGCCCGGTGTTGGAGGGCTCCCAGCTGTCGCCGCCGTCCTTGCTGCGGTAGACGCCGCCGCTGGAGACGGCGACCAGCAGCCGCTGCGGGTCGCGCGGGTCGGTGAGGACGGTGTGCAGGCCCTGGCCGCCGTAGCCGGCGCCCCACTGCGGCCGCTGGGGGTGGTCCCAGAGCGACTCGACCAGGGTGAAGGTCTCGCCGCCGTCGGTGGAGCGGAACAGCGCGGCCGGTTCGGTGCCCGCGTAGACGACGTCAGGGGCTTCCGGTCCGGCGGGCTGCAGCTGCCAGACCCTGGTGAGCGAGGCGCCGGTGGACTCGGGGAAGCGGATGGCCGGCTGCGGCGGCTCGTACCAGCTCGCGCCGAGGTCGTCGGAGCGCCAGACGGAGGGCCCCCAGTGGCTGCTGTCGGCGCCGGCCAGCAATCTGGTCCGGCCGCCCCGGCGGTCGATCGAGAGGGAGTAGATCGCGTTCATCGGGAAGTGCGGCCCGCTGAACTGCCATGTCAGCCGGTCGCGGCTGCGGCCGAGAAAGAGGCCCTTCTCGGTTCCGACGGCCAACAGCACCTCGGTCATGCCTCACACCACCTGGGTTTCGTGCGGCCCCCCGGGACGGCCCCCGACTGCCAGTGTCCCGCCGTCCACCGGTGGTCACATCTCGCCGCGCCGTTCACTCGGGAGGCCGTCCGTTCACCCGGCGGGCCGTCCGTCCGGAGGGTTATCCCCGGCAGCCTTCCAGCAGCCGCAGCCACACCTCGCTGATCGTCGGGTAGGCGGGCACCGCATGCCAGAGCCGGTCGATCGGCACCTCGCCGACCACGGCGACGGTCGCCGAGTGCAGCAGTTCGGCCACCGCGGGGCCGACGAGGCAGGCGCCGACCAGCACTTGGCGGTCCAGGTCGAAGACCACCCGGGCCCGGCCGCGGTAGTCGTCGCCGTACAGGGAGGCCCCGGCGACGGCGCCGAGGTCGTGGTCGACGGCCTTGACCCGCAGCCCGGCCTCCTCGGCGGCGGCCAGGGTGAGGCCGACGGCGGCGACCTCCGGTTGCGTGAAGACGACCTGGGGCGCGCCCGCGAGGTCGGCGGACGCGGCGTGCGCGCCCCAGCGCGAGGTGTCCAGCGGGCTCCCCTGGGCGCGGGCGGCGATCACGGCGCCCGTGATCCGGGCCTGGTACTTGCCCTGGTGGGTGAGCAGCGCCCGGTGGTTGACGTCCCCGGCGGCGTACAGCCACTCGCCGCTCGCACTGGTCACACCGCTAGCACCGCTAGCACCGCTCGCACCGTCCACGCCGAGCACCGTGCAGCTGTCGTCCACGTCCAGCCAGGCGCCCGGCTTCAGTCCGACCTGTTCCAGCCCGATGTCGGCGGTGCGCGGGGCCCGGCCGGTCGCGTACAGCACCTCGTCGGCGGTCAGCTCCTCGCCACCGTCCGGCTTGTCGCGGGTGGCCAGCGTCAGGGTGACCGGCCCGGAGCCGTCCGTCCGTCGCACCGCGGTGACCTCGGTGCCGAACCGGAGGTCCACCCCGGCGTCCCGCAGGCCCTCGGCGACCAGCTCGCCCGCGAAGGGCTCCATCCTGGGCAGCAGCCCGTCGCCGCGCACCAGCAGGACGACCTCGGAGCCGAGTGCCCGCCAGGCGGCGGCCATCTCCACGCCGACCACCCCGCCGCCGACCACCGCGAGGCGCCCGGGGACGGTCCGCGCGCCGGTCGCCTCCCGGTTGGTCCACGGGTGGGCCTCGGCGAGCCCGGGCACGTGCGGGGGCAGCACCGGACGGCTGCCGGTGCACACCACGACGGCGTGCCGGGCGGTCAGCACCCGCTCGCTGCCGTCCTCGGCCTCCACCGTCACCATCCGCTCGCCGGCCAGCCGGCCGTGGCCGCGGACCAGCGCGATGCCGGTGTCCCGCAGCCACCGCACCTGGCCGTCGTCGTTCCAGTGCGAGGTGAAGGAGTCCCGCCGGGCCAGCACCGCGGCCGGGTCCAGCCGCGCGTCGCCGACCGCCTCCCGGGAGCCGGCCACCGCGCGGGCGTCGGCCAGCGCGGCGACCGGGCGCAGCAGCGCCTTGCTCGGCATGCAGGCCCAGTACGAGCACTCGCCGCCGACCAGTTCGGCCTCCACGATCGCCGTGCGCAGGCCGGCGGCGACCGTCCGGTCCGCCACGTTCTCGCCGGTGGGGCCGGCCCCCAGGACGATGACGTCGTACTCTTCGGCGGTGCTGGTCATGCCCGGTCCTCCGTGGGGTCGGTGGCCACCCCGGCCTGCGGGGCCGGTGTGGCGGGTGTGGCGGGTGCGCATTCGCAGATGTCGAGCAGCGGCCGCTCGAGTGCGGCGTGGGCCCTATCCTGCCGGGCCGGGCCCGCCGGCGCGACGGACGGACACGCGCAGGACACGCGGGGGACATGGCCGGGGCGCGCAGAGCACAACCGGGGCGGCCTCAGACCGTGGCGAGCTCCGCGAGCACCGCCGCCGTGTCGGCCGGGCGGGAGAACATCGGCCAGTGCCCGGTGGGCAGTTCGCGCAGCTCCCAGTTCGGCCCCGCCATCGCGGCGAAGTACGGGTGGCCGGCCGCGATCAGCTCGCGGACCTGGGCGAGCGGGAAGGAGCAGGACACCAGCGCGTGCGGCAGAGCGGCCCCGTCGCCGGTCAGCCGCAGCGCGTCCCGGTAAGCCCCGGCGGGGTGCGGGGCGGCGAGGGAGCGGATCCGTGCCAGGGCGGCCTCGTCCAGGCCCTCCGTGCTGGCGCCGTGCGCGGCCAGGTACTCCCAGGGCGGCATCGGGAGCCGGCCGTCGACGAGCGAGGTCTCGGCCATCTGCTGGTAGTCGGGCTGCCAGAGGTCGTAGAGCGCGGAGCCGTCGGCCAGCGGGCCGCTGTCCAGGTAGACCACCCGGCGGATCCGTTCCGGCATCCGGTCCGCGAGCCCGCCCACCGGGGCGCAGGCGCCGCTGTGGGCGACCGGCACGACCTCCCACAGGTCCTCGCGGACCAGCAGGTCGGACAGGTCGGCGATGTGCTCCTCCAGGCCGAACTCACCGCTCTCGCCCGCCCGTTCGGCCAGCCCGGGCAAGGTCACGGGGTACACCCGGTGCCCGGCGGCGCGCAGCGGCGCGGCCACCTCGTCCCAGGCCCAGGCGCCGAGCCAGAGGCCGGGGACCAGTACGAACGTGCTCATGGCGGATCACTCCTTCGGGCCCGGGGAGGCGCCGCTCCCCGGGGCCCCGTCGGCCGGTCCGGGCTCAGGCCTGGCCGTCGGCCGCCTGCTCCTCGGCGACCTTGCGCTTCACCTCGGCCATGTCCAGGTTGCGGGCCTGGCTGATCAGGTCCTCGAACACCGCCTCCGGCAGTGCGCCGGCCTGCGAGAAGACGAGCACGCCCTCACGGATGATCGCCAGCGTCGGGATCGACTGGACGCCGAACGCGGCGGCCAGGTCCTGCTGCGCTTCGGTGTCCACCTTGGCGAAGACCAGGTCCGTGTGACGCTCGGCCGCCTTCTCGTAGACGGGGGCGAACTGCCGGCACGGCCCGCACCACCCGGCCCAGAAGTCGATGAAGACGAAGTCCTTGCCGTCCGGGCCCGGGACGATGTCGTCGAAGTTCTCCTTGGTCAGCTCGACCGTGCTGCTCATCTCGCGATTCCTTCCCTTCCGGAGACTGCGGTACAGACCATGTGCCCGCGACAACGGCGCTGCTCGGTGGCGTATTCCGTGCGGATTCGGAAGCGGATCCGGAAAGCGCGGCGCCCGGCATTGAGCACCCGGCCGGTACCGCGCGTACAGGAGGGTGACCACTCCGTTCCGACTGCGGGAGCCACCCCATGCACAGCAAACTCCGCACCGGCCGGGTCGCCGTGCTGGCCGCCTCCGGCATCGCGGCGGCCGCCCTGATCGTCGGCTGCGGGTCGTCCGGGGGCGGCACGTCGGGCGCCCCGAGCACGTCCGGCGGCCAGAGCGCCCCGGCGAGCGCCACCCTGCAGACCGCCCGCGACCCCAAGCTGGGCACGATCGTCACCGACAGCGCCGGCTTCACCCTCTACCGCTTCGACCAGGACCACACCAACCCGTCGGAGTCCTCCTGCAACGGCAGCTGCGCCACGGTCTGGCCGCCCGAGCACGCCAACGGAAACGTCACCGTCAAGGGCATCGACAGCAAGCTGGTCGGCACCGTCACCCGCTCCGACGGCACCAAGCAGGTCACCCTCGACGGCTGGCCGGTCTACCGCTACTCGTCGGACGGCAAGCCCGGCGACACCAACGGCCAAGGCGTGGGCGGCACCTGGTTCGCGGCGACCCCGAGCGGCGCCAAGGCGGGCACCGGGACGCCCGCCCCGAGCCCCGCGACCCCCAGCCCCAAGCCCGGCACCCCCGGCTACTGACCGATGGCGACCGCCCTCGACCGGGAGGCCCGGGTGCGCAACGATGAAGTGGTGACCGATGAGCACCCCGTCGGCGGCGACGCCGGCCACGGGACGGAGGCGGCGGACGAGGAGTTGATGCGCGCCCTCTACCGCGAGCACGCCGGTCCGCTCCTCGGCTTCGTGCTCCACCTGGTGGCCGGTGACCGGCAGCGCGCCGAGGACGTGGTCCAGGAGACCCTGGTCCGCGCGTGGCGCAACATCCACCGCCTCGACCCGCAGGTGGACTCGCTGCGGCCCTGGCTGGTCACGGTCGCGCGGCGGATCGTGATCGACGGCCACCGCAGCGCCCAGGCCAGGCCGCGCGAGGTGGACGCCTCGGCCCTGGAACTGCTGCCCGCCGACGACGAGCTCGACCGGGCACTGCGGATGATGACCGTCGCGGACGCGCTCGGCGACCTCTCGCCGGCGCACCGCGAGATCATCGTCGAGACCTACCTGAAGGGCCGCACGGCCACCGAGGCGGCCGCCGACCTCGGCATCCCGCCCGGGACCGTACGGTCGCGGGTGTTCTACGCACTGCGCTCGCTCAGGCTCGCGTTGGAGGAACGGGGAGTGACATCGTGACCAAGCGCCCCGACTCCGCGCCCGGCGGCCCGGAGCACATCCCCGACGGCCAGGAGCGCGCCCCCGGCGGCCCGGACCCCGCCTTCGGCAGTCCGGAGCCCGCTCCCGACGGCCCGGAGCACGTCGACGCCGGCGCGTACGTCCTCGGCCTGCTGGAGCCCGCCGAGCGCGCCGCCTTCGAGCAGCACCTGGCCGACTGCCCGCAGTGCGCCGAGCAGGTGGCCGAACTCGGCTTCCTGGAGCCGCTGTTGGCGGAGTACGCGACCGCCGCGGCGGTCGCCGGCCTGGACCCGGCCGGCCCGGCCCCCCGCCCCGACCCCCAGCTCCTGGACCGGCTGGTCGCCGAGGTCGGGACCGCCCGGCGGCGCGGCCGGGTGCGCCGGCTGGTGCTGGCCCTGGCCGCGACCGCGGCCGTGGCGGCGGGCCCCGCCATCACGGCCGCCGTGATCACCGCCGACAGCACCCCCGCCGTGGTCGCCGTGGCCGAGCAGTTCAGCGCGACCGACCCGACCACCGGCGCGCATGCCGCCGTCGGCCTGGACGGCACCACCTGGGGCAGCCGGATCAGCCTGCAACTCGGCGGCGTCCAGGGCCCGTTGACCTGCAGTCTGGTCGCCGTGGCGCACAGCGGGGAGCGGCAGACGGTCACCACCTGGTCCGTCCCGGCGAGCGGCTACGGAGGCGGCAGCGGCGTCCTGCGCACCACCGGCGGCGCGGCCCTCCAGCCGGGCGACATCGACCACTTCGAGGTGCGCGTCCAGGACACCGGCGCGGTCCTGGTCGCCGTCCCCGCCCACCGGTCCTGACTCAGACCAGCGGGTACGGGTGCACGTACTGGTACGGGGCCAGCCGCTCGATCCGGGCCGTGCCCCGGACGCCGGGCCAGTGCGGGTCCGGTTCGCCGGTGCCGGTCAGGTGCTCCCGCCGCCAGGTCCGGCTCCAGCCGACCCGGATGGTCGGTTCGAAGCCGTGCCACCGCCCGCACGGGCAGGGCACCAGAACCCGTGCGCAGGAGCGGCACAGTCCGGTGCGGTCGTCGCAGGTCGGGATCGGCACCGGCGGACCCTCCTCCCCGCAGGCCGGGCAGCCGGGCAGCTCGGCCCCGTCCAACAGCGCGTTCTGCCGCCGGACGTAGTCGGGCAGGCTCAACGGCGGGTGCAGGAAAGGGTCGTGGCTCCAGGCCACGTCCGGCGAGTCCCACCGGGGCCGGTGCCACCACGCCGTCTGCGGCGGCAGCCGCCGCCCGGCCCGCTTCTGTGCCCGGCGCTGCTCCGTGTACTCCTCGGCCCGGGCCCGCCACAGCTCGCGCGCCTCGTGCAGTTCGTCCACGGCGCGGACCAGCGCGTCCGGGTCCGTATCCAGGTGCCGGGGCATCCGGGCGCTGACGGTGAGGTGGTGGTACGTCGCCCGCAGGCCGTACGGGGCGAAGCAGGTCAGGCAGGTCCGCAGCGCGCTGTGCCGCCGGTGCGGCGGGAGCGAGGCGTCGTGCACCCGGGCCCGGTGGGTGTGGAAGCTGGTCATGCCGGGGGTTCCAGGTCGAGCGCCCGGGCGAGTGCGGCGGTGACGGCGGCGGCGCGGTCGGGCAGTTGCTGCGTGGCCCAGGCCGCCGCCAGGGCCAGGAAGTCGCGCAGGTCCCGTTCGGCCCCGGTGAGCAGCCGCTGCAGTTCGGCCGCCGGCAGTGCGATCACCGGGCTGTTCGCGTCCTCGGCGTCGCGGACCAGCCGGACGACGCGGCCCACGCGTTCGGCCCGGGCGTCCGGATCGTGGCCGAACCAGGCGGCGCCCGCGCCGTCGGTCACGTTCAGCCACGCGCGCCACTCCTCCAGGCCGTTGCAGCAGCCCGGCTCGAAGACGGCGCCGGTGGCGGGATCGGTCACCCGCAGGCCGCCGGGGGCGTACGGGGCGGGGTCGGTGAGCAGCCCGTGCAGGAAGCCGCCCAGCGGGTCCTCCGGGCGGGGGCCGCGCGCGGCCTCCTCCTCGGCGTCCAGCTCGACGTCGTTGCAGTCGGCCAGCCGCCACACCGCCGTGCCCACCTCGGCGGGCGTCAGCGCCCCGTTCAGGACGAGGTTCCGGTACGGCGCGCCGGTGGCCGTCGGCCAGAGCGTGAAGCCGTCGGGGGCGAAGATCTCCAGGACCGGCTGCATCGACAACATCCGGCGATCATCCCGGACGGATCGCCGCAGCCACCAACGCTTTTATCGGCCCGCACCTGCGCTGCCCCCGCCCTGCCCGTACCGCTACTCCCGCCCCGCCCGTGCCGCGATCCGGGCCAGCACCCGCCCGCACCGCCAGGCGAAGGCGCGCTGCGCGAGCGGAAGCAGCGGACCGGCCAGCCGGGCGTACCGGGCGACGGGCCGGCTGAAGGCGGTGACGCCGAACCGGACGCCGCCGTCCGGCGCCAGTTCGACCGTGAAGGTCTCCTCGCCGCAGGCCAGGTGCCCGGCCCTGGTCCCGTAGGTGAAGCCGTACCGGTCGGGTCCGTCGACGACGGCCAGTACCCGGTTGGGGGCGCCGGCCCGGAGGGCGCCGAGGCCGATCGCGCACCGCACGGCGACGCCGGGAGCGGCCCGGTCCGCGTCGGCGTCGATCCGCACGCCGGCCAGCCGGTGCATCCGCCAGTCGAGCAGGGCGGCGCCGGCGGCGTCGAGGGCGGCGCGGCCGTGGCCGATCTGCGCCCGGTGCCGCAGGTGGCGGTATCCGGCGGGCAGGTCGCCGGTGAGGCTGGCGCCCTGTTCGGGGTAGCTGTAGTCGTTCATCGCTGGGCCTCCGCGGCGGCGGTCCGGTCGGCGGTGGTGACCCGGCCGATGGCAGGACGGCCAGTGGCGGTCCGGCCAGTGGTGGTCCGGTCGGCGGCGGTCCGGTCGGCGGCGATCCGGCGCCAGGCGAGGAGGGCGCAGAGGGCGAAGCCGAGCGCGTTGCCGACGCCGTGGGTGGCGGCCATCCAGGCCAGGGTGGGATGGGGGAGTCCGGCGGCCCGGCCGAGCGCCCACCAGAGGGCGAGCAGCATGGTGAGCGCGAGGATGGCAGAGGAGGCCGCGAGCAGCCGGGCGGTGGCGGTGTCGCCGCTCCGGGGGCGCAGTTCGCGCCAGGTGACCAGGCCGACCAGCCACATGCCGACGGCCAGCACGACGGCCCCCGCGAACTGGCACCAGTTGCCGAGGAAGTACCCGGCCAGCACCAGCAGCGTGCCCGCCGGGACGCTGAGCGCCGCGCAGCGGGCGGCGCCGGAGCGGGGGTCGGCGGCGCGGCAGACCAGCCCGGCGACCAGGGCGGCGGTGAACCCGGCGTAGTGGAAGTGCGGGACGGTGAGCGCCAGGATGTGCGGCTCGAAGCCGAACAGGGGGTAGCCGGAGCGCTCGGCGACCAGTGCGACCCCGGCCACCGAGGGCGCGGCGAGCGCGGTGAGTACGGCGATCTCGGCGGGCGCGAGCGAGCGGGTGCGGGCCAGCCGCAGCGGCGCGTGCAGGGCGATGGCCAGGGTGCCGAGGGCGTAGACGGCGGCGTTGCCGGTGGCCAGGGGGCCGTGCGGTAGCCAGAGCGAGAGTGCGCCGGGTACGGCGGCCACCGGCCAGAGCCGCCGGATCCGGGCGAGGCCGGGTTCGTCGATCAGGGCGAGACCGAGCGGGACGACGGCGCCCATACCGAGCAGGACCAGCAGGTCCACCAGTTCGGTGGTGCCTTTTCCCATGGCGGAAACCCTCCCTTGAACGTGTTCAAATGAGCTGCTCCGCCGACTCTACGCCGCTGACTTGAACGCGTTCAACTCGACCCCGGTGCGGCCCGGATCCGGCTGGCCTGGTGTTCCCGCGGGGTGCGGCGCACTCTGGAGGGGTAACCGATGGAGGTGATCCGCCATGCAGACTCTGGTCGGCTGGCACATCGAGATGGAGTTCCGCGAGGACGGCCCGCGGACGAGCGCCGCCGCCCTGCTCCGGCTCGGCGACGGGCGCGAACTGCGGGCCCACGGCTACAGCAGTCGCCACCCCTCCGACCCGGAACAGCTACGGGTCGGCGAGGAGGTCGCGGGGGCCCGGGCGCTCAACGACCTCGCCTCCCAACTGCTCACCAAGGCCCACGGCGAGATCCAGGAGGTCAGCCCGGTCCCGACCCACCCGCTGACGTGACCACCCCGAACGATCGCGCCGGCCAGGAGCCGGCCCGCGCGCGGATCCCGCTGATCTGCCCGCGCTGCGGGCGCGAGCAGCACGTCGTGCCCGGCGGCCCGGAGCGGGCGATCAGGGTCGTCCACGTCGGGACGGGCCGGGAGGCGTGCGAGCCCGGGGATCTGGCACGGGCGCCGGACGACGACTCCTGAGCGGGCCGCCCGGCGCCGAAACGCTGAGCGCAGGCAATACCGGGCGCGGGAAACGCGAACGCCGGGCGCCGGGAATCGCCGGGCGCCGGAAAACGCCGAGCGCCGGGGCCCCGTCCCCGGGCCCCGGCGCTCGACCGGCTTTCTCGGCGCGGCCGCAACGCCCCCGTCCGTTCCGACCGTTCCGACGGTTCAGTCGTCCGCGACCGCCCTCAGTTGACGCAGTACCTGCCCGGTGGCTGCCACTCCGGCCCGACCAGCCGCTGCTCCAGCTCGTTCAGCGTGATCCGGATCCCGACCGTCCCGGCCAGCCCGACCCGGAACCGGCTGCGGGCCAGCGCGATCAGCGCCGTGAGCCCGTACTTGTTGATCAGCGAGGTGCGGTAGCGCGCGGTCGCGTCCGGGTCGCAGAGCCGGGCGCGGGCCGGGAGGCGGCGGCCGGTCGGGCGCCCGTGGGCGTCGCAGGGGCCGATCAGCACCCGGGGGTGGCGGCGGACGCGCTCGGCTTCGTCGGAGTGGGCGGGGGCCCAGACTCCGAGGGCCGTGCCGTCCTGCACGACCCAGAGCTGTGACTCCCGCCGGCTGCCGTCCTCGTCGAAAGTGGTGAGCAGGAGGTATCTGCTGTCGGCGAGCTGGTCGGTTCGGTCGTGCACGATGTCCTCCCTTTGGCGTCGGGGCGGGGCAGTCGGGGCGGGTCAGTGCCCGTGGCCCTGGGTGATCTCGCGGTACTCCTCGGCGGTGGGCTTGGGGATCTGCGCGTGCTCGCCGTGGAATCCGCGGGACAGCCGGGTGCGGGTGCGGGTGAGCGCGCCGGTCGGGCGGGCCACTCCATTCTCGTCCGCGGGGGCGGGCAGGACGAGGGGGCGGGGCTGCTCGTGTGCCGTGAGCCGGTGCCGTTCGGCGGGGCTGAGTCCGGCGTGCACCTCGGTGAACTCGCCGTGCGGCAGGCGCTTGATGACGCCGGTCTCGCGTCCGTGCAGCACCTTCTCGCGGTCCCGGCGCTGCAGGCCGAGGCACCAGCGCTTGGTGACGACGAAGACGGCCACGGGGAGGGCGAAGGCGCCGACGCGCACCGCGTAGGTGATGGCGTTGAGTGACAGGTGCAGGTGGGTGGCGATGAGGTCGTTGCCGCCGCCCGCGAGCATCACCAGGTAGAGGCTGATCCAGGCGGCGCCGAGCGCGGTGCGCACGGGCGCGTTGCGCGGCCGGTCGAGCAGGTGGTGCTCCCGCGTGTCGGCGGTCACCCAGCTCTCCACGAAGGGGTAGACCGCGATGGCGAGGAGGATCACCGGGAACAGCAGGATCGGGATCAGCACCCCGAGGTTGAGGGTGTGCCCCCACAGCCCGATCTCCCAGCCGGGCATCACCCGGACCAGGCCTTCGGCGAAGCCCATGTACCAGTCCGGTTGGGCGTCGGTGGAGACCTGGTCGGGCCGGTACGGTCCGTACGACCAGATCGGGTTGACGGTCGCGATCGCCGACACCAGCGCGATGATGCCGAAGACGAGGAAGAAGAACCCGCCGGCCTTGGCCATGTAGACCGGCATCAGCGGCATGCCGACGACGTTCTTCTCGGTCCTGCCCGGGCCCGCCCACTGGGTGTGCTTGTGGTAGAAGACCAGGATCAGGTGCGCGACCAGCAGACCGAGCATGATGCCGGGGATCAGCAGCACGTGGATGGTGAAGAACCGCGGGATGATGTCGTGCCCCGGGAACTCCCCGCCGAACAGGAACATCTGGACGTACGTGCCGACCAAGGGCACGGCCAGCACCACGCCCTCGATGAACCGGATGCCGGTGCCGGAGAGCAGGTCGTCCGGCAGGGAGTAGCCGAAGAAGCCGTCCATCATGCCGAGGAAGAGCAGCAGGAAGCCGAAGAGCCAGTTGATCTCGCGCGGCTTGCGGAACGCTCCGGTGAAGAACACCCGCATCATGTGGACGAACATGGCTGCGACGAAGACGATCGCCGCCCAGTGGTGGATCTGACGGATCAGCAGCCCGCCGCGCACCTCGAAGCTGATGTCGACCGTGGAGGCGTAGGCCTCCGACATCCCGATGCCCTTGAGCGGCACGTACGAGCCGTCGTAGATGACCTCGCCCATGCTCGGCTTGAAGAACAGCGTCAGCCAGACGCCGGTCAGGATGATGATCAGGAAGGTGTAGAGGCAGATCTCGCCCAGCATGAAGGACCAGTGGTCCGGGAAGATCTTGCGGAGGTTCGCCCTGGCCAGGGTGTAGATCCCCAGCCGGCCGTCCGCCCAGTCGGCGGCCCGCTGCCCCCGTCCTGGGCTCTGATTCCGGGTCATGTCGCACGCACCTCGGTCCGAAGGAAGCGGGGAGAGGTCCCCGATTCGCACTGGAGCCCACCTTAAACGGGGGGTCATCCCCACTTCCACCCCGGGGGTCAGGTCGAAGCCGCAGTCGGGGCCATGCCCGGGGCCGCACCCGGGGGCCGCACCCGCGGCGGAAACGCCGAGCGGCCCGCCCGGTGCCGTGAGACACCGGACGGGCCGCGTACGCACCCGAGTGAACCCCTGGGCGTCAGTGCACCAGCACCGGCACCTCGTCGCTCTTCGCCGCACCCGCACCGGCGCCCGCACCCGACGCGTCCGGCCGGCCGGCGGTGATGAAGGTGAACGCCACCGTGGCGGCCGCCACCAGGATCCCGAAGGACACCCAGATCGCGGTCGAGAAGCCGTGCACCATGCCCTGGAACTGCAGCACCTTGGCGGCCTCCGGGGAGGCGGCGGCCGCGCCGGTGACGTGCGAGGCCAGCCAGGTGGTGGTCGCGCTGGCCGCGATGGTGTTCAGCAGCGCGGTGCCGATGGCGCCGCCGACCTGCTGCGAGGTGTTGACCATCGCGGAGGCCACACCGGCGTCGCGCGGCTGGACGCCGTACGTCGCCAGGCTCATGGCCGGCATGAACGCCGTGCCCATGCCGAGGCCCATCAGGACCAGGCCGGGCAGGATCAGCGCCGGGTACGAGGTGTCCAGGCCGATGTGGGTCAGCAGGAACATGCCGACCGAGGCGGTCAGGAAGCCGGGCGCCATCAGGTAGCGCGCCGGGACGCGGGTCATCAGCCGGGCGCCGATCTGGGTCGAGCCGGTGATCATGCCCGCCACCATCGGCAGGAACGCGACGCCGGTCAGCACCGGGCTGTAGCCGCGCACGACCTGCAGGTAGTAGGTCAGGAAGAGGAACAGGCCGAACATGCCGATCACGGCCATGCCCAGCGACAGGTACACCCCGCCGCGGTTGCGGTTCAGCACCACGCGCAGCGGCAGCAGCGGGGCCTTGACCCTCTGCTCCACCAGGACGAAGGCGCCCAGCAGCACGACGGCGGCGGCGAACAGGCCCAGGGTGCTGCCGGCCGTCCAGCCGGAGGACTCGGCCCGGGTGAAGCCGTACACCAGCGAGACCAGGCCGGTGGTCACCAGCAGCACGCCGGGGACGTCCAGCTTGTTGCGGTTGCGGCCCCCGGCGGGCTCGCGGATCACCAGGACGGCGCCCACGGCGGCCAGGATGGCGAACGGGATGTTGACGAAGAAGGTCCAGCGCCAGTTCATGTACTCGGTCAGCAGGCCGCCGAGGATCAGACCGATGGCGCCACCGCCACCGGCGATCGCACCGTAGATGCCGAAGGCCTTGGCGCGCTCCTTGGCCTCGGTGAAGGTCACCGCCAGCAGCGACAGCGCGGCCGGGGCGAGCAGCGCGCCGAACACGCCCTGCAGGGCGCGGGAACCGAGCAGCATCGCGGTGTTGGCCGCGGCGCCACCGAGCGCGGAGGCCAGGGCGAAGCCGGTCAGGCCGACGATGAAGGTCCGCTTGCGGCCCCAGAGGTCCGCGATCCGGCCGCCGAACAGCAGCAGGCCGCCGAAGGCCAGCGCGTAGGCGGTGATCACCCACTGGCGGTTGCCGTCGGAGATGCCCAGGTCGCGCTGGGCGGACGGCAGGGCGATGTTCACGATGGTCGCGTCGAGGACGACCATCAGCTGGGCGAGGCCGATGAATATCAGCGCCTTCCAGCGCCGGGGGTCGGGCAGTGTCGCCGGTCGGGCGTCGGTTTGGGACATGGGGGTACTCACTTCACGGTGCGTGGTGTGCGTGAACGGTCGACTGCCGTACGGGAACGGCAGGTTGCCGTACGGTGAAAGGTGCTCGAAAAGCTCTGGGACGGCGTGCGGCGTGCGGAGGCGTGCCCTGCCGGGGCGACGCCGGTCAGGCGTGGCGCTCGCTCGGGATGCCGGTCGGATCGTGCTGCGGTGCTCGGGTCTGCTGTGGTGCTCGTCTGCTGCGGTGCTCGTCTGTCGTGGTGCTCGGATCGGGTCTGGTGCTCGGTCAGTTCTGGGTCAGGAAGTCCTCGAAGGTCGCGGCCCGGCCCGGCAGGACCGAACGGGCCGGCGCGCGCAGGCCGTCCAGGAACAGCTGCAGGTGCCGGTGGACGAACTCGTCCAGCACCCGGCACGAAGTGCCCGGCAGCGGCCGCGTCAGTTGGCTCATCGCGATGAACAGGTCGCCGTGGTCGGCGTCCGGCCGCAGTTCGCCCGCGGCCCGGGCGCGCTCCATCAGCCCGCTCACGGCGGACCGCAGGCGCTCCCGGATCTCGGTCAACTCGGGGTCGAGCGGGTCGACATGGCTGGTGAACAGCGCGCAGAGACCGCCGACCTTCTCCGCGACGGTCGCGTGCGCGAACCGCTGCAGAGCGTCGAACGGGCCACCGCCGTCAGCGGCGTCCGCCTCCGCCGTCGCCGTCTCGGCGAGGGCCAGGATGCGGTTCTTGACGAGCAGGGCCACCTCGCGGATCAGCGCCATCCGGTCCGGGAAGTTCCGGTACAGGGTGGCATTGCCGACCCCCGCCCGCTTCGCGATCTCGTCCAGCGGCGCATCCGCACCGTGCTCGACGAACGCGTCCCGGGCCGCCAGCACGATCCGCTCCCGGTTCCGGCTCGCGTCCGCACGCAACTTCGGCGTACGGACACTCCCCACGGGGTGGACCGACTCAGCGGTGGCGGTGGTCACGACGACTGCTCCTTCAGGATACCGGGGAAGTTCTCCCCGCTTCTTCCAACGTACTCGGAAACGGGGAATCCGTCCCCGGAATTTCCCAGCGCAGTGTGACCTGCGCCACACGGACCCTCCTGCAGCGGCGAGCGCCCCCTTCGGCAGGACCGTCCGTCTCCCCGAGCCGGTGGGCATCTCCCTGGACGCACCGAGCCGCTGAAGAACTGGGTGCGCTGATCCCGGGCATGGCTTCCCGGGGGTGTCCGCGGTGGCGGCCTAGGCTGTGGGCGTTCCGGGCGGCCGGTGGGCCGTGGGAGTCGGGAGGGGCCCGGCGGCCGGGTGGGCGAGGAGGTCCGCGATGGGCAGCGGTGAGACCGCCAAAGTGCGTTGCGTGGCGGCCGTTCCGTGCTGGGTGAGCCTGACGGCCGGGGACCTGGAGGGGGCCAAGGGGTTCTACGGGCCGCTGCTCGGCTGGGAGTTCGAGCCCAGGCCGGACCGCTTCGGGCCGTACGTGCACGCGGTGACCGGAGGGGAGGCGGTGGCCGGGCTGGGCACCACGGGCGGCGGGGCGATCTCGCTCGCGTGGATCAGCTACTTCGGGACGGAGAGCGCCGACGCCGCCGCCGACGCGGTGCGTGAGCGCGGCGCGACCCTGGCCGTCGGCCCGCTCGCCTTCGACGCCGGGCGGGTGGCCTTCGCGGCGGACCCGGCGGGAGCGGTGTTCGGCATCTGGGAGGGCCCGCTGGGCCGGGCCCGGAAGCTGGAGCTGCTCGGCGCGCCGGTCTGGATCGAGCTGCGCACCCCGGACCCGTTCGCGGCGGCGATGTTCTACGGCGAGGTGTTCCGCTGGGACGGCCGTGAACCGGAGCGCTTCGACGTCCGCTGGGAGCACGACCGGGTGGTGCTGCGCGCGGAGGGCAACAGTGTCGCGGCGCTGGCCAAGGAGCTGACGGGCGGCCCGGCGGGGATGCCGCCGCACTGGGAGGTGTCGTTCGCCGTCCCGGACACCGACCGGGCGCTGGCCCGGGCCGTCGAGCTGGGCGGCGCGGCGCTCGGACCGGCCTTCGACTCCCCGTACGGGCGGGTGGCCCGGCTGCGGGACCGCGAGGGCGCCCGGTTCGCGGTGATCAGTCCGCAGGGCTGACCGGGGGGTAGGGGCCGAGTTCCGCACGCTCCGCGCGCAGCCGGTCGCCGAGCGCGGTGCGGGCGGCGGCGGGCAGGGCCTTGCGGGCGGCGGGGAAGAGCTGTTGCTCCTCGCCGCGCAGGTGTCGACGCAGGGTGTCGGCGAGGCCGCGCAGCAGGGTGTCGAAGGCCGGGTCGGCGGGCTGCAGGGCTTGCAGGTCGGCGAGGTACTGTCCGATCGCCAGGTGGTCGTGGATGCTGCCGAACACCAGTGCCCCGCCGTCGGGCACGTCGTGCTGCACGACGGGGAAGAGGTGTTCCTCCTCGGCGGCGCAGTGGGCGAACAGCAGGTCGGTCAGCCGGGTCACCAGGTCGCCGCGCTCGGTGCTGCCGGCCGGCGCGGCTTCGATGGCGTCGAGCAGTTCGGTGACCGCCCGGTGGTCGGCGGTGAATTCGCCGAGGATGTCCGGCCTGCGGCTCATGGTGCCCGCCTCTCGCACGGATGACTCCCCCGTACCTTCCAGTATCCGGCGTCGGACCGCTCACCGGCGCGAGCCCGCCGCTCACCTGGGCGAGCCCGCCCTCACCCTGCGTCCCGCCGCCCGGTGAGGGCGAGCAGCCGGGTCTGCGGGGGCGCGTCCTCGGCCACCGGCAGCGGCGGGTCGAAGATCCCGCTGCCGGAGAGGTCGCCGTAGCCGCTGATCTCGCCGAGCGCGAAGTCGACGAGGGCGGCGGGGAGCCGGGTGCGCCGTCCGATGCCCTGGGCGAGGTCCCAGCTGTGGATGACGAGGTCGGTGGTGAGCTGGTCCAGGTAGTACTGGCCGGAGACGTCGCCGAAGGAGAGGTGGACGGTCAGCTCGGTGGCGCCGGGGACGGCCCAGGCCTCGCGGGCGTGCTCGGCGGCGTCGGCCCAGGCGGCGACCGGGTCCGCGCCGAGTACGTCGCCGTCGAAGCGGCTGCCGACCTCGCTGATGGTGGCGCCCATCAGCAGTTCGGGCACCCAGAGCTGTTCGCCGGTGAGGTGGTTGACCAGGTCGCGGACGGACCAGTCGGTGCACGGGGTGGGGGAGTCCCACTGCTCGGGGGTGATCAGCCGGACGCGTTCGCCGAAGGCGGCCAGGGCTTCGGGGTACGGGGTGCCGGTGCGCGTCGCCCGCTGGTGTTGCCTGCGTTGAGCCATGTTCCCACCCTGCCCCAGCTCGGACGGGGGCCGCGAGTTGCGCACGAACCGTCAGTTGTTCAAATTCGAACTCCAGGGTACGGTCGGATCAGCGGCCTGTTCAACGTTGAACAATGATGTCAGGATCATGACCCTCTTCGTGACCCATCCGTGCCGCTTCGCCACGCACCGTTCACGTCGGCTCCGGTCGACGACGGCCGACCTTCGATCGATGGAGACGCGCATGCCGAGCAGCAGCCCGAGCACGACCGCCGCCACCAGTCCCACCGTCCGCTCGTCCGGGGAGACCTCCGGGCTCGCGGCCTCCCCGCACGCCTATGACGCCGGACTCCTCGTTCTGCGCCTGGCCCTCGGCCTGACCATGGCCGTCCACGGCAGCCAGAAGCTGTTCGGCTGGTTCGGCGGCGGCGGGATCGACGGCACCGGCCACTTCTTCACCATGAGCGGCTACCCGGCCGGGAACACGATGGCCGTGGTGGCCGGCCTCACCGAGACGCTGGGCGGACTCGCCCTCGCCGTGGGCCTGTTGACCCCGCTGGCGGGCGCCGCGGTCGTCGGCACGATGGTCAACGCGATCGCGGTCACCTGGGACGGCGGCTTCTTCGCCCCGAAGGGCTTCGAGTACGCGCTGCTGCTGGCGGCCGGCGCGGCCGCGCTCGCGCTGACCGGCCCGGGCCGCTACGCGGTGGATCGCTTCCTGCCGGTGGTGCGGGCGCACCGGCTGGCGTACGGCGCGGCGGCCGTCGTGCTCGGCCTCGTGACGGCGGGCGCGACCCTGCTGCTGCGCAAGTAGCGCGCCCTGGTAGACAACTCGCTTCGGCGGAGGCCGTGGTGACGAATCGTCACCATGGCCTCTCCGCGTTTTCCCCGCGAATCGCGCACGGCAGCGAGGGTTCCCAAGGCCATGTGATGTGTGCCATGGTACATGTCACACTCCCCACCGTGTCCCGGCGAACCGCCCCACGCGGCCCGCCGCCCAACGGTCCTCGATCCCCCACCGGCCGCGCCCCCAACCCGCGGCCGACGACGGCCCGGAGGCCCCCACGTGAGTCCCGCACGTCTGCTGCGACTCCCGCAGCTGGCACGATTGTTGACGCTCGTCCTGTCCGTGTTCCTGGCGGCCGGCCTCTTCGCCCCGCAGAGCCAGGCAGCCCCCGCCGCCGCCCCCGGTGGCGCCCCCGCCCCCGCCACGCCGGCCGGGCCGGCCCCGCAGCCCGCCACCGGCACCCCCGAACGCGCCGACGGCGAGCGGCAGTTCGCCTCCGCGGACCAGCGGGCCCCGATCTCGCTGGACACCCGCCCGGCCGAGGCCCGGCCGACCGCCAAGTCCCTCCGTCCCGGCGCGACCGCCGGACAGCCCTGCACCACCGGCGACTTCACCGGCCGGACCGGCAGCGACCTGGTCCAGCACATCAAGGCCGCCGACGTCCAGTGCATCAACACCCTCTTCCAGCTCACCGGCGCCGACGCGCGGGGCGCGTTCCGCGAGGAGCAGATGACCACCGTGGCGTACGCGCTGCGCGACGCGGCGGGCAGCTACCCGGGTGACGACTCCACCTCCGTCGAGCAGTTGGTGCTCTACCTGCGCGCGGGCTACTTCGCGCAGTGGTACCACAAGGACGACGTCGGCCCGTACGGCGCCACCCTGCAGACCGCGATCCGCTCCGGGCTGGACGCGTTCTTCGGCAGCGCGCACTCGCACGACGTCGTCGCGGGCAACGCGACCATCCTGGGCGAGACCGTCACCCTGATCGACAGCGCGCAGGAGAACGTCCGCTACCTGCCGGTGGTCAAGCGGCTGCTGACCGACTACAACAGCGCCACCTGGAACCCGGCCGGCATGGCCTGGTCGGTCAACCCGGTGTTCACCGTGCTGTTCCGCGGCCACCAGGTGCCCGGCTTCGACGCGGCCGTCGAGGCCGACCCCAGCGTGCTGGACACCCTCTCCGGTTTCGCGACCCGCAACAACGACCAACTCGGCGGCGAGTTCGGCGTCCTGGTCTACAACGCGACCAAGGAGCTGGGCCGCTTCCTGAAGGACCCGGCGCTCCAGGCCAAGGTCCGCCCGCTCGCCAAGGCGCTGGCCGAGAAGGCCGCCCCGAACGGCCGCACCGTCTTCCAGTGGGCCGCGGTCGCCGAGGCGGTCGGCTACTACGACGCCGGCAACTGCTCGTACTACGGCACCTGCAACGCCTCCGACCAGCTCAAGGCCGGTGTGCTGACGGTGCACTCCACCTGCAGCGCCAGCATCAAGCTGATCGCCCAGGCGCTGGACAGCACCCAACTGGGCACCGCCTGCACCAGCCTGACCGGCCAGGACGCCTTCTTCCACTCGGTGGTCAAGGACAACGGCCCGGTCAAGGACGACGGGAACAACACGATCGAGGTCGTGGTCTTCCACTCCTCGCTCGACTACCAGGTGCTGGCCGCCGCGATCTACGGCATCGACACCAACAACGGCGGCATGTACCTGGAGGGCGACCCGGCCGCGGTCGGCAACCAGCCGCGCTTCCTCTGCTACGAGGCCGAGTGGGCCCGCCCGTCCTTCGAGATCTGGAACCTCAACCACGAGTACACCCACTACCTCGACGGCCGGTTCGACATGTACGGCGACTTCAACGCCGGCATGACCACCCCGACCGTCTGGTGGGTCGAGGGCTTCGCCGAGTACGTCTCCTACTCGTACCGGAAGGTGAGCAACGACGCCGCCATCGCGGCCGCCGGGCGGCACACCTACAAGCTGAGCGACCTCTTCGACACCGTCTACGGTGACCAGGACCGCGTCTACCGCTGGGGCTACCTCGCCGTCCGCTACATGCTGGAGCAGCACCGCTCCGACATGGACGCGATCCTCGCCAAGTACCGGGTGGGCGACTGGGCCGGCGCGCGCACCCTGCTGAAGACGACCATCGGCACCCGGTACGACGCCGACTTCGACAGCTGGCTGACGAAGTGCGCGAACGGCGCCTGTGCCACCGGCCCGATCGTCCCGCAGGTGCCGGAGTGCACCGCCGCCGACACCCGGCAGCTGGACGCCGGCTGCGGCCGCAGCAACGTCGCGGCCGCCACGGGCAACTACGCGCACTTCTACCTCCTGGTGCCGGCGGGCACCAAGCAGGTGAAGATCACCTCCAGTGGCGGCACCGGCAACGGCGACCTCTACTACAACCCGACCGGCTGGGCGTACACCGGCGCGAACGCGGCGCGCTCGACCGGCCCGGACAACGCGGAGACGCTGACCGTGACCGACCCGCCGGCCGGCTACGTCTACTTCAGCCTCTACGCCCAGCAGGGCTTCAACGGGGTGAGCGTCACGAGCGAGATGTGAGCCGAACGCGGCGAACGGACAGGTGACCGCCCCGGCGGAGCGCTTCGGCGCCCCGCCGGGGCGGGTCCGTACGCCGTCGCGGTCACGTCCCGATCCGCACCAGCGCAAGGGTGATGTTGTCCGGCCCGCCCGCCTCGATCGCCGCCCGCCACAGCTCGAACGCGGCCTTGCCGTCGGACCGCTCGGCCCCTTCGTACGGCCGGGCCAGCAGTTCGGCCAGCTCCTCCTCCGGCACCGGGTCGGTCAGGCCGTCGCTGCACACCAGGTACCGGTCGCCGGCGGCCAGCGGGGCGGCCCGGACGTGCGGTTCGACGAAGGTGAGGCCCAGCGAGCCGCCCAGGGTCTGGGTGACCACCGAGGTGGTGCGCTGACCGGGCGGCAGCGGCGGGCTGTCGTCCACGCTCACCCGGCTCAGCCCGTCCCCGGTGATCCGGTAGACCCGGCTGTCGCCGACGTTGAAGGCCAGCGCCCGCTCGGGCAGCAGCACCAGCCCGGCGACGGTGGTGCCCATCGCGGCGAGCTCCGGCTCCCCGGCGGCGGCCGCGTAGACGGCCCGGTTGCACTCCTGCAGTTCCTCCCGGACGGTCTCCTCGTCGTCCAGCGCGCCGCCGTCGGCGGCGAGCCGGCGGGCCACCAGGGCACTGGCCACCTCGCCGCCGGGGTGGCCGCCGAGGCCGTCGGCGATCGCGACCACGCAGGGCGGGCCGAGCGGGAAGAGCAGGGTCTGCGGGTTGGCGGTCACCGTGGCGCAGAGGGTCCACGGACCGGCCGTGAGGCTGTCCTCGTTGTGCTCCCGCACCAGGCCCTCGTGGCTCAGCGCGCTCACCGCGATGTACTGCGCCATCGTCCGCCGCCCTTCCGGAGCCCCCTCGTCGTCGATGTCCCGTCTTCCATTGTCGGTGGGAATAACCATCCCCACCCGGCTGCTAAGGTGGTTGAAAGTTGGACTACCTGGGATCTGGTGAGCAGCATGCAGTTCGGAATCTTCGCCGTCGGCGACGTGACGACCGACCCCACCACCGGCCGCACCCCGAGCGAGCACGAGCGGATCAAGGCCATGGTGGCCATCGCCCGCAAGGCCGAGGAGGTCGGCCTGGACGTCTTCGCGACCGGCGAGCACCACAACCGGCCGTTCGTCCCGTCCTCGCCGACGACCATGCTCGGCTACATCGCCGCGCAGACCGACCGCATCATCCTCTCCACCTCGACCACCCTGATCACCACCAACGACCCGGTGAAGATCGCCGAGGACTACGCCATGCTGCAGCACCTCGCCGAGGGCCGGGTGGACCTGATGATGGGCCGCGGCAACACCGGCCCGGTCTACCCGTGGTTCGGCAAGGACATCCGCCAGGGCATCCCGCTCGCGATCGAGAACTACGCGCTGCTGCACCAGCTGTGGCGCGAGGACGTGGTGGACTGGGAGGGCCGCTTCCGCACCCCGCTGCAGGGCTTCACCTCCACCCCGCGCCCGCTGGACGACGTCCCGCCGTTCGTCTGGCACGGCTCGATCCGAAGCCCCGAGATCGCCGAACAGGCCGCCTACTACGGGGACGGCTTCTTCGCGAACAACATCTTCTGGCCCAAGGAGCACTTCCGGAAGCTGGTCGACCTCTACCGCGAGCGCTACGCCCACTACGGCCACGGCACGCCCGAGCAGGCGATCGTCGGCCTCGGCGGGCAGGTGTTCATGCGGAAGAACTCCCAGGACGCGGTGCGCGAGTTCCGCCCGTACTTCGACAACGCGCCGGTCTACGGGCACGGGCCCTCGCTGGAGGAGTTCACCGAGCAGACCCCGTTGACCGTCGGCAGCCCGCAGGAGGTCATCGAGAAGACCCTGGCCTTCCGCGAGACCTTCGGCGACTACCAGCGCCAGCTGTTCCTGATGGACCACGCCGGCCTGCCGCTGACGACGGTCCTGGAGCAGCTCGACCTGCTCGGCGAGGAGGTCGTGCCCGTGCTGCGCGCGGAGTTCGCCAAGGGCCGTCCGGCCGACGTGCCGGCCGGGCCGACCCACACCGCGCTGGTCGCGGCCCGGGACGCCAACGAGACGACGAACGAGACGAAGGCGGAGGTGGCCAAGTGACCGCGTACAAGCTGGCGGTGGTGAGCGCCGGACTGAGCAAGCCGTCCTCGACGCGCCTGCTGGCGGACCGGCTCGCCGAGTCGGCCCTGCGCCGACTCGCCCTCGAAGGGCGGGAGGTGGAGGTCACCGTGGTCGAACTGCGGGACCTCGCCGGGGAGATCGCGAACAACTTCGTCACCGGCTTCCCCGGCGCCGCGCTGCGCGAGGCGATCGAGGCGGTGACGGAGGCGGACGCGCTGATCGCGGTGACACCCATCTTCACCGCGTCCTACAGCGGCCTGTTCAAGTCCTTCTTCGACGTGATCGACGACGACGCGCTCACCGGCAAACCGGTGCTGATCGCCGCCACCGGCGGCACCGCCCGGCACTCGCTCGCCCTGGAGCACGCCGTCCGCCCGCTGTTCAGCTACCTGCGGGCGGTGGTCCTGCCGACGGCCGTCTACGCGGCCACCGACGACTGGGGCGCGACGGGCGACGGGCTCACCGACGGGCTGCCGCGCCGGATCGACCGCGCGGCGGGCGAACTGGCGGCCCTTCTGGCCGGCCGGACCGCGGCCGGCCAGGCCGCCCCGGCGGTGCCCGAGCAGGTGGTCCCGTTCGCGGAGCAGCTGGCGGCGCTGCGGGTCTGACCGCACCGTGCCCGCCCCTCGGCGCGCTCCCGGGAGCAGCTGGCGCCGTGCCGGGCACCCCTCGCCCGGGCGTGACCGCCCACCCCAACGGCCCCGTCGGACCACCGTCCGACGGGGCCGTTCGGATGCGCGCCGACCGCGCCGATTCGTCCGCTGTGCGGTGTACTGGCCCGGGTGCCCCGAGGAGGTCCGAAACCATGCAGCCCGAACCCCCGCCCGAACCGCAGGCCGTGCTCTCCCCGCTGACCGGCGCGGCCGTCTTCCTGGTGCTCACCGTCCGACCCGGCGCCGAGGACACCGTCCGGAGCCTGCTGCCCGACCTCGCCGGGCTGCGCCGGTCGGTCGGCTTCCGGGCCCCCGAGGGCGGCCTCACCTGCGTCACCGGCATCGGCTCCGAACTCTGGGACCGCCTCTTCGACGGCCCCCGGCCGGCCTCCCTGCACCCGTTCCAGGAGGTGGCCGGCACCCGGCACCTGGCCCCGCGCACCCCCGGCGACCTGCTGCTCCACCTGCGGGCCGAACGGATGGACCTCTGCTTCGAGCTGGCCGGGCAGCTGACCGAGCGGCTAGCCGGGGCGGCCACCGTGGTCGACTCCGTCCAGGGCTTCCGGTACTTCGACGACCGGGACCTGCTCGGCTTCGTGGACGGCACCGAGAACCCCGAGGGCCGGGCCGCCGTGAGCGCCGCGCTGGTCGGCGCGGAGGACCCGGAGTTCGCCGGCGCCAGCTACGTCGTCGTGCAGAAGTACCTGCACGACCTCGACAAGTGGAACGCGCTCAGCGTGGAGGAGCAGGAGGGCGCGGTCGGCCGCACCAAGCTCACCGACATCGAGCTGGCCGACGAGGTCAAGCCCGCCGACTCGCACGTGGCGCTCACCGTGATCACCGGGCCGGACGGCGAGGAGCAGAAGATCGTCCGCTTCAACATGGCGTTCGGGTCGTTCACCGGCGGCGGTGAGTTCGGCACCTACTTCATCGGCTACGCGCGCGACCCCGGGGTGACCGAGGAGATGCTGCGCAACATGTTCGTCGGCAACCCGCCCGGCACCACGGACCGGCTGCTCGACTTCTCCACCGCCGTCACCGGTTCGCTGTTCTTCGTCCCGACGGCCGACTTCCTCGACTCCCCGCCGCCGGCGCCGGGCGCCGCGGTGCCGGCCGCGTCCGAAGAGCCCGCAGCCTCCGAAGCGTCCGCCGGGTCCGAAGCGCCCGCCGGGTCCGGTCCGGGCGACGGCTCGCTGGGCATCGGCAGCCTCAAGCAGACGACCCCCCGAACAGGATCCCGCGCATGAACAACCTCCACCGGGAGCTCGCCCCCGTCTCCGCCGCCGCCTGGGAGGAGATCGAGGAGGAGGCCCGCCAGACCTTCAAACTGCACCTCGCCGGCCGCCGGGTGGTCGACCTGGACGGCCCCGAGGGCGCCGTCCTCGCCGCCGTCGGCACCGGTCACCTGACCGGCATCGAACCCCCGCTCGACGGCGTCCAGGCGCACGCCCGCGCCGCCCAGCCGGTGGTCGAGCTGCGCGTGCCCTTCACCGTCAGCCGCGCGGCCGTGGACGACGTCGAGCGCGGCTCCCACGACTCCGACTGGCAGCCCGTCAAGGACGCCGCCCGCACCCTCGCCCTCGCCGAGGACCGCGCCGTCTTCGAGGGCTACCGCGCCGCCGCGATCGACGGCATCCGGGCCGCCTCCACCAACCCCCCGGTCCGGCTGCCCGAGGACGTCCGGGAGTACCCCGAGGCGGTCAGCCGCGCCCTCACCGCCCTGCGCCTGGCCGGCGTCGGCGGCCCCTACTCGCTGCTGCTCGGCGCGGCCGCCTTCACCGCCGTCAACGAGACCAGCGACCACGGCTACCCGGTCCACAACCACCTGGCCCGCCTCCTCGACGGCGACATCATCTGGGCCCCCGCCATCGAGGGCGCCTTCCTGCTCTCCACCCGTGGCGGCGACTTCGAGCTCTTCCTGGGCCAGGACGTCTCCGTCGGCTACCTCTCCCACGACGCCGATTCGGTTCGGCTCTACCTCCAGGAGTCCCTCACCTTCCGCGTCTACACGGGAGAGGCCGCCGTCGCCCTGGGCGCCGCGCCGCAGGAGGACGGGCCGCAGGAGGACGGGCCGCGCGCCCGGGGGCACCGGGAAGGGTACTGAGTTCCTTTACGAGGGGTACTGAGTGCCGTATTCTCTCCATGGAGCCTCTGAAGCCAGTCGAAGAGAGCCGCCACGGCATGCCGGTCCAGGTGGCACTTGCGACGCGCGGGTCGCGGCCGGCCCGGGCTTGGCACTCAGTACCCTCGGCAGGATCTGAGGCCATGGATCCGTGCATCCGTGCACCCCTGACAGGAGAACCACTCATGAGCTTGAGGATCGTCGTCTGTGTGAAGTACGTGCCGGATGCGACGGGGGACCGTCGTTTCGAGGACGACCACACCACCGACCGGGAGGGCGTGGACGGCCTGCTGTCGGAGCTGGATGAGTACGGTGTGGAGCAGGCGCTGCGGATCGCGGAGGCGAACGAGGGCGCTGAGGTGACGGTGCTGACGGTCGGGCCGGACGATGCGAAGGACGCGCTGCGCAAGGCGTTGTCGATGGGTGCGGACAAGGCCGTGCACGTGAACGACGACGACATCCACGGTTCGGATGTGATCGGGACGTCGGCGGTGGTGGCGAAGGCGTTGGAGCAGGTCGGGTTCGATCTGGTGATCGGTGGTATGGCGTCGACGGACGGGACGATGGGTGTGCTGCCGGCGTTGCTGGCGGAGCGTCTGGGGGTGCCGCAGGTGACGCTGCTGTCGGAGGTGTCGGTCGAGGGCGGTGTGGTGCGGGGCCGTCGTGACGGTGACGCGGCGACGGAGCTGGTCGAGGCGGCGCTGCCGGCGGTG
>NZ_JBVOOL010000047.1:0-33215 GCF_055664045.1 Kitasatospora sp. NPDC023385 | reverse complement strand
CCGCGGGCGACGCAATGGTCAAGTTCGAGTCGGCGTGACCTGCTGGGTACGTTCACTCGTACATGGCTGAGCACCTTCACCTGTACGCCGACACCAAGCCCGCTGCACCATCTGCGGACGGCTCCGCGGAATCCACTCCGGCACCGCCGACGTCCCCGTCTGCGGCCCGTGCACCACACCGGACGCGGAACTCTGCCGCCCCTGTCCCACCTGCGGCGAAGCCGAGCGGCTACGAGCTCCAGGGCCCTGCCCTCGCTGCACTCTCAAGCAGCGGCTGCACGATCTCCTGGCCGATGACGCGGGCGCCATACCGCCGAAGCTGCTGGCCCTCCACGACGCCCTGACCGGCAGCGAACGCGCTGGCACCGCGATGCGCTGGCTCTCCAAGGGCATCGTCTCCACCGTCCTGTCGGATCTTGCCTCCGGGCGCCGGCCACTGACCCACGAGGCTCTGGACGAACTCCCGGAAGGCAAGGTCGTCGAGCACATCCGCAGCGTGCTCGTGGCCACCGAGGCCCTTCCACAGCGGGACGAGCAGATGGTCCGCCTCGAACGACTCGTGAAGGACCTCGTCACCTCCCACGCAACCGTCGAGGGGCGCAAGGTCCTGCACCGATACGCAACCTGGCATCTGCTGCGGTGCCTTCGCCGCCGCAGCCGCGGCAGGGACATCACGCACACCCAGCTCACCGTCGTCCGCCAGCATCTGCGGGCCGCCGTCCACCTCCTCAACTGGCTCGACGACCAGAACCTGACCCTCCCTACCTGCCGCCAGATCGACCTCGAACGCTGGATGACCAGCGACGATGTCCGCCACCGCCGGGAAGCAGGCAACTTCGTGCGCTGGGCCCTATCCCAGAAGATCGCCCGCGACCTCAGCTTCCCGGCCGTGAGATGGAACGGCCCCTCCCGGCCGATGGATGACGAGGCCCGCTGGGCCACAGCCCGCCATCTCCTGCACGACGACACCATCCGGACCGAGGACCGCCTGGCCGGCCTGCTGTTGCTCCTTTATGCCCAGTGGCCCGCAGCGATCTCCCGTCTGACCGTCGACGACATCGAGCAGGCCAACCGAGCGGTCCGCATCCGACTCGGCGACGTCCCAATCGAACTGCCGGAGCTCGTCGCCGACTTGGCTGTTCGGCAGGTCTCGGTTCGACGCAGTCACGCCGTCCTCGGACGCACGGATTCGCCCTGGCTGTTCCCCGGCGGCCAGCCCGGCCGCCCGATCAGCGTCTGGGCCATGGGCGAACGCCTTCGCAAGCTCGGCATCCGACTCGCCGAGACCCGCTCGACCGCTCTGTTCCAGCTCGCCACCGAGCTGCCCGCCGCGGTCCTCGCCCGGACCCTCGGCATCGACATCACCGTCGCCGTCAAATGGCAGCGAGCCGCCGCCGGCGACTGGGCCACCTATGCAGCCCAGGTCAGCCAGCGCATC
This sequence comes from Kitasatospora sp. NPDC023385, assembly GCF_055664045.1. Classification (NCBI taxonomy): domain Bacteria; kingdom Bacillati; phylum Actinomycetota; class Actinomycetes; order Kitasatosporales; family Streptomycetaceae; genus Kitasatospora; species Kitasatospora sp. NPDC023385. The sequence goes on along the minus strand of NZ_JBVOOL010000047.1, from coordinate 31,777 downwards.
AACCATCCGCACCGACACGGAGACGATGACCATGCCCCTCGATGACCAGCACATCTGGGCTCTGCTGGGGGATCTCGACGATCCCGACCACATGGAGTTCCCCCGGAACTACGACCACACCGCGACGCGAGCCCGATTCGATCAGCTCGCAGCCAGGCTGGATCAGCGGTTCCGCTGCACCTGCAGCGTCGATCGAGGCGTCCAGGATGCAAGCCACCACGGGACGATCGTCATCCCCACCACCGCGACGGCAAGCGGCGACCACATCGCCATCCGCGTCAGCAACTTCGGCAACCTCGTCGCCGTGACGCTGGGGAACCCCGGCAGCTACGACGAGAAAGAAGAGCACCTCCTCTTCGAGACTGCCGACCGGCACTGCATCAACGACGAACTCGAAGCGCTCGGTTATATCGCCGTCTCCGAACATCTGCTCTGGACCCGATACGACGGCGCCAGCAACCTCGCCGCCTACAACCCACCCGAGCACCCACCGACCTGGTGGGACCGCTTCTTCGACTACCTGTGAGCCCGCTCGAGCCGGCTCTGCGCGGCAGGCATTCGGGCGGTTCCAATACCCGACTCCACCATTACGGATCGCCGACCGGACGGTGGCGGACGAGTACTTCGCCGTCTCGGAGAAGGTCGAGGCGCTCTACGACGCCCCGCGTCGGCTGCCGGCCGACGCGGAGGGAACGGAGATGGCCAAGCTTCGCCGCGAGATGCACCGCCGGATGCTCGGCAACGGCTACTGCGCGCGTCCCGTCGAGATGGACTGCCACTTCGAATCGATCTGCGAGTCCTGCACGTTCTTCGTCACCACCATCGAATTCCGCCCCACCCTCGAGCGCCAGCGGGACGATGCGGCAGCCAAGGGCCAGGTTGCCCGCGAGCAGATCTTCGATGGACTTCTCAGCCGACTGGACGGAGAAGCGTCCTGATCCCCTCTGCGGGCCCGAGGCGGACCGCGTCGGACGCCGCCTCACCCCCGCCTCACCGACGCGCAGTCTCAGCGGTTGTAGAGCTTGCGCGCCAACAGGTAGCCGGCGAGCGCGATCACCGCGCTCCACGCGACGGCCTTCGCGAGGTCGGTGCCGGCCGGCTGGGCGGCGAGCAGCTTGCGCAGGGTCTCGATGACCGGGGTGAACGGCTGGTGTTCGGCGAACCAGCGCAGCGGCGTCGGCATCGACGCGGTGGGCACCACGCCGCTGCCGAGGAACGGCAGGATCAGCAAGGGCATCGGCAGGTTGCTGGCGGTGGCGACGTTGCGGGCGATCAAGGCGAGCGCGACGGACAGCCAGGTGATGGCGAAGGTGAACATGGCCAGGATGCCGATGACACCGAGCCAGTCCAGGGCGGTGGCGGCGGGCCGGAAGCCGATCGCGAGGGCGGCGGCGGTGACCGCGGTGAGCGCGAGGAAGTTCTGCACCAGGGCGCCGAGCACGTGTCCGGTGAGGACGGAGACGCGCGCGATGGCCATGGTCTTGAACCGGGCGACGATCCCGCCGGTCATGTCCATCGCGACGGCGATGGCCGTGCCCTGGGCGGCGCCGGCGATGGTCGTGGCCATGATGCCGGGCGTGAGGTAGCCGGCGTAGGCGGCGCGGCCGCCGCCGATGCCGGCGCCCATGGTGCCGCCGAGGACGTAGACGAACAGCAGCAGGATGATCACCGGGACGGCCGTGTAGGTCAGCAGCGGCGTCGGGTAGCGGCGGACGTGTTTGAGCTGGCGGCGCAGCATGGTCGCGGAGTCGGCGACGGCTTTCATCAGGCAGGTTCCTTCAAAGCGATGTCGTTGGTGGAGTTGGTGTCGTCGGTCAGAGCGAGGAGGACTTGGTCAGGGCGAGGAAGACGTCGTCGAGGTCCGGGGTGTGCACCGTCAGCCCCGCCACCTCTGCGTCGATCGCGTCCAGCTGGCCCACAACGGCCCTCAGTGCCTCGGCCACGCCGCCGTCCGGGATCTGGACGGTGAGTTCGGCGTCGTCGGCGAAGCGCACGGCGATGTGGCCGCCGGGAATCAGGCGCTTGAGTTCGTTAGGCGTCCCCTCGGCGACGAGCCTTCCCTCGCTGAGGAGGGCCACGCGGTCGGCGAGCTGGTCGGCCTCCTCCAGGTACTGGGTGGTCAGGAAGACGGTGACATCGTCGTTCTCGACCAAGTCCCGCACGGTGCGCCACAATTCGCGGCGGCTGCGCGGGTCCAAGCCGGTGGTCGGTTCGTCGAGGAAGATCAGCCGGGGCGCGCCGACCATCGTCATGGCGAGGTCCAGGCGGCGGCGCAAGCCTCCGGAGTATGTGGCGACGGGTTTGCGGGCGACGGCCGCGAGGTCGAAGCGTTCGAGCAGCGCCTGCACGGTCCGGCGGCGTCGCGAGCGGCCGACGTGCAGCAGGTCGGCCATCAGGCGCAGGTTCTCCTGGCCGGTGAGCAGGTCGTCCACTGCGGAGAACTGGCCGGTGACGCCGATCGCGGCGCGCACCGCGTCGGGGTCCCGGGCCAGGTCGTGGCAGGCCACTCGGATCTTGCCGGCATCGGCCTTGATCAGGGTGGACAGGATCTGGACGATCGTGGTCTTGCCGGCTCCGTTGGGGCCGAGCAGGGCGAAGATCGTGCCCTGCGCGACAGTGAGGTCGACGCCGTCCAAGACGAGGTGGGCGCCGTAGGACTTGCGCAGTCCAGTGGCGGCGATGATGGCATCTGTGTTCAGCACGGGCTGAAAGCTACGTTGCGTTCAGAGAAAGTGTCTACGGAGAGATCCACATAACCGCAGTTCAATGGCCATATTTTGATGCAATGACGATGCCGCCGAATGCACCATTGGCATTGCAACAGGTGTCGCCGAATGCAAGACTGCGGCCATGCCAGGAGGAAGACTGACCCAGCAGGACCGCCACCGCATCGCCGCCGGACTCGTCGAGGGGCTCTCCTACGCCGAGATCGCGCGGCGCCTCGGCCGGACCACGTCGACGGTCACTCGGGAGATCGGCCGCAACGGCGGTCCGGCCGGCTACCGCGCCGAACTCGCGCACCAGGCGACGGAGCGACGGGCACGCCGCCGCACGCCGAGCGCCGGGCACACGCCCGGCGCCGGGCAGACGGACGCCCAGGACCAGGCGGTGGAGCTGGCGGTGGGCACTGGGCTGCCGAAGATGATGGCCAGGGTCCTGATCGCACTGTGGCTGAGTACGGACGGCAGGCTCACAGCCACCGAGCTGACCCGGGAGCTGGGAGTCAGCCCGGCATCGGTCTCGGCGGCGGTCGGGTATCTGATCCGCCAGGAGCTGATCCGGCGCGAGGCCCAGGGACGCCGGGACGTGTACGTGGTCGACAACGACGCCTGGTTCCAGTCGACGGTGACCGGCGCGGAGCAGACGCTTCATGCGGCACAGGTCGCGGTCCAGTACGCGGAGCAGATCGGCCTCGACACGCCTGCCGGAGCGCGGTTGGCGAAGAGTGGGGCGTTCCTGGAGCGGATCAGCCTGGACGCGTTGGAGTCGGCGGCCCGGTGGCGCGACCTGCTGAGGTGACACGAGTCCCCTGCGTTTTCAGGCGCTCAACGGCTTCTCAGTACAACCGGTGGCTTGACAGTGAGACCCGCATATTAGAGGGGTGCCGATCAGCATTGTCTACGACCGCACCAAGACCGTGGTCCGCCGGCACGTCGCCCCTGGCGAGGCGGTCCCGCTCCACCCGGAGGCGGTCGCGTTCGCCGGCCACTACGACTTCGACATCGACGTGCTGGCCGCCTACCGGCCCCAGGCAAGGGCCGGGTCGAGCGCCAGGTGCTGATCGTCCGCGACCACGTCCTGGCCGGCCGGGCCTTCTCCTCGATCGAGGGCTCGACGCCGCGTTCACCTCCTGGGTTCCGCTGCGGCGCGCGCGGGTCCACGGCACTCACGGCGAGGTCATCGGCCTGCGCGCGATCCGCGACCACGTGGCCCTGCGGCCGCTGCCGCGGACCCCCTATGTGGTCGCGCAACGCCACCTTCGGCGCACGTCGGCAAGAGGACTGCCTGGTCGCCTTCGACGCGAACCTCTACTCGGTTCCCGCCCGCCGGGTCCGCCCACGCCAGCTGGTCGAGATCCGGGCCACGAAGTCCCAGATAGTGCTGCACTCGACCGTCCCCGACTCAGCCGGCAGCACCCTGCTGGCCGTCCACTCCCGGGCGGTCGGCCGCGGCGCCCGCATCGTCGACGAGCGGCACTGGGACGGCCTGCCCAAGGGCGACACCAGGCGCGTCACGACGGGCGACGTCGTGCCCCGGCCCCGCCACGAACAACCCCTGGCCGAGGAAGCCGGCCCGCTTCGGGCCCTGCTCAACCGGTCGCACCAGGGGTGCCATTCGTCCAGGGACCACCACGGCCCGTCGTGGCAGCGGGCGAGCAGAGCCAGACGACTGAAGCGGAAGATCACCCGCAGCCGGGCGACGCTGCCGTGCGGCGGCAGCCGACCCCAGCGGGTGGCATAGAACCACCGCTGCAGGGCTCCGGCGGTCTCCCAGTCCATCGCGCGGATCGAGGGCGGGAAGGGATGGTTCTCCCGGATCGCCCGGCGGAGGATGTTCGCGAGCTGGTTGGTGCCCAGCACCGACGAGCGGGTCCCGTCCTTGGCCTGCCAGTGGGACATCCAGGCCAGTTCGGCAGGGATCGGGTCGGGCAGGCCGGTCAGTTCGATCCTGCGGTCGCCGTTCTCGGTGATCCTGTCCCAGTCCTCGATGCCGTCCCCGATGACCGGCCCCTTCCAGGGCTCGGGAAGCTGTGACCACAGCCGCCAGATCGGGTCCTCGCGGCCGACGACGTGCAGACGGCGGTGTTCACCGGCCATCGGCCACCTGCCAGGCGGAGATGTATGACTTCCAGTTCGCCGCGGCCCGCAGGGCCTCGTCCTCGCGGACTCAGCCATAAAGGTCGAGAGTGGTTTGAACGTGTGCGTGCCCGAGTCTGCGGGAGACCACCCACTCCGGCGTCCCGGCCAGCAGCAACGCGGTCGCGTGGCTGTGTCGGAACCAGTGCGGTGTCCAGGCAGCCGGGCCGATGCTCTTCTTGCGCAGGGCGGAGGTCTTGTCCCGCACCGTCCCCTCCCGCATCGCGGCCAGCAGCGGAGGCCGGGTGAGGTTGACCAGCAGCGGCGAGTCGGTGCTCATCGGCATTCCCAACTCGGTGGACCGGCAGGCGAGATGGGTCAGGTAGTCGGCGAACAGGCGCTCCAGGTCGGTGCCGACATAGACGCGGCGGGGGCGCATCATCTTCACCCTCGCCCCGTTCGGGTTGTCCTCCCGCGGCACGATCTCGACATAGGGCGTGCCGCCGCGACCCATGATGAAGTCACCGATCCGCAGGCCCAGAGCCTCGCCCAGGCGCATCCCGGTCTCCGCGAGCAGGGCGAACAGCAGCCGGTCACGCAGGTTTCCCGCCCACTCGCCAGCCGAGGCGTCCGGCACCGCGCAGCCGTCCAGGATCGCCTGGATCTCGGCCGGCAGCAGCAGGGGCGGCCGCCCGCGATGCCGGTGACGGCGAACGCGGACCAACGAGGACGGGCCCGGCGCACTCCGGGCATCCAGGCGCGCGAGCAGCCCGCGGGCTGGGGCCCGACGGGGTGCCCCGCGCATCAGCCGGCCCGCGACCGGCACCGAGAAGACCGCCTCCTGCCAGCGGTAGAAGGAGATCAACGCGGCCAGTCTGGCCTCGAGCGTCTCCGGCGATGGAGCCTCCTCGGGCTCGACCAGGGCGTGCTCGACGGTGCGGCCGTTGCGCAGCCAGGACAGGAACCCGGCCGCGCCACGCGGGCCCTGCGGAGGCGAGAAGGACCGTCGAGCGGTGCGGCACGATGGGCGCTCGTGTTGACCGGGCCCAGTTGGCGGCGGTCGAGTCGGCGCTGTTCCCGGCCTCGGAGACGGCGTTCGCCTACCTCACGCTGTTCGCGATGCGCAGGGCATCGCCCCTGACGGAATCGACGCCCTGCGACTGGACAACGTCACTAGGACCTCGGCGACTACTGTCCTGCTCTCCTATCGCAAGGGCCGCACCGGGGACGAGGCGCTCAATCTGCCCCTGATGCTGTGCGGCTGCTGGACCGCTGGCTGGAGAACTCGGCCCAACTGCGCGAGCACGCCGGTGATTTGGCTGGCCGTCTATGGATCTATGTGGGCCGTGACGGACTCGGAAGAGGGCAGGGAAGGATCTTCGACCGCCCCCGTGGTCAGCGCCAGCGCCGGGGCTGGATGGACTCCTCGGGTGTTCTCGGCGACGACGTGCAGCCCCTGCCAGTGCACGGCGGCCGGATCAGGGCCACCTACCACCACCGCCGCGACCGCACGATCTGGACCGGCCGCACGACGATCGACCCCAACCACAGCGCCCGCGTCGAGGGAGACCACTACCTCAGCTCTCACACCCCGGCCCAGCTGGACGCGCTTGAGGGCGTCATCGAGCAGGCCCAGGGCGATGTGCGCCGCAAGGCCGCCCCGCCGGTCGTGATCAGCAGTGAGGACGCTGCCGCGTTCGCTGCGGACTTCCCGCGCCTGGTCGAGGATGCCGGTCTGGACGCGGCGGCCATCAACGCCCTGCTCTCCGGCGAGCAGGACATGTTCGTCGCCGCGTGCGCCAGCCCGTTCAATGGCCCGCACGCCCCGGCCGGGACCTTGTGTCCGGCCCGGCCCTGGGTGTGCTTGCTGTGTCCGCTCGCCGCATTCGCGCCCCGCCACCTGCCCAACCTGCTCCGGCTCAAGGAGTACTTCTCCCGGCAGGCCCAGCAGATGACCACCACGCAGTTCCTGCGGATCTTCGGTCCATACACGGCCCGCCTGGATGAGGACATCCTGCCCCGCTTCGGCCCGGCCGCCATCGAGGCCGCCACCCGGCAGAGCATCGAGACCGCCGCATTCCTGCCGCTGCACCTGGAGGAACAGCCCCAGTGACGACCACCTATGCCGCTTCCCCGGCTCTGGCCGGGCGGCACCCGTTCCACGGTCTGCCGGTGATCGAGACCGCCGGCCTGCGGCGCGAGCCTGGCAGTCTCCGTCCCGTCTTCGACCAGGACGTCTGGGACCTGACCGGTCTCGCCGACGCCCCGGTCGTGATGGGCGCTCACCGCAAGATCCTGGACTTCACCACCATCGCCAACCCTCGCTGGCGGCACGTCGCCCGCGAGTACCTGATGGCACGGCTGGCCCCGCTTCATCCCGACGTCGCCACCCTGCCGCAGGCCTTCCGTGTTCCGTTGAACCCGAACTCGCTCTGGTCCGAGCTCAAGCATCTCGCCCTGTGGTTCAACCACCTCACGGCGGTGGGCGTCACCGTGCTGGCGCAGGTCCGCCAGCACCACTGTGACACCTACCTCGCCACCGTCTCGCGGAGCACCACCGATCCCGACCGGCTGCTGTTGCCCGCTACTACGGTGGCGATGGTCCGTATCCCGCAGTTTCTCGCCTTCTACGCGGAGATCCTCAGCGACCGCTACCAGCCCGGCTTCGCTCCGTGGCTGGGCCGCAGTGCGGACGAAGTCGTCGGATATGTACGCAGCGGCGAGAACCGGGTGCCGCCGGTTCCGGACGCGCTACTGCGGCCTCTGCTGGCGAACTGTCTGTACTTGCTGGAGACGATTGGCCCGCCGCTGGCGGCCGAGGCTGCCGCAGCTCGCGCCGCCGAACACTGTGAGGCGGCCTCGCGGCGTGGCCTGCTGGTCCGCGAGCTCGGTGACCTGCGCGAGGCCGTCGAGCGGCGACGCGCGACCGGGATTCCGGCAGCACAGGCCCATCCGGCGACGGTGAGCAAACGGTTGAAGAGCGGCTGGAGTCCGGACGATCCGCTCCTGCACATGTCCTGGCACTCGTTCGTCGTCGAAACCGCGGGAGCCATGGGCCACCGCCGGGACCTGGAAGCTCTCCGCCCCGAACTGGAACGCTGGGTGAGCGAGTGCGGTCTGCAGCAGCCCTGGTGCCGGAATGTGACTCTCGTGCCCCGTCACGATGACGGCGAACCAGTGCCGTGGGCCCTGCCGATGGCCCGGCACCGACTGGACGCCACGGTCTATGCCGTCACCTCGGCGGCCTACTTCCTCACTTCGGCGTTGTCCGGCATGCGCGCCTCCGAGCTGGCGGAACTGACCAGCGGATGCCGAAGCCACGAGCAACGGCCGGGCGGCGGCACCCGCTACCGGCTGGTCTCCCGGCGCATCAAAGGCGAGGCGTTCGGCGGGGCCGAGGACGCCTGGGTGGTCATCGAGGACGTGCACCAGGCCATCGGCACGGTCGAGGCTCTCACCTGCGCTGCCCCGGGCCAGCGGCTGTTCGCCAAGGCGTCCAACAGCAGCAACAACCGCTACACGGCCCTACGTTCATGGGTGAACGGCGAGTACGGGCAGCGGCTCGGACTGGAGCCCATCCCCGACGGACCGGTGAACCCACGGGCTCTGCGACGCACGCTCGCAATCACCATCGCCCAGCGCCCGCACGGCCTGATGGCCACGAAGCTACACCTCAAGCACGTCAGTGTCGCCACCACCGAGGGCTATGCCGCCCGCCCCGGTGGTCACCAGGCCGCCTTCGCCGCCGAGGTCGCCGCCGAGGAAGAAGCCGAACACCTGCGGCTGACCGTCGCAGCCTACGAGGACTACCAGCGCGGCAACCTGCCCAGCGGGCAGGGCGCCCGCGACCTCATCGCGGCCTTCAAAGCCGTCGACCAGGCTCTGGAGCGGCACGACGCCGGGCCGGTCACTGTCATCGACGACCGGCGCGTCGAGCGTGTGCTGAAGGCGAAGGCGAAGACCCTGCACGTCGGTGTCGGCAACTACTGCTGGTTCTCCGACCCAGCCAAGGCGTTGTGCCTGAAACTCGCCGGCACCCCGAACGCCGACGAGCCCCTGATGGGGATGTGCGACTCGGCCCGCTGCCCACAAGCCACTCACCACCCCCGACACCGACGGGTCTGGGCCGACCACGCCGGGAACACCCGAGCCGTCTTCCTCGGCAACCCCAGACTCTCCAAACCCGAACAGGCTCGAGCCAGAGCCGAGTTCGACCGCGCCACCCGCATCGTCGCCGAGATCGACGCCACCGGACACGTCGAGGAGGAGCCCGTCCATGACGCATGAACATCAGACCCAAACCGAGGCCAGGATCCAAGCCGCGATGCAACAACTCCTCGCCGGCCCCGTCCCCGACGGCTTGAAGTGCGACGTCAAGAGCCTATGCACGCTCGCCGGAGTACCCAGGGCGACGCTCTACCGCACCTATCCCCATCTGAAGGCCGAGTTCGACCGCCAGCGGACTGCCGACCAGCAGACCGGCCGGCAGTCGGACCCACGCCTGGCGCAGATCGAACGGCTCAAGACAGAGGTTGCGACACTTCGCGAACGCCTCAGCAGGAAGAACGCCGAGCTCGACGCCCTGAAGGAGTTCCAGACCACGGCGCTGTCTCGCCTGGCCGCTCAGCACGGTGAGATCACCGCACTACGCCAGCAGCTCGAAGCCGCCCCGACGGCGGCCGTCCGGACACTTCCACGACGGTAGAGCCTCAATCACCGCCGCTGCCCGGAGCCGATCAGTGTCACGGTAGATCTCACCGAACACGTCGGCAGGATCATGCACCTACCGCCGCAGTCAATGGCGCGTCAGCCCAGTGTGGCTCGGGTCAACGCCCGACGAACCTCCGCGGTCATCGCCGCGTCCTCCGGGCGATCGGCAGCCGTCAGAACCCGGTAGACCTCGGCAAGCTCGCTGATGCCGTGTTGATCACCCTGATCGAGAAGCAGCTGACCGACGTGGAATCGGACGTTAAGCAGCAGGCGGTCATCAGGTGGTCGACAAGGCCGCAGCGCATCTGCGAGCGCCAGGAGATCCTTCAGAGCCTCTTCCTGGTATCCAAGATGCGTCTGGCAGCGCACAAGCATGAAACGGCACCGTGCGGCGTCATCGGCATGCTCCGGGCCAAGGCCTGCCAGATCTTGCGCGAGGCTGGCGAACCTTGGCATGGCTTGAACGATGAGACCCTCGTCGAAGAGCGCTTGCGCCTGTGTGATCCGCACGTGGATAGGAAAGGTCTCGGCCATTGGGTGGTCCGGGGCGGCAAACATTGGGACTCGGGTAGAAGCGGGCGAGGGCGTGACGCCTGACTCACTCGACTCCCAATCCAGTGAGCCGAGCCGCTCCCGGAACTCCCGTGCGGTCGCCGGGCGGTCGCTCGCCCGTTTCGCCAGCCCGGCCATGATGACAGCCTCCAGCGTTGGGGCGACGCCAGGGCGCAGCAGACTGACCGGTTCCGGTGTTTGGAACCGGTGGTGGTGCATGACCCTGGCGGCGTCATAACCGGTGAATGGCGGGATTCCCGTGAGGAGCTCGTAGAGCATGCAGGCCAGGGAGTAGAGGTCGCTGCGCGGATTGACATCGCGTCCCTCGCACTGCTCGGGCGGCATGTACGCGACGGTGCCGAGCACCCTGTTGCCCTGGGTCAGCCGCGTTTGGTCCGTTCTGAACATCCTGGCCACACCGAAGTCCAACACCATAACCCGCTGGCGGCCGGTCAGCATGATGTTGGCTGGCTTGAGGTCCCGGTGGATGACGGGAATCGCGTGAGTGTACTCGAGGACGTCGCAGACCTGAACGGCGATGGACACGACCTGCTGTTCGGACAGGCGGCGTTCTTCCCCGACGATCTCCATGAGGTCCCGGCCGAGGACGTGCTCCATCACCAGGTAGAGCTCGCCCGCGCCGGGGTCAAGCCGTGCGTCGAGGAACGCCGGGATACCGGGGTGCTCCAAGCGCGCTAGCAGATTGGCCTCATGGGTGAAGCGCTGGACCAACTCAGCCGGATCGCGGGCGTCCAGCAGCTCCCGGTGGATCAGCTTGACGGCGACGGCTCGCCGTGACCGGCGGTCGTGCCCCAGCCAGACTTCCCCCATGGCGCCGCCACCGAGCCGCTGGCGCAGTTCGTAACGCTCGTCGAGGACACGTGCGTCACTCCGCACCAGGACCGTCGCCTGCTGCGTCCGCATCGGCCAAGAGCTCGTCGGCCAGCTCGGCGAGTGTGCCCTCGCCCGGCAGGTACCAGCTCCTCGTGCCCTGTACCGCAGCCGGCCGTTCGGCCCATTGGGCCTCCTCCCAGATCCGCAACGCCAGCCCGGCCGGCGAGTAGCGTCGCTGATCAACCGCCCAGACCAGGGGTTTGCGTTCGTCGTTGACCCAGGAGGCGAGGTACCGCTCTGGGGTCTCGCTGAGCCACTCGTGAAGCGCCTCCCGCTCCACGGCGCTGTTCGGTCGATAGACCAGCTGGCTTCCGTCCTCGATGCGACCGTGTGCGACCAGCAGGGGAACGGTGTTGGGTCGTCGTCTGCGGCTCGGCCGTCGAGGAGTGGCAGGCTGTCGGTCAGCCCCGTGCTCCAGCGACCGCAGCACGCCTGCCGCCAGATGCTGGCAGCTCCGCTCGTCGCGGAGGGTCCGGGTTAGGAAGGCGTACTGGCCGTGCTGGGCGTCCAGTTGGTCGATCAACGTGGAGAGGATGACGCCGGTCAGCTGCACCGTGGCCTCCAGCCGGGCGTCCCACTCGTCGCCCGGCTCGTCGATACCATCGCTGCCGATCAGTTGGAAGGCGATGTGGATGATCAGCAAGTCAGCCCGGTCGGCGACCATGCGGCCATGGCCTTCCAGGCTGCCGGCCAGGGTCGCCAGAGCGTCGCGAACCCCACGCATGAACCTGACGGATCGCCAGATCTGCAGTGCACTGGGGCGGCTTCCAAAGAGGCGGGTGTATATCCCACCGGCGCCTTGGCGCCACAGGACATCGCTGTCCTGCCGAAAGCGGGCGACCGCGGCGGCATCGGGGTAGGCGCAGGCCAGGGCGAGCGCTGCCTCGCTCACGCTGCATCCCGCTGCCGGTACCGGCTCCTGCTCACCGCGCTTGAGGACGTACGACTTGCCCAGCGACCGGGCGAAGTCCTGGCGGATGAGCTCCTGCTGAGGATCGAGCGCGGCGAAGTCCCGTGCCTCCACGTGGTTCTGTGTGTTGGTGGCTTGGGTGATCCGCCGCGCCAGATCGGCTGGAGCTCCGTCCAAGCAGATGATCCGGACCGCGACGAGTGCTTCGGCGACCGCCTGCGGCTCTCGCTCGTGTGCATGATGGACGGCGGCGACCGTCTGCGCACCGTTGACGACCCGGGCATTGGCCAACTCCAGCCGCACTGGCTGACTTTGTGCGCGCCGACCGAAGAAGTTGAGGCGGACCGAGTCGCACAACACTGTGATGCCGTTGTTGAAGTACCAGAACTCCTGGGGGTTGTTCAGTAGGCTATCGATCACGGCCACATTGACGTTGGTCAGGCCCAGCGGGTAGCGCACGTTCTGGTCGAAGAGCCGTTCACCGTGTTGCTCGTACCACATGGCCAGCTCGTCGGCGGCCACCGTTCCGAGATATGTCTGGTATGGAGTGGAGTTCTCGTGCCAGCCGTCGGACAGCGTGGCACTGACCGAGACCGGTGTTGGGAGCGTGTCCCGTCGTGCAGCGGAGTGGAAGTCCGCGATACCCAGGACCCGGAAGTCGAGCAGCTCCTGAATCTCGTTAAAGTCCGATGCAGCCTCGATCAACAAGTCCTGGCCCTTGTGGGTAAGGCCGTCATCGCCCAGGGCGGCGAGGACCAGGTGAATCCGGCAGGTTGGCGCGTTGAGCGCCGCGTTGACTCGGTCGATTAGCCGGTGGAACCTCGCATTGAACCGGTCGTACTGGAGATTGACAAGCCGCTCGAGGCCGTGGAGCAACTTCTGAACGGTTGTACTGTCCAGCCGGGCTGTTGCCTGGTCACTCCACCTTGCCTGGACCAGCCAGATCTCAGCGGTCGCGGGTGAGACCAGCACGGCGTCGATACCGTGGTCACCAGCTCCGTCGATGACCGCCTCCGCCGCCTCCGCCGCGGTGCAGCCGGCGACCAGCTGCCCCGCTTTTGCGGCCAGTGCTCGGGAGAGGAAGACCCTCTCACGCTGTGCCGGAGAGAGCGCCGGGACGTCGGCCAGGTCCAGGAGGCCAGCGAATTCCCGGGTCAGGGCCTCACGCACCTGACGGACCTCCAGCGGCACGGCTCGAAGCGCGTCGGTCCGGTCTTCCACGGTGGCCTCCCCCCAAAGCGGTTGGGTTCCGTGCGGTACGCAGTTTGGCACCGCGCGCTCAGCAGGCTACTTCACGTATTCCACGATCAGGGGGCTCGCTACCAGGCAGCCAGCCTCGGTGGCGGTCTCGGGCAGGAGCGCGCTGACCCGGGCGTATCCGGTCACCACGGCGGAGGTGCTGATCTCAGTGCTCTCTGCGTCCAGGGCTGCCAGCAGGTCACGGATGCCGGCGCGGTGCAGGGGCGCGGTCGGCTCAGGTCGGCCTCCCCCGTCCGCCCCAGCCTCCGGTTCGAGCACATCATGGGCGTGAGCCAGCGCGTTGACGACGTGACCGGCGTTGGTAACGAAGATCGTGCCAGCGCTGTGGCCACCGCCTTCGAGGCCAGTCAGCGCGGGGCCGTCAACCTGGAGCGGCGGACGACCGAGCAGGTGTCGGGCGGAGCCGTGCAGTAGCAGTCGGCGGGCGCCGCCAGCCTCGTGAGGGCGCGCCGAGTCCGGGGCCGGGTCCACGAACAGCACCAGATCCTGGTACCTGCCCCGAAGCGTGACCCAGTTCAGCGGAGCCTTGAATCTGACCCAGCGGCCCGGAGTGGGCTCGAGCTCCGTGTGCCAGGGCGTGTGGCGCGCCATCTCCTTCTCCACCCGCTTGAGGTGGCGCCGCAGATCCTGAGCGCTGTCCAACGCGGGCTTCTCCACGTTGATCCCGGCGAGGGATACGCCGGCGTGCAGCTTGACGGCGGGGAGAGCGCGGCGTGGCTCCGGCAGGAACTCGTGCAGCTTGCCCTCGGACAAGTAGACAACCTCACGCACTGGCGCCCCCCGGCTACCTTGCTCATCGGCACTGCTTCTGCTGGCCCCATCCTGCCATCTCCGACCGACAACAGCTCCGCCTCGCAAGTCGGACACGGCTCCCGTGCTTGTGCTGGTTAGCTCAGGATCGGTGTCGCCGACGAGGCGGGCACCGAGACCTCGCTCCGCCCGGTATGTGTCGCTGCCGGGTGCGTTCGGAAGCCGGGCAGCAGTTCACGGGTGAGACGCAGCAACTGACAGCACTACCGACGCGCGTCTACAAGTGCCGTGCGATTCACGGACATCGAACCGACGAACACGTCTCATGCCTGGTTAGCGGGCGTAGCCGACGCGTTCACTCATGCCCGGAGCGTACGTAAGCCCCCCGGCTCAGCGCACAGATCACCGGACATATCTGGATGAGACCCCGTCAGTACAGGTCTATCGCTCCCGCCGATCAGGGCGCTGATGGGAAGGACGCCGTGGTGCCGGGGGCCGCGCGGTGTCCTCGCGGTCGCATTCGCGGATCAGCGGCTCTCCCTGGAGTCCTAGGTCAAGCGCGCCGCGGCCAGGGTCAGCGCGCGGTCGAGCGCCGACTCGGCGTCGCACGGCACATCGGGCCGGACGCCGGTGCCCTCCCAGTTGGTGCCCGAGACCGGGTTGACGGCGCGGGCGATGGGCACGCTGAGCTCCAGGTGCGGGTGCACCGTCCAGCCGTCGCGCGGGTGCGCGCCGCCGCGGGTGGCCTCCCCGACGACCTCGGCGCGGCCGAGCTGCTGCAGGTCGTAGGCGAGTTCCTCGGCCGCCGAGAAGGTGTTTCCGCTCGTCAGCACGTAGAGCGGCTTGCTGCTGCCGAAGCGGGCGCCCGGGACGAACGGGGGCGTCCAGGACTGCTCGGCCACCTCTCCCTGCCGCGACAGCATGGTGTTGAGGTGGGTGCGGCCGTCGAGCAGGTAGCCGCAGGTGAAGGCGACCGTGTCCGGATCGCCGCCGGTGTTGCGGCGCAGGTCGAGGATGAGGGCGCGGGCGGGTGCCACCAGGGAGAGGGCCGCGGTGAGCGGCTGCGCCGCCCAGTCCAGCGGGAACATCTTGGGTGCGATCTCCAGGACCGCGACGCCGCCGTCGAGGAGTTCCACGCGCGGGACTCCGCCCAGGGAGGCGTCGAATTCCCGCCGCATCGCGGCGAGTGCCGCCGAGCCCTGCTCAGGCGGCACCGGCACGGCGTGGTACTTGAGAGCCAGGTGCAGGTCGCCGTTGACGGACCGCAGGTCCGCGGTGACCGCTTCGGCCAACTCCTGGGCGGAGTCGGCCCGGTAGGCGCCCTCGGCACTCCGGCGCCGCAGCAGGGCCGCCAGTTGCCGGGCGGCGTCGGGGAAGACGTAGTTCTCGCGGACCAGGTCGGCTATCGACTCGACGACGGCGACGGCGTCCAACGCGGGTGGCATGGTGGTGGAGGTCATGGGAGGGAGTAGACCAGCGGCTTGCCAAAGCGTCAACCGTACTTAACGCTTGATCTGGTGAGCCACCAACCAGACGAAGACGTCCAGCAGATCAGCACGCCCCTGCAGCACACCGCACTCGCCCACCCCTTGCGCCAGCGCCTGCTCTTCGCCCTGGGCAGCCGGCCGTCGACGATCAGCCGGCTCGCCGCGCAGCTGGGAGTGAACAAGGGCAGCGTCTCCCACCACCTCAGGGTGCTGTGCGAGGCAGGGCTGGTCCAGGACGCGGGAACGCGACGGGTGCGCGGCGGCACCGAGAAGTACTACCGGCGGACCGCCGAGCGACTCCACGTCGCCGAACCGCAGGCCGAGGGCACGGCGGCGCTGTTCGGCGCCGTCGCCCAGGAGTTGGAACGCTCGCCCGCCGACCACCTCCTGACACTGCGCCACCTGCGGCTCAGCCCGGCCAAGGCAGCGCGGCTCGCGGAGGCGCTGAAGGGGCTGGTCGACGAGACGGAGGAGGATGCGGAGGGCGAGCCGGTGTACGGCCTCCTGGTGACGCTCTACCAGCAGGCCGGGGCGTAGGGGGTCGGTTGGCCTGCCGGTCGAGCAGTGGTCGGCCCGTGAGTGCTACCAGGTGGCGGGCAGGTGCAGGGGGCTGCGGGTGGTGGTGCCCTGCTGCCAGGCGAGTTCGGTGGGGGGTGTGGTGAGGCTGAGGGTGGGCAGGCGGGCGGCGAGCCGGTGGAGGGCGACCTGCGCCTGGAGGCGGGCCAGGGCGGCTCCGGGGCAGAAGTGCTGGCCGGCGCCGAAGGCGAGGGTGGTGGCTTCCAGCGGGGTGAACAGCCGGTGGTGGGGGGCGTCCGGCGCGAACAGCAGGGACCGCTTGAACCGGCCGTCCAGGGCGTGCCGAGTCCGTGATGGTGCCCGTACGTCTCGCGGGGGGTGCGACCGGCGGCACGGTGGAGCAGGGCCGCTCCGGTCGGTAACGCACTTCAGGCGGACGGCGTCACTGTTAGTCACGATGCCACTGCGACACGCCGTTTCGCGGCGCCTCCCCACCCCGCGCTGCAGCAACGTCCTGGCCGTCGAGTGCTGGTCAGCAGCCGCCGCCGGCGGTGGAGCAGGACGATCCCTGCGGGGCCGCACCGAGGGTGACCAGCTGTGGCGCGGCCGGCACCGAGCAGCAGCCACTGCCGCCGGCCCGCTCGGCGTCGGGCTGGTCGGCGTCGGACTGGTCGAAGAGGCCGGCGCCGCCGCAGACGCCGGTCTCCGGGAGGGTGAGTTCGACGCGGGCGGCGGCGTCGTGGTCGCCGGCGAGGGCGGCGGCGACGGAGCGGACCTGCTCGTAGCCGGTCATGGCGAGGAACATCGGCGCCCGGCCGTAGCTCTTCATGCCGACGAGATGGACGTCCTTCTCCGGGTGGGAGAGCTCAGCGGCGCCGTGCGGGTAGACGGTGCCGCAGGAGTGCTGGTTGGGGTCGATCAGCGGGGCCAGGGCGACGGGGGCCTGGAGGCGCTCGTCGAGGCCGAGCCGGACCTCGGACAGGAAGGAGAGGTCGGGGCGCAGGCCGGTGAGGACGACGACCTGGTCGACCGGCTCGCTGCGGCGCCCGTCCTCCCCCACCAGCACGAGTTGGCCGCCCGCGGTCTCGACGGCGGCGGTGCGGAAGCCGGTGAGGGCGGAGGCGTGGCCGTCCTCGACGGCCTTCTTCGCGCGCAGGCCGAGTGCGCCGCGGGCGGGCAGCTGGTCGGCCTCGCCACCGCCGTACGTGGAGCCGGTGAGGCCGCGGCGGAGCACCCACACGGTGTGGGTGCCGGGCTCGTCCTTCGCCAGGTCGGCCAGGTAGGCCAGCGCCGTGAAGGCGGAAGCGCCGGTACCGACGACGGCGGTTCGCCGGCCGGCGAACCGTGCGCGGACGGCAGGGTCGCGCAGGTCGGGGATGCGGTAGGAGATGCGGCCGTTCGCGGCGCGCTCGCCGAGGGCGGGCAGGCCGTCGGCGCCGAGCGGGTTGGGGGTCGACCAGGTGCCGGAGGCGTCGACCACCGCGCGGGCGAGGATGCGCTCCTCGGATCCGTCGGCGTGCTCGACGGTCAACTGCGCCTGCCTGAGCGCCTTTCCGGCAGCCGTCCGCGCGATCCTCGGCGACCAGCAGGACCGGCGTGACCAGCGTGACCAACACAACCAGCGTGACCAGGACGACCAGGACGACCGTGAAGGAGATGGCGAATGGCAACTCTGCCCGGTGACCTCACCCTCGCCGCAATGGCGCCCGAGCACGCTGAGCAGGTGCTCGCCGTCTACCAGGCCGGGATCGACGAGGGGGACGCCACCTTCGAGACCGAGGCCCCGGCCTGGGAGGCGTTCGACGCGGCCAGGCTGCCCGGGCACCGGTACGTCGCCCTTGACCGCGAGGGCCGGGTGCTGGGGTGGGTGGCCGCGTCCCGGGTCTCCGACCGCTGTGCGTACGCCGGGGTCGTCGAGCACTCCGTCTACGTCCACCCCCACGCGCGCGGCCGGGGCGTCGCCGGGCGGCTGCTCGGGGCGCTGATCGCGTCGACCGAGGCAGCCGGGATCTGGACGATCCAGTCCGGGATCTTCCCGCAGAACACCGCGAGCCTCG
This sequence comes from Kitasatospora sp. NPDC023385, assembly GCF_055664045.1. NCBI lineage: Bacteria > Bacillati > Actinomycetota > Actinomycetes > Kitasatosporales > Streptomycetaceae > Kitasatospora > Kitasatospora sp. NPDC023385. The sequence goes on along the minus strand of NZ_JBVOOL010000047.1, from coordinate 13,845 downwards.
CGCTGCACCGACGGCACGGCTTCCGCGTGATCGGCACCCGTGAGCGCATCGGTCGCCACCGCGGCGTCTGGCGGGACGTGCTGCTGGTGGAGCGCCGCAGTCCGGTCGTCGGCTGACCACCGGTCGTCGGCTGACTGCCGGTCAGCGGCGGGCGGCGGCCAGCAGCCCGGCGAGGGCGAGGAGCATCCAGGCCGTGAGGTAGGTGAAGGCGGCGGACGGGGAGACGGTGGTCCACAGGATGCCGGCGACGGTGGAGGCGGCGAGGTTGGTGCGCCGGGCGGTACGGCGCGCGGGCGGGGCAGGGGCCCGAGCCGTGCTGCCGACGGATGCCGGCAGTGGGCGCGGGCACGAACTCCGGTGTGCGGCTGGGGCAGTTCACCTCGTGCTCTTCACGGCCGGGGTGGCCGTGGCGGTGAACTTCCTGCGCCAGGCCAGCGAGACGTGGACCAGGGCGATCAGGACGGGCACCTCGATGAGCGGGCCGACGACACCGGACAGGGCCTGGCCGGAGGTGACGCCGAAGGTGGCGATGGCGACCGCGATGGCCAGCTCGAAGTTGTTGCCCGCCGCGGTGAACGCCAGGGTGGCGGTGCGGTCGTAGGCGAGGCCGACGCCCTTGCCGAGGGCGAAGGTGCCGAACCACATGATCGCGAAGTAGGCGAGCAGCGGCAGCGCGATCCGGGCGACGTCGCCGGGCCGGTCGGTGATGGTCTTCCCCTGGAGGGCGAAGAGGATCACGATCGTGAACAGCAGGCCGTACAGCGCCCAGGGGCCGATCTTCGGCAGGAAACTGGTCTCGTAGCGTCCGCGGCCCAGCTTCTGCTCGCCGAAGCGGCGGGTCAGGGAGCCGGCCAGCAGCGGGATGCCGAGGAAGATCAGGACGTTGACGACGATCTTGGCGACGGAGAAGTGCAGGTCGTCCTGCTGCAGGCCGAGCCAGCCGGGCAGGATGTCGAGGTAGAACCAGCCGAGCAGGCCGAACGCGATCACCTGGAAGACGGAGTTCAGGGCGACCAGCACGGCGGCGGCTTCACGGTCACCGCAGGCCAGGTCGTTCCAGATGATGACCATGGCGATGCAGCGGGCCAGGCCGACGATGATCAGACCGGTGCGGTACTCGGGCAGGTCCGGCAGGAAGATCCACGCGAGCGCGAACATCACCGCGGGGCCGAGCACCCAGTTGACCACCAGGGACGAGACCATCAGCCTCTTGTCGCCGGTGACGGTGTGCAGGCGGTCGTAGCGGACCTTCGCGAGCACCGGGTACATCATGACCAGCAGGCCGACGGCGATGGGGAGCGAGACGCCGCCGACCTCGACCTTGGCGAGGGCGTCGTTCAGACCGGGGACCAGGCGGCCGAGACCGATGCCGAGGCCCATGGCGAGCAGGATCCACACCGCGAGGAAGCGGTCCAGGAAGGAGAGCTTGCCCACCAGGCCCGCCCCGGCGGTGTCCGGGGCGGGGATGGTCTTCGTCGCGGTCACGGGCAGGCCCTTTTCGTGTCGGCACACGCGGTGGCGCGGGCGGTGGAGGCGAGGTCGCCCAGGAGGCCGGCCAGGGTGTCCAGGGCTTCGGGGCGGAGCTTGTAGTAGGTGAAGCGGCCGCAGGGCTCGGTGTCGACGACGCCGGCCTCGCGGAGGATCTTGAGGTGGTTGGACAGGTTCGTCTGTCTGGCGCCGGTCTCCTCGACGAGGTGGGTGGTGCACAGGGCCTCGCGGGCGAGCAGCACGAGGATCCGCATCCTCAGCGGGTCGGCCACGGCCTTCAGCAGGTCTACTGCGCCATTCACGTCACTGTCGACTGACATCACCATGCGGTGATACGTTAGTCGATGTCGGCGGCAGTTCCAAGCCCGTGCCGCGAAACACCAGCGCGAACAGCCTGCGGCGCAGCAGCCCCGGCGCAGCACCCCTTCGTGAGGAAGAGCGAGATGACCACCTCCCCCGCCGCGTCCGTCCTGTTCGTCTGCATCCACAACGCGGGCCGCTCGCAGATGGCCGCCGGCTTCCTGCGGCACCTCGCCGGCGACCGCGTCGAGGTCCGCTCGGCGGGCTCCACTCCCGGCGACCGGGTCAACCCGTCGGCCGTCGCCGCGATGGCCGAGCTCGGCATCGACATCTCCGACCAGAAGCCCAAGGTGCTCTCGACCGAGGCGGTCCAGGCGTCGGACTACGTCATCACCATGGGCTGCGGCGACGCGTGCCCGTACTTCCCCGGCAGGAAGTACCTGGACTGGAAGCTGGACGACCCGGCGGGCCAGGGCGTGGAGGCCGTGCGCCCGATCCGCGACGAGATCAGGGGCCTGATCGAGGGCCTGATCGCCGAGATCGACGCCAAGGCCGTCGCAGGACAGGAGGGCTGACGTCGCCGCCGGCGACTTCGGCGAGGACCGACGCGAACTCACGCCCGTGGCGTGACCCCTCCGCGGCTACGCAGGCCGGATGACCTCCGGCCTGCGTAGCCGTGCGTCGCCGGGGACGGGGGCCGGGCGGCGGTGGCGACCACCCGCCACGTACCGGTTCGGGCCCGGACGGAGCGCGCCTATCGAGCCATCCGCAAACGGCACGTGAAACCGGAATAATTGTTGCCGCAGCATGTCGGCCGGGTGTCCCGGCCATTGTGTTGCACCGCGACCACGAGAAGGAAGCATTCAATCCGCCCGGGCCGATGACGACGCAAAATATCCGGCCGAGGGCTGATTTCAAGTCAATCCTGTTCCGTAGGCCCTTCCTTCCCTTACGATCCGACTGGTGAGAGCTCGACGGCCCGACTGTTTGACCAGGTCATGGGCACAAGAAAGACACATATTGCTACTTCGGAGTAACTAACACCGACCTCCCCTCCGTGAACCCGCTTCCCCTCGGCCGTTCCCTGAGGTGACGTCACGATCAGGTGCAACGAATCCATCCTGCACGGATCGCGCGGCGCTCTCCGGCAATTGCAGGTCGACCAGAACGGGAAGTTCCGTGCAATTCAGTGTTCTCGGACCGCTCAGCGCGGCCCACAAGGGTGAAAACGTGGCGCTCGGCGGGATCCGGCAGCGCACCGCCCTGGCATTCCTGGTGCTGCACGCCAACACTCCGGTCAGCGCGGCACGGCTGGTCTCCGCCCTGTGGGGGACGGACGAGCCCACCACGGCCCGGAAGATCGTGCAGAACGCCGTGTCCGGACTGCGGCGCATACGGGCGGGGCGCGAGCCCCACGACGGCGCCCGGCTCGACCTGCGCACCGAGCCCCGGGGCTACGTGCTCCACCTCGCGCCGGAGCAACTCGACTACGGCCGGCACCGGGAGCTGGTGAACCGCGCCTCGCGGGCGCTCGCCGACCGCTCCTGGGAGGACGCCTCCGCCGCGCTGCGGGAGTCGCTGGCGCTGTGGCGCGGGGACGCCCTCGCCGACCTCGTCGAGGCGGGCGTCGACTGGCCCGAGCTGACGGCCCTGCGCGAGGCGCGCTGGAGCGCCCTGGAGGACCGGGTGGTGGCCGACCTGATGCTGGGACGCCACCGCGAGGTGGTCGCCGAGCTGGGCGCCGCCACCACGGCCAAGCCGACCCGTGAGCGGCTCTGCCGGCTGCAGATGGTCGCGCTGTACCGCAGCGGACGCCAGGCGGACGCCCTGGACGTCTACCGCCGCGTCAGGTCCGCCCTGGCGGAGCGGGGCCGCCCGGCCCCCAGCCCGCGCTCCCGCGCCCTGGAACAGGCCGTCCTCAGCCACGCGCCGGAGCTGGACGAGGCGGACGCGGCCCTGCGGCTGGCAGCATGACGCCCGGCGGCTACCCCCACGAGCTGCGGTTCAACGTGCTGGGGCCGCTGGAGGTCCTGCGGCACGACGCCCCGCAGCCCCTCAACGGACTCAACCAGCGGGCGGTGCTCGGCTACCTCCTGCTGCGGCACAACCGGGTGACCGCCACCAGCCGGCTGGTCTCCGCACTGTGGGACGGCCCGACGCCGTCCTCGGCCCGCAAGATGGTGCAGAACGCCGTGTGGCAGCTGCGGAGCCTGCTCGGGGCCGACGCCCGGCACCCCGACCCCGGCACGCCGGTGCTGCGCTCCCGCGCCCCCGGCTACGTCCTGGAGGTCGAGCCGCGCGCGATCGACCTGCACCACTTCCAGGAGCTGGTGGCGGCGGGCCGGGCCCGGATGCGCGACGGCGCGGTGGCGGCGGCCTCCCAGTGCTGGCGCGAGGCCCTGGACCTGTGGCGCGGACCGGCGCTCTGCGACCTCGCCGAGGCGGGCGTGGGGCTGGCGTGGTCCGAGCTGACGGCGGTCGCGACCGCACGGCTGGACGTACTGGAGGAGCACTTCGACGCCGAACTCGCCCTGGGCCGGCACCTGGCGGTGCTGCCGGAGCTCCAGGAGCTGAGCCGGGCGCACCCGCGCCGGGAACGGCTCGCCGGGCAGCTGATGCTGGCTCTGCACCGCGGCGGGCGGCCGTCCGACGCGCTCGGCGTCTACCGCTCGGTCCGGTCCCACCTGGCGGAGGAGCTGGGGCTGGACCCCGGGCGGGACCTGCAGAGCGTCCAGCAGGCCATCCTCACCGACGACCCGACGCTGCAGTACACGCCGCTGCCCGGCACCGCCCGGCTCACCTGCACGCCGCCGGCCGGGGGCCCGCCCGCACCGGTGCCGCCCGGGGCGCCGGTGCCGGCGGTACAGGCGGTGCAGGCGGTGCAGGCGGTGCAGGCGGTGCAGGCGGTGCAGGCGGTGCAGGCGGTGCAGGCAGCGCAGGCGGTACAGGCGGACACGGCCCCCGAGGGCGCGGACCCGGTGCAGGAGCGCCGGGAGGTCACCGTCGCACTGATCAACGCCTCGGTGCCCGCCGAGCACCCGGCCGGCGACCCGGAGCACCTGGACGCGGTGATGACCGCGCTGGACGGGATCGTGCGGTCCGCGGCGCAGCGGTTCGGCGGCACCGTCGCGGCGCGGATCGGCTCCTCCTGGCTCGTGGTCTTCGGCGCCCGGCGGATCCGCAGCAACGAGGCGATGCGGGCTGTGCTGATGGCGCTCGCGGTACGGCACCGGGTGCGCTCCGAGCGGTCGGCCACCGACCGGCTGGGGCTGCGGGCCGCGATCGACACCGGTGAGGCGCTGGTCCGGTTCATCCCGGGCGCGCCCGGTTCACCCTCGGTGACCGGCGCGACCCTGGACCGGCCGCTGTCCCTGCTGCCGCTGGTGCCGCGCGACGAGATCTGGGTCAGCGAGTCGGCCCGGGAGCAGACCGACAACTGGATCGACTACCGGCGGGCCTCCGTCCACTCGGCGTACTGGACGGTCACCGGACTGCGGCCCAACGGCGTGCGCGACGAGGGGTTCCCCGCGCTGGAGCGGTCCGAGGCGGTCGGGGCCCTGACGGGCCTGCTCGACGCCGACCCGGCCGACCCGGCCGGTCCGCGCGTGGTGCTCGTGGTGGGCGAGGCCGGGCTGGGCAAGAGCGCCATGATCGACGAGTTCGAGCGCCTGGCGGCGCGGCCGGGTGCGGCGGCGCGGCCGCTGCTGGCGCACGTCGTGCCGTGCGCCGTCGACGACAGCCCCCTGCGGTTCGTGGCCGAGGACCTCTCGGCGGGCTGCGGCATCCGGCCGGACGACCCGCCGGAGACCGCGCGGACCCGGCTCTGGGAGACGGTCACCCGGGTCGCGGCGGACCCCGCCGAGGCACGGTGGCTGTTCGAGCGCCTGGTGGTCCCGCTCGGGCACGTGCCGGACCACGAGCGGAGCGCCGGGCCGGACGAGGTGACCGCCGCCTGGCACACCCTGCTGGAGCGGCTGGCCGTCGAACGGCCGGTGGTGCTGGTGGTGGACGACCTGCACTCGGCGGACGAGTCCCTGCTCGACGCCGTCGACCTGCTGCTCGCCTCGCCCGGCCGGTCCCGGCTGATGGTGGTCGCCACGGCGCGTCCGGAACTGTTCGCGCGGCGGCCCGGTTGGCGGGGGGCCGTGGGAGCGCTCACCACCGTCGAGCTGGCGCCCCTGTCCGACACCGCCGTCGCCCGGCTGGCGCGGACCGTCATCGCGGCGCGCCGCCAGGACGTGGCGCCGGGGCTGGTGTGCGAGCTGGTCGAGTCGGTGACCGCGCTGGCCGACGGGAACCCGCTGTTCGTGACGGAGTTCCTCCGGCTGGCCCTGCGTCGGCTCGGCGCCGAGCCGACGCCCCGGCACGGCGCCCTGGGGGAGGTGCCGTCGGCGGTGCGCCGGGTGCTGGCGGCCCGCCTGGACGCCTTGCCCGCGAACCTCAAGGCGGTGCTCCAGGACGCCGCGGTACTCGGGGGCGGCATCCGGCCGGACGCGGTGGCGGCCCTGCGGCGGGAGCGGACGGACGACGTGAGCGGGGCGCTGGACACGCTCGCCCGGATCGGCATCCTGGCGCCGGCGCCGGCGGACACCGACGGCACCAGCCGCTTCGCGTTCCGGCAGCCGCTGCTGGGCGAGGTGGCGTACGCGCGGCTCCCGCAGGGCCGGCGGATCGCGAAGCGGGCCGCGGTGGCGGGCTGGACCGGGCACGCGCGGATCCCGGACGGGCCGCGCCCGGTGGCACCCGAGCTGCTGCGGCTGCGGGCCGCGCTGCGGCGGCTGGGCACCTGAGCGGGGCCCGCCCGGCGGCCCGTCGCCGGTCGCGGGCGAACGAGGCAGGCGGGCGCGCTCGGCAGGCGGCAGGCGGCAGGCGGCAGGCGGCAGGCGGCAGGCGGCAGGCGGGTGGACGCGGCGGGGTCAGTACCGGGCGACGATCACCCGCCCCGGCTCGGGCTCGTCGGCGTAGAGCAGCTCGACGGCCGCGCCGCGCCGGTCGACCACCACCCGCTGGTTGAGGTAGCCCTTGTCGGTGAGCTCGCCGCCGTCCAGGCTGGGCGGTTCGGCGACCAGCACCAGCCGTTCGACCCGGGAGGCGGCGCCCGCGCCGGCGTTCAGCGTGGCCAGCGCCCCGGCCAGGTGGCGGTGCAGCTCCTCGTGGCGGAGCAGTTCGGCCGCGTCGGTCGCGCGGGTGCCGAGCAGGTCGTTGGCGCGGCCCAGCGACAGCCAGCCGATCGCCGCCACGTAGGGTCGGCCGCCGCCGGTCAGCACGACGTCGGACAGTACGCCGGCGGCCGACAGCAGCGCGTTGCGCAGCCGGCCGGCCAGCACCCAGGTGCCGTTGGTGATCTTGAAGTTCTCGGCGGTCCGGCCGTCGAACCGCAGCCCTCGGCTCGGATCGCCGCCCAGGTCGAGCAGCCGGGCGGCGTCGCCGGTGCGGTAGTACCCCTCCTCGTCGAGCTCGCCGCCGAGGTCGGCGCCCAGGTAGCCGGGGGTCAACGAGGCTCCCCGTACCCGCAGTTCGACGCAGCCGCCGACCGGCACCAGCTTCAGTTCGACGCCCGGCAGCGGGATGCCGATGCCCTCGCGGACGCCGCCGTACGTCGAGGTGGCGGCCGGCCCGGTCTCCGTCGCGCCCCAGGACGACACCAGCTCGACCTCCCGGCCGGTCGCCTTGCGGGCCAGCGCGCGCAGCCGCTCCCGCAGGGCGTCCGGCAGGTCGGCGCCGGCGTAGACGAGGAGCCGGGCCCGTGACAGGACCCGCTCGGCCAGCGGCGGGTCGTTCTCCAGCCGCTCGGCGAGCAGGGCGTAGCCGGCCGGCACGTTGACGCAGATGCTGGGCGGCACCTGGCGCAGCGCCTCGACGGTGCGGTCGAAGCCGCCGGGCAGCGGTGAGCCGTCGTCGATGTACAGGGTGCCGCCGTTGCACAGGGCCAGGTGCAGGTTGTGGTTGCCGCCGAAGGTGTGGCTCCACGGCAGCCAGTCGGTGAGCACCGGCGGCTCGGTGGCGACGAAGGGCCAGATCTGCCGGATCATCTGCTGGTTGGCGCAGAGCATCCGGTGGGTGTTGAGCACGCCCTTGGGGGTGCCGGTCGATCCCGAGGTGAAGAGGATCTTCGCCACCGAGTCCGGGGTCAGGGCCTCGTGGGCCCGCCGCACGGCCGGGGTGACCGGCGTGGCGCGCAGCGCCGCCACGGTCAGGTCCGCCGGGCCGGGGCGGCGGGAGACCACGGTCGCGGGCGCCTGGACCGGGGCGGGCGTACCGCCGTTGGCGACGGTGTGCAGGGCGGTGACGGCGGCCAGGGCCGCGCGGTAGCGTTCGCCGTCCTCGGCGAACACCAGCCCCGGGCGGACGAGTTCGGCGATCGCCCGCAGTCGGCCGTGGTCGGTGCTGCGCAGCGAGTACGCCGCGCTCACCGGCACCACCGGCACCCCGGTGAGGTAGCCGGCGAGGGTGAGCAGCAGGTGGTCCAGGGAGTTTCCGGAGAGCAGCAGCACCGGCCGCCGGGGGCCGAGGTCCCGGTCCAGGTAGGCCTGGCCCAGTGCCGTGGCGGCCTCCGCCGCCGGGGCGTAGGTCAGGGTCCGCCAGCCGTCGCCGTCCCGTTCCGCGGCCAGCACCGCGTCGGGGCGGCGGGCCGCCCAGTCCAGCAGCGTGTCGGCGAGGGTCGGCGGGTGTTCCCCCAGCGGCTCGGCGACGCGCAGCAGCCAGCTGCCGTCGGCCCGTTGCCGGCCGATCACCCGGGCGTGGGCGGCCACCTGCGGGCTCACCGGTCCGCCCCGGTCCGCTCGGCCTTCCGGGTGTGCGGTTCGACGACGCCGCGCAGGGCGCCCGAGTGGATCAGCTCGGCCACCCGTTCGATGTCGGTGTCCAGCGGCCGGTCGCCGTCCAGGAACGCGCAGACCTCGCGCACCGCGTCGTGCGCGGCCCGGGTCGGCGGGCTGAGTTCGTCGAGGCCGCGCAGGTCGGCCGCCTGGCACAGCGCGATGAGGTGGATGGCCGCGATCCGCTGGACCAGTTCGACCACCGAGCGGGCGTCGCGGGCCGCGATGGTGCCCATGCTGACCTTGTCCTGGTTGTGCGCCTCGGTCGAGCGGGAGAACGACGCCGCGGGCATGGTCCACTTGAGCGCTTCGGCGGTCAGCGCCGAAGCGGTGATCTGCATGCCCTTGAAGCCGTGGAAGAGCCCGGCTTCGAAGTCCTCCGGTCCGACCAGCGGTATCAGGTTCGGGGTCAGGCCGTTGTTGAACTTCTCGTCGACGACCAGGGCCAGTTGCCGGTCCAGCAGGTCGCCGACGCCGGCCACCGCCGTCTTGAGGGCGTCCATCGCCTGGGCGACGTGGCCGCCGTAGAAGTTGCCGCCGCTGCCGACCGTGCCGGTGGCGACGTCGAACAGCGGGTTGTCGTTGGCCGAGTTGACCTCGACGGCGAGCAGCCGGTGGGCCCAGTCGGCGGTGTCCCGCAGGACGCCGGTGACGTGCGGCGCGCACCGTACCGAGTAGCGGTCCTGGACGGGCCGTTCCAGTTCGGCGAAGTCGGCGTCGGGGTGGAGGGTGCCCAGGTCGGTGCCGGCGCCGTCGCCGAGGAACGCCCGGATGGTCGCGGCGCTGTCCACCATGCCCGGGTACGGCTTCGCCTCGAACAGGAAGGGGGCGAAGTGGGCCGGGTTGCCGAGCAGGACCTGGCTGGTGAGCGCGGTGCACAGGTCGGCCGCGTGGGCCAGCTCCCGGGCGTCGGAGAGGGCGAGGACGGCGAAGCCGGACATGAACGAGGTGCCGTTGACGAGGGCCAGCCCCTCCTTGGCCTCCAGCGTGAACGGCGTCAGGCCGCAGTCCGCGAGGGCCTCGGCGGCCGGTTTGGAGCGGCCCTGGTGGGTGACCGTGCCCTGGCCGGTGAGCGCGGCGGCGAGGTAGCTCAGCGGCACCAGGTCGCCGCTGGCGCCGACCGAGCCGCGCTCCGGGATCTGCGGCAGGATGTCCGCGTTCAGCAGGTCGATCAGCGCCGCGACCAGCTCCGGTCGCACCCCGGAGACGCCGCGCGCCAGGCAGTTGGCCCGGACCGTCAGTGTGGCGCGCACGACGTCGGCGCGGGCCTGCGGGCCGCTGCCCGAGGACAGGAAGCGGATCAGGTTCTGCTGGAGCAGCGCGGTCTTGCGCTTGGAGACGTGCCGGGTGCTGCTGTCGCCGAAGCCGGAGGTCACCCCGTAGATCGGGGTGCCGGAGTCGAGCAGCCGGTGCTTGAGCGCGTTGGAGGCGGCGATCGCCTCCGCCGCTCCGGCGGCCAGGGCGACGGTCCGGCCGTCCGGATCCCGGGCGATGGAGACGATGTCCTCCAGGGCGAGCCCGTGGCCGTCGAGCAGTACTTCGGGCAGGCTCGTGCGCCTGTCGCCGGAGATGGGCATGTCAGTCCTCTTTCCTTGCCGTGCTGCTGCGGGACGTGGGCCTGGTTCACCGCGTCACTGCGGGAAGTAGCCGGTCCGGGTGAAGAAGTCGTGGTAGGTGCGGAACAGCTCCCGGGTCGGCGCGGGCCGGACGATGCCGGTCTCCGCGAGCGCCGCGTCGGTCAGCGAGCTGTCGATCGGGAGGTACACGTCGGTGGCCCGGGCGCCGGAGACCGCTTCGAAGGACTCCAGCAGCGGCAGGAGCGCGTTGTCGGGGTCGGCGGTGACCTTCTCGCGCCAAGCCGCCGGGTCCAGTTCGGCCAGGTCGCGGCCGAACGAGCGCAGGTGGCCGACGATCTCGGCGAAGGTCACCGGGGCGCGGCCGGACAGGTGGAAGGTGCGGCCCGCCGCGTCCGGGCGGCGGGTGAGGGCGACCACGGCGGCGCTGACGTAGTCCACCGGCACGAGTTGGAAGCCGCCGCCGAGGCCGGCCGGGTAGGCGCCGGCCTGGAGGAGGCCCTTGACGCTCAGCCAGACGAAGTCCCGGGTCTGGCAGGCGCCGCTGCGCTGGTCGCCGGAGACCAGGTCGACCCGGTGGACGGTCACCGGCAGTCCGCGCTCCCGGGCCAGGCCGACGACCTGCTCGGCCACCCACTTGCTGCGGGTGTAGCCCGTCCGCAGTTCCTCGGGCGGCCCGGTCGGGTCGTCCGGGCGCAGCGGCACCCCGGCCGTCACCGGCCGCGCGAACACCCCGGTGGTGGACAGGTAGTGCAGCGGGACGGTGCGGTGCCGGGCCGCGAGCCGCAGCAGCTCCGTCGTCCCGCCGACGTTGGCCGCCCGCAGCGCCGCGTACGGCTGGAGCCAGTTGACCTGGGCGGCGCCGTGGACGACCAGGTCGACCGAGCGGGCCAGGCCGTCGAACACCTCCGGGGAGAGGCCCAGCAGCGGCGCGGCGAGGTCTGCGGCCAGTACGTCCAGCCGGTCCGGGTCGACCTCGTCCAGGAGCCCGTACCAGCGCAGGTTCGCGGTCAGCCGCTCCCGGGCGTCGGCCGCGTCCGCCCCGCGGACCAGGCAGCGCACCACCGCGTCCGTCCCCCGCATCAGCTCGCGCAGCAGGAACGCGCCCACGAAGCCGGTGGCGCCGGTCAGCAGCACCTCCCGCGGGTCCTCGGCGACCGGGACGACCGTCGCGGCGGGCCGGATGTCGTCGGGCAGGACCACGTCCCCGGCGAGGCGGGGCCCGGCGGGGTCAGCGCCGTCGGCGTGCTCCGGTGCGGCGGGCAGCAGTTCCCGCAGGATCCGGTCGGCGAGGGCCCGCGCGGTGGGGTGGTCGAAGACCACGGTGGGCGGCAGCCGCAGGCCGGTGGCGGCGTCGAGCCCGTTGCGCAGCTGGACGGAGGTGAGCGAGTCGAAGCCCAGCTCGGGCAGCGGCGCGTCGACCCGGACGGCGGACGGGCCGTCGAGGCCCAGCAGGGCGGCGATCCGGGCGCGCACCAGGTCCAGCACCCGGGCCTGCCGGTCGGCGGCCGGCAGCGCGACCAGGTCCTCGGCCGGGACCACCCGGGCACCGGCCTGCGCCGGCCGGCGGCGGTCGCCCCGCTTGGCCAGCGCCCGCAGCAGGTGCGGCACCGGGGCCTGCGCCCGTACGACGTCCAGGTCCAGCGGGCAGGCGACCAGCAGGGGCGCGCCGCTCGCGACGGCCGTGTCCAGCAGCGCCATGCCGTGCGCGGCCGGGATCGCTCCGAAGCCCTCGCGGGCCACCCGGCGCAGGTCGGCCGAGGCGGCCATGCCCCCGCCGTCGAGGTCCCACGGCCCCCAGGCCACCGAGACGGCGGGCAGGCCGGCCGCGGCGCGGCGCTGGGCCAGCCCGTCCAGGGCCGCGTTGGCGGCGGCGTAGTTGGCCTGCCCGGGGCCGCCGAAGACGCCGGCGACCGAGGAGAACAGGACGAACGCCGTCAGGTCGTGGCCCCGGGTCAGCTCGTCGAGATGGCGGGCGGCGTCGGCCTTCGCGCGCAGCACCGTCTCCAGGCGCCGGGGGCCGAGCGCGGTGAACGCGCCGTCGTCGAGCGTGCCGGCGGCGTGCACCACGGCGCGCAGCGGCCGGTCGGCCGGCAGCCGGTCGAGCAGTGCCGCCAGGGCCGCGCGGTCGCCGACGTCACAGGACTCGACCACGGCGCGGGCGCCCAGCGCGGCCAGCTCGTCGACCAGTCGGGCGGCACCGGGCGCGCCCGGGCCGCTGCGGCTGGTCAGCACCAGGTGCCGCACCCCGTGGGCGGCGGCCAGGTGCCGGGCGACCACGGCACCGAGCGCGCCGGTGCCACCGGTGACCAGCACCGTGCCGTCGGACGGCCACCCGGCGGTGCCGGCGGCCGCCGGGGCCGGGGCGAGCCTCGGCACCAGGACGCGGCCGTCGCGCACCGCGACCTGCGGGAGGCCGGCGGCCACGATCGCGGCCAGGAGGGCCGGCGGGAGGGTCGGGGTGGCGGGGGCGGCGGGATCGGTGGGGTCAGCTCGGTCGGCGGGGCCGGAGGGGTCGGCCGGGTCGGCTGGGTCGGCTGGGTCGGCTGGGTCGGCTGGGTCGGCGTCGACGAGGACGAACCGGCCGGGGTGCTCGGACTGCGCGGAGCGCACCAGGCCCCAGACGGCGGCCGCGTCCGAGGGCGCCTCCCCGTCGACCGACACCGCGCCCCGGGTCACCACGACCAGCGGCGGGCCGTCGGAGCCGGCCGCGAGGGCCCGCTGCGCCACGTCCAGGACGCGGGCCAAGTCCTGTCCGCCGGTGACGAGTTCGGCCTGCGGGGCCGGACCGTCGGCGGCGGGCAGGACCACCGGCGTCCAGGTGAGGCGGTACAGGTCCTCGGCGGTGCGGGCCGACGGCGGCTCGCCGTGGACGATCCCGTCCACGGTGGCGACGGTCTGCCCGGCCGGGTCGGCGAGCACCAGCGCGGGGCCGCCCGCCGGGGCCGGCGCGACCCGGATCCTTGCGACGCCGCTGCGGTGGACCCGTACGCCGTGCCAGCTGCGTACGGGCCGGGGCCCGGCCGCAGCGGCCGACAGCGCGGGGTGCAGGACGTAGCGCTCGGCCTCGTCGTCGGCCACGTCGACTTCCGGGCCGGCGAGGGCAGCAGGTCCGGGGGCAGCGGCGCCGGGGGCAGCGGCGCCGGGGGCTGCGGCGCCGGGGGCTGCGGCGCCGGGGGCTGCGGCGCCGGGGGCGACCTCGTGGAGGGGGCCGGCCGCGGGGCTGAGCACGCCGTGCGCGTAGCGGGTCCAGGCGCGGTCCTCGCCGGCCCGCCCGTGGAGGCGTACCGCGCGGCGACCGTCGGCGCCGGGCGGGTCGACGGCGACCAGGAGGTGGGTGGTGTCGGCGCCGTCCGGAGCCGCGGTCGCGTCGACCACGAGGGTGTCGACGGTGGTGCAGTCGACCTCGTCGGCGGCGCGCAACGCCAGCTCGAGCCAGACGCCGTCGAGGGGCAGGTCGCGGGTGAGCCGCCCGGTGAGCGTGACCCGGCCGGTGTCCGGGTCCTCGACCACCGAGGTGAGGAGCGGGTGTCCGGTGGTGGAGCGGTCGGGGCCGCTCTGGCGGCCGCGCCAGTAGTGCTGGTGGTCGAAGGCGTACGTGGGCAACGCCGTGACACGACCGCCCCGGCCCTCGAAGAACGCCTGCCAGTCGACCGGCACGCCCC
>NZ_JBVOOL010000046.1:0-35117 GCF_055664045.1 Kitasatospora sp. NPDC023385 | reverse complement strand
GTAGGTGATCCATCCGACACCCGAGCGACCGGTCAGACGTCAAGCTGAGCACGTTCAGCTGTACCTGACTGAGCACTTCGACGAGTACGCGGACAACAGGTGCTGACGACCGGTGGCCCACCGGTCGCGTGGTCGGTCGGGCAGCTCCTGCGAGGGCTGCGGGCAGCCGGCGCAACGTCGATAGCCGCTCCACGGTGCGGTGAATGCGGACGAACGCTGACCTACATGATCAGCCGGCGTGGATACCTGCTCTGCTCGCCCTGCCGCGATACGGCCCAAACCTGCGCCGCCTGCGGAGACCAGCGGCGAGTCAGCACCCGCGACCGTCACGGACAGCCTCGCTGCGAACAATGCCCCGACGACCAGGGCGACCCGATGGTGCTGCTGGCGGAAGCCGTCACCATGATCTCCCCGGGCCTGGACCCGGCCGACGTCGGGGCTGCACTGGGTCGGGCGACGGTCCGCCCGGCCGGGCAACGTCGGCTGGCCTGGGCGATCGTGAACCAGCCGTCGCTGCTGACCGGCGCGGGCAGCGACGCCCCCACCCCGGCGGTCCTGCGCTTCATCGACGAACTCCTCGCGGCGGGCGCCAGCAACATCGCGCGACCGTCGTGCCCGCGCTGCGGTCGGACCGTGGCACTGTCGAAGCTGCTGGACGGGCAGCGGATCTGCCGGACCTGCTTCGCGCACCACCGGGCGGTGCCCTGCGCCGGGTGCGGAGCGGTCCGTGAACCGGCGACCCGCGATGCCGAGGGCCGTCCGCTGTGTCCGAACTGCCTCAGCAGCGATCCGATCAACCTCGAAGACTGTCGTGGCTGCGGGCGGCGACGGCGCGTCGCGGCCCGAACCCCGGACGGCCCGTGGTGCGATCATTGCCGGCCTCGCACCGCCGCGACGTGCGGGATCTGCGGGCGATCGACACTCTGCGAGATCTCCGCCGCGACCGGCGAACCGTGGTGCGACCGGTGCCAATCATGGTGGGCCCGTTGCAGCGGTTGCCACACCATCGCCTCGATCCGCGGCGGTACACGCAAGGCGCCGTTGTGCGCGAAGTGCCTCAATCCCGATCCCGATTTCTGGGAGCGATGCCCGGTCTGCAAAACCACCTGGCAGACGAGCGCGCACCGGCCGTGCCATCGCTGCACTCTCGCGCAACGCGCCGACGAGGTGTTCGCCGGCCCCGACGGGTCCGTTCGCCATGAACTGGCCCCTCTGCACGCGGCGTTGATCGGAATCGACCGGCCGGTCACCGCAGTCGCCTGGCTGTCGCGGCCGGTCGTCACCGGGCTGCTGAAGGAGATTGCAGCCGACCAGCGCGCGGTGACCCATGACGTCCTCGACGAGCTCGCGGCCGGCAAGACCCTCGACCATCTGCGGGCCGTCCTCGTCGCCGGAGGCATGCTGCCTGACCGCGACGAGCGGCTCGTCAAACTCGAGCGCTGGACTGCCCGGATCGTCGCATCTCGTGGCGACCACGACGAACGGGCGATGCTTCACCGCTACGCGGTCTGGCACCACCTCCGACGCCTGCGGCAACGCGTCGGCGCCGGCCATGCCACCCACCTGCAGATGGCTAACGTCCGCAGCCACATCACCGCCGCCGTCAACTTCCTGGACTGGCTGACCAGCAGAAGTCTGACCCTCACCACCTGCACCCAGCCCGACCTGGATCAGTGGAAAGCACGCGAGGACCTCAGCTACCGGGACCAGACCGGCCACTTCATCCGCTGGGCGACCAAGAACCGGCTGGCAAAGGGGCTGACCTTCGGCGCCGAGCGTTGGCAGGGCCCGGTCGGCCCTCACGATTCCGAAGGCCGCTGGGACGACGCCCGCAGACTCCTCCACGACGCAACGCTGACCACCGCCGACGGGTCGCCGGACTTCTCCTGCTCTTCTATGCCCAACGGCTCAGCACGATAAGCGCCCTCACCGTCGACCAGGTCAGCGAGGCGACCGGCCGGGTTGCAATCCGGCTGGGGACCGCCCCGACGGTCCTGCCCGAACCGCTCGCCGCACTGGTCCTCGACCTGATCGCCACGCGACGCCCCTTCACAGTGATCGGACATACCGACCAGACGCCCTGGCTGTTTCCCGGCCAACGCCCAGGCCAGCACATCAGCGCCGCTCGTCTCGGCCAACGGCTGATCAACATGGGGATCCAACCTGGCCAGGCCCGGTCAACGGCCCTGTTCGCCCTCGCCGAGGAAGTCCCGGCCGCGATCCTGGCCCGCATGCTCGGCATCCACATCCAAGTCGCCGTCCAGTGGCAGAAGGCATCCGCCGGCGACTGGGCCGCCTACGCCGCCGACGTCAGCCGCCGTGTCCCGGAGAACCGATGAAGCTACCCATCACCATCCACCAAGCACGGCTCGGCGCCGTGGAGTTCAAAGTCATCCGACCAGCCCAGCCATTGATCCACGCCGTGCTCGCCGACCACGATCGGCACCTGGACGCCTATCTCGATCAAGACGCCGCGCGGCGAATCGGCGGTCTATGGACGCTCGCTGCCTCTTCACCGCGCTCACTGGTCCACCTGCCGATGCGAGGCAACCAAGCCCCCTCCCGCGAACTGCCCGAAGGCGGCATGCGTCAGCTTGATCTCGTGCTGCTGCATCACTCGCTCCAGTTCGCGCCGTCACAATGGAAGGCGGTGCGCGGGCGACTCGGCCCGGGTCGTCCGCAGACCGTGGCGCTGCCCGATCCGGGACGTACAGGCGACGCCGTGATTGACCACGAGGCACGGCACTACCGGGAGAACCGAGACCTGTTCCACCAGCATCTCCACGCCGAGACCCTGTTCATGACCGGCAGCGCGAAGGTGTTCAGGGAAACCGCCCGGCACTTCCTCAACGTCGCCCGAAACGGTCCCAGCTACGTCCCCGTCCATCCCAGCTACCCGTACTTCTGCACAGAGCTCCACTCCAACGACGGCATTCTCGGCGACGCGCGCGAGATCCACATCGAGTACTGCGACCAGTGGGACTCATGAACCGACGGACAGAACCCTGCCGCCCATGACGGCTGGCCCGTGACAGCAACTTGCAGTCCGGAACCGTTCGATGTCTCGCTGGAGGGCGGGTGGCACGTCGACCAGCTCCGAGACGATCACGCGAAGCTCGTGCCGGAGTCCGGCAGACTCGTTCCAGACCGCTGGATCCCTGGTGAGGACTGCGGAGAGCAGATCACCCGGGTACAAGTCGCCCTCTGTCAGCGGGTTCTCCCGCAGAAGCTCCAGCGCTATCGGAAGGAGATACCGCAATCCCACGTCCTGTCGGATCAACAAGCGCATGTCCTCCACGGTCAGCTCGCCGATCGGCTGACGCCGGAGGACATGCGCGACTGCGACGAGACGGGTTGCGTCAGCTGGAGGGGCTGGCCAGCGGTCGCGTTCAAGCTCCTCGAGGGAGCGGTCGCGGTTCACGGGTCGAGTCACCGGTTGATTCTCTCTCGTCGCGAGCGCGGCCTGAGGCATTCGGACACTTCCAATACCCGACTCCACCATTAGCCGCCCGCCAGGAGCACGCCGAGCAGGCGTTCCTGGCCACCGCCAAGCTGCGGGCCGACGGCACCCGCGTCGTCTTCTCCCACGACGACCACGACAGCCTCCACCTGTTCAATCGCGCTGACCGATTCCTCCCGCACGGCTGGTGCCTGCTGCCGCCCCTGCAGACCTGCGACAAGGGAAACGCCTGCCTGACCTGCTCGGTCTTCGTCACCGACGCCTCCCACCAGCCCGCCCTGGAGCGGCAGTTGGCCGAGACAGCGGCGCTGATCGACCGCGCCACCACCGCATTCCAGGAACGTCACGGCCGTCCGATGCCCGAGGACAACGTCTGGCTCCTCCAGCGCCGGGCCGAGCACGCGGCCCTCACCAGGCTGCTGGACACGATCTGCGCCAAGCCCGGCCGCGCGGTCCAGGGCGCCGGCTGCGGCACCGGCCCCACTGGACCCGTCGCTCTCACTCTCGACCTCGACCGCCACCGAAGGACCCGGCCGTGACCGACCCCCGCTCCAAGCGCACGCAAACCCTCACCGCCGCCGCGAAGGCGAAGTCGCAGGCCAAGACCCAGGCCGCCGAGCAAGCCATTCGGCGGCTGATCAAGCGCGGCGAGGCGATCACCTTCCAGGCCGTCCAGCGCGAGGCCAGCGTCTCCCACGCCTTCCTCTACAACCACCCCGACCTGCGCGGACGCATCGAACAGCTGCGAGCCCAGGCCCGCCCCCTCCCCGCACCGGCGATCCCGGCGGACGCGGAGAGCACCCTCATCCTCGCCCTGACCAGCCAGATCACCCGGCTCAAGAAGCAGCACCGCCAGGAGATCCAGGCCCTACGGGACGCACTGGAACAGGCCCACGGCGAGAACCTCGACCTCCGCCGCGAACTCAACCGCCGCGGCTTGCCTGGCCAGGTCCAGCCCAGCTGACCTGCGGGCAGCGAACCTACGAACCCGAACGCAGACCCAAGGCACTGTGCTGCACAGCCCCAGCGGCAACATCCGTATTCCCGGACCTCTCGCGGGCCAACTCCACCAGCTTCTCCCGGAGCTCTCTCGCCGGCTCCCCGAGAACTATTGCGCTGAGCACCAGCTCCAGCATCAGACAGTCATAGTCGGTCGAGTTCCCATGCAGGCCCCCGCGGCCAGCTTCCACGACGGCTGAGGCGATCCGCCAGCCACCGCCCTCGACAGGTGCGAATGTCGCTTCAAAGACGCCAAAGCCGGTCCAGCTCCGGTGCAGGAACACGACATCGCCCTCAACGACAACGTTCCACTTCTCATCCATACCCCGGGACCGGTAACCGAGTTGGATGCGCTCCCACTCCTCATCCGACCAGATCCGGTCCGGCAGGACGCCAATCGCCGTGGGAACCATGATCGACTGGAGGGGTTTGCGAAACGAGGATCGGGTCACGCGTTCGTCAGCGGGCATGCCGAGATCCTACGGACAGGACCCCGTCGCAGGACAGGGACTTTATGCTGGCTAACCCCTTACATCTATGTCTTCGACGTCACCACCAGGGCGATTGCCTGGACCGAGCGCTTGACCCCCAGATAACGGGCGGTCCGCAGACGCAAAGGCTCTCCCGGCGCCTCACCCATTCCAGGGTCTTGAGGGCGTCCTGGGTGGCGCGGGGTATGGAGGATGCCGTCTCGTCCCAGTCGCCGAACGTCTTCCCGGCGGGGAACCCGGCCCGCTTGCGGCGGGTGTGCAGGTTGGCGCGGTCGCGGCCGGCGGCCTCCTCGGCCAGCAGGACACGGACGACCTCGGCCGGGTCCCAACGCTGGGCCTTCGCGGTGGGGATCAAGTCGCCGAGCGCGCGACGGATGTGAGGCAGCTTCAAGCGACGGGTCAGCGCGATCGCCTCGTTCAGGGGATCGCCTGCCGAGCCGGGGACGCTGCGGAGCGGGGTCGTCATCGAAGGTCGTCCTGTTCGTCGTCGGTCGCGTCGCTGCTGGTGGTGGGGCCGAAGCGGGCCCAGGCGGAGGTGCCGGGCTGCAGGCTGTGGGCCTCGCTCGCGCGGGTTGCTTCGGGGATGCCGTGTCTGGCCTGGTAGTCGAGGATCGACAGCAGGTCCTTCTCGGCGAAGCGGCCGGTGACCGCGGCGGTGCCCAGGGCCCGGTCGACCTGGGCGGCGGGGAAGAGCTTGGACAGCGCAACGGCTTCGGCCATCTTGGCCTTGACCCTGCGGGTGCCGGCGGTGGCCGCCTCGACCAGCCAGGCGGCGGCTCCGGGTCCGATCATCAAGAACGCGGCCTCGTCGGCGCTGGTGGCGCGCGGGGTGCGGTCGCCCTCCTTGTTCTCGCGCTCGGGGTAGTGGGCCTCGTCGATGACCGGGCTGCCCGGGGTGCCGCGCTGGTGGCGGGCCACTTCGGAGGCGGTGCCGTCGGCCTGGACGGCGGTGACGATGAGCTCGTCGCCGTGGAACCGGGCCCAGACCCGGGTGTCGATCAGCGGGTGCGGGACTGAGTAGCCCACTGCCTCCACCGAGATCGTCGCGTCCCAGTTGACCCGGCGGGTGGTGCCGAACGCGACGGTGAAGGGCTGTTTGGGCAGCGGGTGCAGCCGTTGCTGTTCCTCGGCGAGCATCTCGACCGGTCGGCGGCGGGTCTCGCGGTGGACGCGGTTGTTGACCTCTTCGCAGAAGCTGCGGCAGGCCGCCTCCAGCACGGCGAAACTGCGGTATTCCTCAAGGAGGTTGACGTCCTTGGGGACCAGGTCGGCCTTGGCGATCCGCACGGTTGCCTCGCTGCCGCCCTTGGTCTCCGGGTCGGCTGGCAGGCAGGTGCGGATGGTCATGCCGTAGTGCCGGGCGACCTCGACGATCTCCGGGTTGCGGACCGCGATCCCGGCGATGTGGTCGGTGCTGACCGTTTTCTCGTTGTCGGTCAGCGCGTAGGCGGGCACTCCGCCGATCCTGCGCAAGGTGGCATCGAGGCAGGCGGTGATCGTGGGCAGGGTCTTGTCCCAGACCGGGATCACGACCCGGAAGCGGGACCAGGCCAGCCACGCGCACCACAGCGAGGTCCGCCGCCCGCCGGCTCGTGGAGCGGCCCATGATCAGTGAAGACCCCTACGCGATCTGGCCCTACCACCTGCACGGCGCCATCCGCACCGCGCTGCGCACCGACGACACCCACGCTGCGGACCGCTGGACGCCGGCCGACTGGCACCAGGCCGCAGAGCGGGCCCTGGCCGCGCTCGGCGGGCAGTGGCGCACCCACTCCCCCGAAGCCGGCAGGGCCTGGCTCGTCGCGTGCCTGCGCCAAGGGCTGCGCCTCGCACGAGACCACCACCTGGACGACCTCACCTGGCTCACCGACGCCGCCCACGCCTACATCGACGACTCGGTGTGGGAGCCCATCGCCCCACCCGCCCCCGCACAGGGTGACGGCCCGGCCGCG
This sequence comes from Kitasatospora sp. NPDC023385, assembly GCF_055664045.1. Classification (NCBI taxonomy): domain Bacteria; kingdom Bacillati; phylum Actinomycetota; class Actinomycetes; order Kitasatosporales; family Streptomycetaceae; genus Kitasatospora; species Kitasatospora sp. NPDC023385. The sequence goes on along the minus strand of NZ_JBVOOL010000046.1, from coordinate 28,215 downwards.
GACACGCCCGCCGACGCCCTGGCCGAGCTGCTGACCGCGATCAGCCGCCGCCAGCACGAACACCGCGCGCAGACCGCCCGCCGCCTGAGCGCCGTCCTGGACAGCGGCCTGCTGTCCGAGGAGCTGACCGACCTCGCGGTGTACTACCGGGCCAAGGCCGACAAGGACCTCGGGAGGACAACCGCGTCTCTCGAGGGCATGCGCCACGTCACCACCCAGGGCGGGCGCCTCGCCCCACAGGCGCAGCGCGGCATCGCCAACCTCGCCCGCATTCACGGTGACTTTCCCGCCGCGCTGGCCGCCGCCTCCACGCTGACGTGGAAGAGCCGCCGGCACCGCGTCCGGGGCGACATCCTGTGGCCGCAGGGAGACTTCACCGCGGCCGCACAAGCCCTGCGGGACGGGCGAGCGGAGGCCGAGCAGCACGGCGCACACGGTGAGCGGGCCATCGCGCAGACCCGCCTGGCCCTGGTCACGGCGTTCACCGACCCCGACCGGGCCGGCGAGGAGATCGACCTCGCCCGCCAGTACCTTGAGCCCCTCGACCAGCGCGCCACCGTGCTGCACGCCCACGTGGCCGGCCTGGTCCGCGACGCCGGCACCGACAACCAAGAGATCGCCGACCGCGCCGCCGTCCTGCCCGCCCAGATCGACGTCGCCGGCCTGCCCTGGCTCATCCCCCTGCTGGAGACCTCCCTAGCCTTCCACCATGCCGTCCGCGGCGCCGAGGACGACCTGAGCGCCACCATCGCCCGGCTGCGCGAGGCCACCGCGGGCGGCGACTTCGCCTACTACCTGGACATCGCCCACTTCATGGCCGGCCGGCCGCTGCCTGCACCGTCCACCACGCTGTGGCTCGACGACGAGGAGACCGTCCGCAACCGCTGGCGCGCCTTCGTCGCCGCACGGCGGAACCACCTGGACACCCGGCGCTGAAGCCGAGAAGGCCGGCCCCACCACCGGGGCCGGCCTCCGTATCGATCGCGGACCGCGTTCTACGTGGCGGCGTACGGGTTGACGATGGTGTGGTGCCGTTGGGCGGTTTCCAGGACCTCCTGGGGAAAGCGGGGCCCAGCGATGTAGTGACGGCCCTTCGTCTGCCCCACCGCTGTCAGCAGTTCCGCCTTGGTCAGGGCCTGCAGGTCCCTCGTCGCCTGTTGAGTGTTGATCGCTTCGGCTTTCTCGTAGCGCGAGCGGCGCACCCGCCCCACCATCGCCACTTCGTGCAGAGCGGTCGTCTGCCGCTCGGTGATCCCGTACCGGTCAGCCGCCTCGATGAGCTGCGTCCAGCAGTTGTTGGACCGGTCGACGCGGCGCTGGACCCGCTGCGTCTGCTGGTGGTAGGCGAGGAGATTGAACTTGATCCACGGCAGTGTGTCCCGCTGGGGTGACCAGACCGGACCGCCGACCTCGCGCAGAACCTTGTAGTACTCCCAGGTGTTGCCGGGCATCCCCAGCCACTCCTCGATCGAGGAGAACTCGGGGGCGAGGACTCCGCCCCGGGCGATCAGGAGGGTCTGCAGAGAGCGGGACATCCGGCCGTTGCCGTCCGACCAGGGATGGATCTTCACCAGGTTGAGGTGCGCCATCGCGGCCCGCACGAGGACGTGGCTTTCGAGGTCGCCCTCGTTGAGCCAGTCGACGAGCTCACCCATCAGACCGGGCAGCAGCTCCTGATCCGGTCCCTCGTAGTCCGTGGCGAGCTCGTCACCGGGGGCCGTGATCCGGATGGCCGTCCTGCGCCACTGCCCGGCGGTCTTGAGCGGGTGGTGGTGGCCCTGGAGCATCCAGTGCAGGGCGTTGAGAAGTTCCTTGCTGTACCGGAAGTCAGCGGCATCGTGGAGGGACTGGATGTAGGTCATGGCCTGCTGGTAAGCCAGGGTCTCCGTCTTGTTCTCGTCGCTGGCCTCAACCTCGCGCTCGCCGTCAATCAGGTCGGCGACGTCCCTCACATCGACCCGGTAGCCCTCGATGGTGTTCGAGGCCGCGATGGCGCTGGCCGTGAGGGCCTTGCGCAGGTCGAGCGTCCATTTCATGGGGGCCTGCTGAACCGCGTGCCGCAGCTGATCGCGCATGGAGTTGATGTGCTCCAGGACCTGATGGTCGACGGACTCAAGGCGGGGCGTCTGATACAGCATGAATCAATGATACCCAGCTCCTATCATTCATCAATCCAGACTGCCGAGCCTCGGTCCTGGTTACGCAGCACCGCGGGCGGCAGCCGGCTGCGACTGGCGGGCGATGCGCAGCGGGACGGCTCCGCCCCGGGCGACTGCGAGGGCGGCGCGGTGGCTGTCGCGGAGCCGGCGGGCGCGGGCGACATCGGCCAGGGCCTGCTCGTCCTGGACCGGCAAACGGTGAGCATGCTCGGGTTCGCGCAGCTTGTTGTAGTGGCGGCGCAGGATCTCCTCCCGGGTGGCTGCGGCTTCGTCGGCGGCGGCCTGGCGGGCGGCGGCGTTGTGGCGCATCTGCTGGCGGAGCTCCTGGTAGGCGGGGCTGTCGGCGAGCGGCGGCGCGGCGGCCTGGTCGTTGTGCCGGGGGGCCGGGACGGCCGGGTCGGTGTCGGGTGCCGGGGCGGTGGTGGCCGGTCCGACGCGGATCTCCAGAGCGCGGACGGTGTCCGGGCGGGCCTGATTGAGGCGGTCGAGGATCTGGCGCTGCTCCAGGCGGAGCTTGGTGGCCCAGGCCGGGGAGTCGACGGTGACGCGCAGGGTGCGGGTGTCCGGGTTGAACCCGGCCGGGAACCAGTGCAGGGCGGCCTCGGTGCCGACGAGCTGGGCCCAGTTGTCGCGCATGGTGCCCTGGGCGGTGCCGAGCACCCAGCCGTGGGCGGAGGCCATCGCGGGGACGACGGCGGCCAGGGCGGAGGGCTCGCGGGCGTCCCGGCCGGCGCGGGCGATCTGCTGGCGGGTAGGGCCGGTCAGATCTGCCAGTCCGGGTCGGAGAAGGTCAAGCCGCCAGCCGCGAGCGGACGGCGGGCCGGAGCGGGCACGGCCGCGGTCTCGCTGGATGGCTGGCGGAAGTCGGCGCCTTGCTCGACCGGCAGCAGTCGGCGCCCGCCGGACTGAGCGGGCACGGGAGCGTCGGTGGGGGACTCGGAGAAGCGCAGGGAGAGCCTGCGGCGGTCAGTCATGATCACCAGTCTCGCAGCCCGGCCCGGACCGGAGAGACCAGACCGCTACCACCAGTGATAGCGGTTTGGCCCTGGCCAGCAGGGCCAGCCGAGGCCCGCCACTGTTTCAGATCCCCAGAACAGAGTGGTCAACGCAGCTACCACTCCCCCGCCCGCCACGGGGCCGACCGCGAGCCGTCGCTCTGCCGAACCGCCTACGTACACCTCGCGGTCTGGCCCTATGGGCGGGGCCAGACCGCTATCACCGGTGCTAGTGCACCGGTCCCGGCCAGCAGGGCCAAGCAAAAGGCCCGGACAGATGTCTGGGCCTGGCAGGCCGTAGAGGCCTGGAAGTTCTGTGTGGGGATAACTTTCAGGGGGCTGTAACCCGCACTCATCCAGCAGCGGCCAGCCCGGACCTACCGGTTCGGGGTGGGCGCCGGCGGTAGCGGCCGGACCGGTCACGGTCCGGCCGGTGCGGTGACGGTCCGATGGCGGGGCCGGCCACGGCCCTGGTGGCGGATCCGGCGGCGCAGTCCAGGCGGCAGCGAAGGATGGTCCAGCGCATCCGGGCGCTGGCCAGGGTGCGGTAGCGGAGCGCTCCGCGCCCAGCCGTCCACACGGCCTCGGTCCGCATCGGTTCGCAGCTGCCGCCCGTTCCCGGTCTGGTCGGGAGGGCAGGCGACGCGCGTTCCGATGGTGAGGCCGCCCCAGCTGCGGCCTCACCATTCTCACACCTTGCCGGGTGGCTGGCGTTAGGACGTGGGAGACGGTTCTTCGGCAGGAGGGAGTAGACAGGGGGTAACGACCCTCAGGTACATGCGGTCTCCGCTGCCCGAGGTCTCCGCCGTGGCGAGGTACCGGCTGCTGGGGTGGTAGGCGTCGACGAGCGCGTCCGGCTTGCCGTCCACGGTCTCGCGGTAGCCCTGCACCGTCAGGCCCTCGCCGGCCAGCATGTCCCGGACCTTTCTGACCACCTCCGGGTGCTGGGCTCGCGGCACCGAACTCTTCACGCTGTACATCAGGATGTACCGGTCATCGGAGGCGGTTTCGCCGTTTTTGCCGGTGCACGGGGTGAAGAGCGCGTCGATGGTCGCGGGGTCGGTCTCGATCCCGGCGGTCCGGGCCATGTGCTCGGTGATCTGTTGGGCCCAGGTCTGGGCGTCGTCCTTGGATTTCACGGGTGGTGTGTCACTCCTGTCAGCGGGACCGGCGGAAGAACACCCGCCGAGCACCGCGAGCAGGAGCACGGTGGCGAGAAGCCGCGCGGGGGTGCGGGGTGCGGTGGCAGTCATGGTGCTCCTGAGCATGTGGCCGGTCGACGGTCAGCTGGTGGTCGGGGGTCAGTGCGGGACGGTGGGGAGAACCGTCGGGGGGCGGCCAGCGATGATCCTCCCCTGGTTGGCGAGGCTTTGACTCGCGCTGTCCCAGTAGCCGCCGTGTCCGCTGGTGTCGATCTGGATGTTCTGCCCGCCGAAGTAGGGATTCTGGGGGCCGCGGCCGGATAGATCTCCGCCGACCTCCCGGATGAAGTCGTCCCGGGCCGTGCCGACCCAGACATGCTTGGGGTCGATGTTGAGCTCCGACGCGGTGTCCACTCCCATGCCGGGGCTGCCGAGCGCGAGGATGTCGTCGGCGTTCACCCCGCCACCGTCCCGTGCGGCCGCACCTACGACATAGGTGCCGTAGCTGTGCGCCATGACGGTCAGGTGCGAACAGACACCGTTGTCGCCCTCGGCCACCCGCAGGCCTTTGGTGAAGTTGCGGAGATCCGGTGCCCCGGCGTCGCCGCGTGCGGTGCCGGCCACGCTGCCGTTCAACCACTCCGGTGTCTCGTAGCCCAACCATGAGACGACAGCGACACTTTCGCCATCGGCTTTGTCCTCGGCTGCCTTCTGGAGACGCCGGATGTGGTCCATCTGCCCCGGCACGCCGGCGAAGACGGTCCCGGTGCCCGGCACGAACACTGCCGTGTGCTGGGACTTATCGGGATTGCCCGTGGAGACGATGGCCCGGCCGTTGTGTGCCTCGGGGTCGAGTCCGAGCAGGAACATCCTGTGCGGCTCGGGGTTCCCGTCGGACGCCGTCAGCTTCCTCTTGATCTCCTCCAAGGCCTTGATCCGCGACTTGTACTCGTCGTCGTCGATGCCGAAGTCGCTGGGCTTCCCTGTCCGGTAGGCGTCCAGCTTCTCGTCGAGCACCAGGCGGTTCGCCTCGTCCCGGACGGTCGTGGGAAGGCCGTCGAGCCTGCCGATCTTGTCGGGGTGCAGGGCCAGGTAGGCCTCCTGCTGTTCCGGGGTGAGCCCCTTCCACCACGCGGCGGACTTCTCCGGGTCCTTGCCGTCCGGGATGTAGGGGTCGACCAGGCCCAGATCCTGCATCGCGGCGGCGGCCGCGTTCTTGGCCCCGGCGAGCGCGCCGTTCACCCGGGTCGGGTCGAGAGCATTCGAACTGAGCCGGCCCAGGGCCGTGTTCCCTTGGTCACTCGCCGTCTGGGCGTCCTTCAGCGCGGTGTTGATCCGGTCCTGGAAGCCCTTCATCTCCGAACCGAGCTGTTGGCGCGCCTTCTGCGCCTCGGGGTCGTTGTGCTCCCCCTTGCCTTCGGGCGGGAGGCTGACGACACCGTCGGCGGACACGTTCAGGCCCGCGTCCACCGCGCGGTTCACGGCGTTGGTGAGGTTGGTCTGCGCCTGGTAGATCCGGTCGGCGACGGTGTTCAGCACCAGAGCCGCAGCGTCCGCCTCCATCTTGACGATGTTCAGCTGCTGCTCCGTCTTCGCCATGTACGAGAGCGCGGCCTTCGCGTCGTCCCCTTCCCAGTTTCCGGCCAGCGGTCCGTTGACCTGGCTACGATGCCGCTGACCCGTGCTCTCCGCCGCGTGTCCCAACGCTGTCCAGGCCTTCGCCGCGTCATGCAGTCCGTGCGGGTCGAACCTCACCAGGAGTTCGTAGAGGCTCACTTGCCCCCCTGCGGTGCGACGGCCCACGCACCGGCGATCGCTCGGTCCTTGTGCTCATGGGCAGTGGCGTTGGCATTCAGGTTGGCTGCGGTGTCCGCGAGGCGCTGGCCCAGGTCACCGAGCGGCTTGGACCAGCCGGTGCCCAGCTGCGCGAGTCCGCCGGCGATCGACCAGCCGGCGAGCTGGCCGGAGACGGTCTCGCTGGTGGTCACCGCGTTCTGGACGGGCGTGCACAGTTCCTCCCCCAGACCCTTCGCGATACCTGCGGACGCCCGCAGATCCGCCGGTTGGACCACAACCCTGCCAGTGGCGTTGTCACCCATGTGGGTTCCCCTCCCCGAAGATGAACGCGTAGTCCCACTCCCCCGCAGGACGCTAGACCTGCTGTGTGCGCTACGCATCCGTACAGATACTCAGATGCTACGGGCCGCACCTGACGCACACCCCGGACTTGGAAAGCCCGCGGCTGTTCGGGCTGGTCGGTCACCGGTTGCCGTCGGCGGCGCGCACCCGGTCGGCGGCCTCCTTCGCGGCGGCCGGGGCGGTGAGGCGTTGCGGGCGAGGTCGGCCTCGGCGTCGGCCAGGGGGAACGGGCCAGTCGGGCGAAGGCGTCAGCCCGGTGGGCGGCGACGGCGTCCCGGACGGTCTGCAGGTCGGACCCGAGGGCGGCCGTCGCCGGGTACATCTACCCGGCTCACACCGACCACCATGGCCGGATCTGGATCGACATGGACGGCGAGTACTGACACGGCCACTGGGCCCACGCATCGTGTGGCAGGCCCAGCGGCCAGTCGGGCGGGTGCCAGTCCTACGGCGTCGGCGCGCAGCGTTGGCAGCGCCGGTACTTCCGGCCGCCCTTCGGGCCGGTGTGCCGAGCCTCCCACACGCGGGTTTCCTCGATGGTCATGACCGTCCATCCGCTGTCTGTCTTCGTCGCCGCCAGCTCGAACTCGAAGTCGGCTTCGGTTCCGCCGTAACGTAGGTTCTGCCGGTGGCAGAAGAGCCGGCGCTCTTGCACGTACTCTTCGCCGACCGGTCGGCTCCACTCTGTCGGCATGGTGTGCCGCACCACGGGGCAGGTCGTCTCGTGCAGTCCTGCGGAGCGGCCCGCGGTGAACGGGTACTCCTCCGGGGTGTTGTAGCGACGCCACCGCTCGGCCAAGGCGTCGAGGTGCGGCTCGAAGCGGTCGCCGTAGTTCTCGCAGTCTGGGCACCCGCCGTCTCGGATGCACCAGGCGAGAAGGTCGTCGTGCTGCTCGTGCTCGCGCAGGTTCCACCGGTCGTACAGCTGACCGGCGAGCCGCAGAAGCAGTTCGCGCGTCTCCGTAGCTGTGATGGTTCCGGCCTCGATGGCGGCGACGATGTCGATCATCGCCGGCAGCTCTACCGACTGGCCGTAGCCCTCCCTCAGCGGGCGTTCGCGCTGACGCGGGAAGTCGATCCCGAAGGTGACGAGCACGTCGGGCATCTCGATCCCCGGAGCGCTCACGCTTACCTCTCCACTGATCCCCACTGCTTCATCCCTCTCATTGGTCGGTCAGCGGACAATCCCGGACCTGCGGACTGGCTGGCCACCTGGGTCAGTCGGCACGCAGGTCGTGGGGCGCCTCGAAGGCCGGGCCGCCACCGTCCGGGTCCTGCTCGCTCGCGCACGTCCACTTCTCTGCTGATCATCTGGTGTGGCCCGGGCTGGCGAACGGGTTGTCGCGGCCACCCTGTCGCACCACCGCGCGGTTGTCCCGGCTTTCCCCGAACGAGCGAGCCCGGCTGCGGCTCACGCCGCTCCGGTCCGCGGCGGGGCCGGGCGGGCGGTGCGCAGCGGAACCGCCCCGGCCCGGGTGGCGCGGGCGACGGCGAGAGCGGCACGGTGGCGCTCTCGCTGCCGGCGGTCGTGCTCGGCGGCGGTCGTGGCGGGGGTGGAGGCCGGGCAAGCCGGCCGAACCCGCCGGTACGACGAGCCCGACCGGCACCTTGGTGCCCGGCGAGTACTTACCGCCGGGCGGTCCTCGCCCGGCAGGCCTCGCAGGCGTGGACGCCGGCGTCGCCGTAGCGGCGGATCGCCGATCCGCAGCCGGCACACGGCCCGATCTGCCAGGGCTCGCAGCCCTGGGCGAGAGCGGCTTCTCGGCGCTGGGCCTCGGTGGCGTCGAGCTGGCGGTCCTGCCGGGGCACCGTGAACAGCCGCTTGGGGACCTCGTCGAAGGTGTGCAGGCCGGAGCCGGCGGAGTTGCCGCGCCGGGGCCGGGGGTCGTTGAAGGTGAAGGTCTCCTCGCCGTAGCGGCAGGCCGCGTCGAGTTCCTGGCAGGTGTAGGTGATGACGGCGTCCGCCATGTCGGGTTCGGCCGGGGAGTCCTCGTCCTCGTCGGGGCCGAACATGTCGTGCCAGCGATCCCGGTCGGCGGCGGGCACCCACATCCGGGAGACGGAGCGCGGGTCGCGCTGGCTGGGGATGCGCATCGGCACGAACTCGCCGTCCGCGCTGGCGACGACGAGCTGGTCGACCTCGGTGGGCGGCTTCACGGGCAGGCACAGCGCGGGCAGGAACCACTCGGCGTGGAAGCGGCCGCAGAAGCTGCCGTTCACCGGGCAGGGCCGCACGCTGCTCGGCAGGCACTTCCACTGCTGCAGGTGCCGCACTCCGGCGCGCACCGTCATGGCGAGCGGGGAGGCGATCTCCTTCCAGCTGAAGTCGTCGACGCGGGCCCACGGCGCCCGCTCGACCACGGCGGAGCGGTCGGTGTTGGTCACCCACAGCGGGACGATCCCGTGCTCGGCGGCCGCGCGGGAGCGGCGGCGGACGGTGTCGGCGGTGATCGGCGAGTACTGGGCCTCCCAGCCGATCCGCCGGCCGTCGTCGCCGGTGACGAGGACGTCGGTGCGGATCCGCCCGTCGGTCGCGCGGGCCTCGACCTCGGCATGCAGGCCGTGCCGTTCAGCGGCCCGGGCGATCCGCTCCTTCATCGCCTGGTGTTTCGCGCTCTCCTCGGCGGTGGGGGTGTGACGCACCGGCAGGTGGGCGGCCACCCAGAAGGTGGAGCCGCCGACCGTCCGGCGGCGGATCGTCATCCACGGGGACCGGCCGTCCTCCTCGGCCTGGCAGGCGCCGTCGCGGTGGTGTTCCAGGCACTCCAGGAGCTCGCGGTCACGCTGGTCGATCGGAGTGGTGATTTCCTTCAGAAGGCCGGGCCGTTCCGGATGGTTGAGGTCGGGCATGGTCAGGTTGATCTCGATGCCGTACGCGGTGTGGAAAACGCCGTTCGCCATATCCGGAGAATAGGAACAGGGGCTGACAATTTAAACACCGGTGCGAATGTTTAGAATCGACAGGCAAGGCTCTCGAATTAGCCCCCATCCCGCAATGCCCAGGGCTCGACATTCTGTTTGAATTCTGCTGGCGCCGATTTCGCTCTCGCCGCCGTGCCGCCCCGTGCCCTGCGCCTGCGCCATCGGCCGGGCCGACGGCTGGGCCGGCCACGGCCCTGACGGCGGATCCGGCGGCGCAGGGCAGGCGGCAGGATGGCGGGTCCAGCGCCGCCGGGCGCTGGCCACGGGTGCGGGGGCGGCACGCCGCGCCCAGGCGGCCGCGGTCCGCGTCGGCCCGCAGTTGCCGCCCAGTCCCGGTCCGGGCGGCAGGGCAGGTGGCCGGCGTTCCCGCGGGTGGGGGAGAGCGAGGGGGAGGGCCTGGATGCCGTGCCGCCCGCCGACATACAGATGGCCGGACACCTCGGCTGAGTGTCCGGCCATCACGGTGCGTCTGGACTACCGGCGCAGCCTCGCCGGGTCGAGGTCGAGGAGGAACGGGTCGGTGAGCGCGGTGGTCTCGCCGACCTGGACGAGGCGGTCGACGTAGAGGCCGCGCTCCAGGTGCCCGAGGTAGAGGCGTGGTGCGGGTTCGAGTTCGAGTTCGAGGCGCCAGTAGTGCGGGATCCCGGCCGCGGCGTACAGGGACGGCTTCATCTTCTTGTCGGCGACGCGGGTGGACGGCGAGGCGATCTCGATGGCCACGACGATGTCGTGCGCGCTCAGGGTGGTGCCGGCCTCGGCGGCGGCCGCCGCGTCCGCGATCACCAGGTCGGGGATCAGCAGCCCGTCGGGCACGACCACGTTGACGGCCTCCAGCACCTCCAGCGGCACGCCCGCAGAGTCGATGGCGGCGCTCAGGAGCATGGCGAAGCGGAGGCTGGCGCGCTGGTGCGGGACGCCGGGGCTGGGGCTCATCAGCAGCGCTCCCCCGACGAGCTCGATCCGGTTGCGCGGGTCTTCGGGCAAGGCCAGGACGTCCTCGACCGTCCATGGCCCGCTGTGCTCGGTGACTGCAACGCTCACAGGTCCCTTCCTTTCACCCGGCGTCTGCCCTCATTGTCCTCGGGACGGTCGCCGGGCGGTACCGGGTGCGTGGCTACGGTGCGGTGGTGGCGAGGGTGTCGTCGACCAGGACCTCGGGAGCGGGGTCCGCGGCGGAGCGCGCGTTCTTGGCGTGGGTCACCGCGGGGGCGAGGACGTCGTACATCCGGTGGGCGATCTGCTCGTCGTGCTGCTTGTGGTCCACCCCGTCTGCGGCGCCCCAGCCGGGGTGGCCGTTCCAGTCCAGCTCTTTCAGGTAGTCGACCAGCTGGGAGCCGGTCAGCGTGACCTTCACCAGCCCTCGGCTCCCTCGTTCCCCCTCCGCTGGCGGCTTGTCCACCTTGCTGAGGCTCGCCGGCCGGGTCCGGTCCCACATGTCGGCCGTGCAGACGATCGACATCGTGCCGATCCCCGCCGCTTTGGTCAGCGCGGCATCGTGGGACGGCGGGGACTGGGTCGCAGCGCCGCAGCCGGCCAGGAACACGGCGGTGAGCAGCGGGACGGAGGCGCGCAGGGTGTGGCGGATGGTTTTCACGCGGGTCATGGTCGCGGCTTGTGACCCGTCTGGGCACGCCCTGCGGCGGTGATCCACTCGAAGGTGCGGTTTCGAACCGGGGACTGTTGACGCCGCTGCTCGGCGTGGATCTGTTTCTTAGGCCCTACCCCCGCCCTGGTCTCGCCCAAGGCCGTCGGGTCCGTGGCCCACAAGCTGACGGGTCTCCCGTTCGGCCCGGGCGAGACCAGGGCCGGGTGGGATGGTGGGGCGGGTGTCAGCGGTGGCAGTGGGTGCAGACCTGGTCGCCGGCGAAGGCACGGTCGGCGGCTTGGACGTCCCGGCCCGTCTGTGGGGAGGCCGCGTCGAGGCTCTGGCTCAGGGGACGCCTGACGGTGGTGGACGGCTGGTAGGCCTTGCCGGTCACGATGAAGCGGTCGACCCCGGCGGCGTACGTGCCGGGGTCGCGGACGTAGATGCTGGTGGCTTTGGTCTCGCCCTCCCACTTCTCCACGTCCGCGGACCAGCGTTGCTCGGCTTCTTCGGCCGTGGTGCGGAACTCCTTGCCGATGCGCTCCCAGCTGGTTCCCCGCACCCGTTCGGTGTTTTCGACATGGTGAACCAGAGCCACTCGGGCAACGGGAGTGAGAGCCGCGTTGCGCCGTTCGTGGAGCTCGGAATGTGGCTGGCGAACCATGATCGGCATTGAGTTTCGGAGCCACTTCGTTCGGGTGATGTTGTGTCATCGGTTTCCGGGCGTGGTCACCGGGTTTTGTCACGTCTGGACCGATAGGTTGGCTGCCCCGGGTCCCTCCGGGCGCGGTCCCTGACAAGGCCCAGCCCGGGAGGACCCGGCTCCGTGTCCAGGTCCTGTGCGGGTGTTGACAGAGGCGGTTGATACCAATACCGCATGACCGACGACGAGATCATCGACAGGATCCGTGAACAGGCTCGGCCTGGAACATTGCCGCTGCCAGCCCCGCCGGAGGCCGTTGCCGAGCTCGAAGCCGCGGTGGGGCATCAAATGCCGACGCTGCTCAGGCGGATCTATCTCGAAGTCGCAGACGGCGGATTCGGCCGCTGGGACAGCGCCCTGTCCCTCACCGAGTACCGGGACGAACCACCCGTGCTGGAGGCATACCTCGCGTGGCGCGAGGGCTATGGGGCGGACTATCCGACACCGGTAGTACCCCTGCTGACTTGGGGCTGCGCGATCTGGTCGCTCGTTGACTTCAGCACTCCCAAGGGACGGATGTGGGGCTGGGACCCAAACGGCTCGTGCCTGCGCCACTCCCTGTTTCCCGAACCGATCACGCTGTCCGAGCGGCTCACCGGCTGGCTGGACGGCCGGGAAGACTTCCCGCAGCCGCCAAGCCAAACCGACTGCCCAGACTGCTGACGGAACGCGCCTTTGCGACCTGCCGGAATCGCGGCGCAAGTCGATCACTGCCGCCCGAGCGGCAGGCTCGGCTCAGCGGATGTGGTGCTCGGCTTCGGTGGTCTGGAGGCGGTAGGACTCGGTGCCGGTCTCGATCAAGGTGAAGCGGAAGGTCAGGCGGTCGGCGATGGCCGCGCAGAGCCGGGAGTCGGTGAAGGTCTTGTCCCACTCATCTGGGGCTGGCACTTGTTCCCTCACACGAGTTGCCGTTGCCATCAGGCCGTTTCCTGGTCCTGTGGTCCTCGTTGGTTCTCGCGGCAGTGGCCTGGTTTTCAAGGTGCTGCCTTGACCGTTCAGGTGCGAGGAAGGTGTGCCGGTGGCCGAGGCGAGATTGCAGGTCATCGCGGGCGGGGGCGTCCCGCAAGGGCCGCTGGTCACGGATCCGTGGCAGTTCCAGACGTCGTGCGTGGAGGCGTTTGTCGCCTCGTGGCGGGCTCGCGGGTTCAGTCCGGTGACGATCGACAACGACATCGGCCTGCTGGAGCGGACGCTCGTCGCGCTGGGGCGGCCGGCGTGGGACGTGACCCCGGAGGACATCGACCGCGTCGTCGGTGACCTCGCGGTGAAGGGGCGGGCGACGTCGACCCGCCGCGAGTATGTGCAGATCTTCAAGGGGTTCCACCGGTTCCTCCAGGCCCGGAAGGCCGCCGAGATCGAGGCCGCGTTCGGGGTCCGACTGGTCTGCCCTGTCGACGAGTTCAACGCCTCCCGGCATGTCGGTGATGACTCCCCAGCCCTGCTGCCGCCGCCAACTCCGGAGCGGGTGATCGAGTTCTTCGACTTCATGAAGCTTCGGATCGCGACCGCGCGAAAGTACGGACCTGCCGCACGGGACTACGCACTGTTCCGGACGCTCTATCACGCAGGGCTCCGCTCGGAGGAGGCCTCACTGCTGGAGAAGCCGGACCTGCACTTCACCCGCGGCCCGTTCGGCAAGCTCCATGTCCGCTTCGGCAAAGGAGCCCACACCTCCGGACCACGGCCGCGCTGGGTTCCCATGCTCGACGGCCTGGACCTGGTGCTGCGGTGGTTCCTGGAGGATGTACGCGGGAAGTTTCCCGACTCGCCGGTGCTGTTCGCCGACGAGTCCGGTGGCCCCCTGCACCGCGGAACTATCCGCAACCGGCTGCGCTATCTGATGGAACTCGAAGGGCGACCGCCAGCAGAGCGGTTCAGCCCGCATGCCCTGCGACGGGCCTGCGCGACCCACAACTACGAGCGTGGCGTCGACCTGGTGGCGATCCAGCAAATGCTCGGACATTGGACGGTCAGCTCGACCATGCGTTATGTCCGGCCCTCCGCGACGTTCATCGAGGACGCCTATCAGCGGGCCGTCGCCAGCGCCCTGGCCGAGCTGACTGGGAAGGACTCCACGGCATGAAGATCCGATGGCGGCTGCGGATGGCCGCCGCCCAACGTGAGGTGTGGACCGGCACCGAGCTGCGGCGGCTGCTGGCCGAGAAGGCGGGCCTGGAACTGTCCTCCGCCTCGGTGTCTGCGCTGTTCACCAAGGAGCCCTCGCAGGTCAAGATGACCACCCTTGCCGCGTTGTGCACCGCGTTGGAGTGCACCCCCAACGACCTGATCGAGATCGACACCACCCCTGTGGAGCGGCCCATCACACCGCCTCGACCCGTTGCTGATGCCCCGAAGGCGGTTTTCGCCCGGGGCCGGTCGATGCCGCCCCTGTGACCGGTGGAGGGATCGATGGGCAAGAAGCAACGCGACTGCGTCACCTGTGGTGCCCGGTTGGCTTTCGTGACCGCCAGCACTGCTGCCGGTGCAGGCGAAGGATGAACGAGCAAGCTGCTAAGGCGAGTTGCCCCTCCTGCGGGAAGGGTCGCCTGCTCCAGCAGGACACGGGCCGGTGCATCATCTGTTCGCGTGCCTGCGAACAGTGCGGCCATCCGGTCCGCGCGGCCGGCAACCGGTTGTGCCGGGACTGCCGCCGCAAGACCGAGCGGCTGGAGGCCCAGCAGCCGTGCCCGCGCTGCGGCAAGCCGGGCTATCTGCGCGAGGCGACCGGCTGGTGTGGGCACTGTTCTCACCCGGGATCACCCAAGAAGCCACCGATGGCCTGCCGCGAGTGCGGCGCGCTTCGGCGGCATGCCGGGCTGGGGCTGTGCTCTCCCTGCTGGCAGAAGCACCCTGGACGCCCCTTCATCCGCGGCGAACACCTCCGCGACCGGCTTGCTGAACCACCTGTGTGGCTGGGCGATTTCGTCGCCTATGTCGCCGCCCGCCACTGCGTCGCCCGGGCCTGCGGCTTCGTTACCGACCTGGGCCGGCTCTTGGAAGACGAGCGCGCCAACTCGCCCCATGCCCTGCTTGAACGATCTCGCCGCCCGGGACGCTCAATGGGCTCCTTCGCTCGCGCACTGGAGGACTTCTTCACCCTCCACGGCCTGGCCATGCCCACAGACCAGGCCGAGCGACTCGCCGCCGGGCGGCGCCAGCGTCGCATCGACGCGGTCCCCGAACCCCTGCGTCCCGCCGTCGTCAGCTTCGACGCCTCCCGGATGCGAGCCCAGGACCGGGCCCGCCGGGCCGGCACCCGGCCCCGCAGCGACCACACCTTGGAAACCGCCCTCGGCATCCTCCGTGACCTGGCCGTCTTCCTTGTGGATCACCGGGGCAAAGACGACTGGGCACTGGCTGACGTGCATGACGCCGAGGCTTTCCTCGCCACCCTGCCCCGGGCACGCAAGCGGCGGCTGACCGTGCTGCGGCAGTTCTTCCTCTTCGCCCGCTCCAACCACATCGTCCTGGTCGACCCGACCCGAACACTCACCGCGAAGGAGGCGAACGGCTTCCGAGGCAGGACTCTCTCCCTCGACCAGCAGCGCGAGCTCTTCCGCCGCTGGACCACCGATGAGCACGTCCACCCGCACGAGGCCCTGATGGGCATGCTCGCCCTGCTGCACGGCGCCTCCAGTTCCGAGGTCCGGATGCTGCAGATCACCCACGTCGACCCGGTGGCTCAGACGGTCCGGCTCGGCAAGCGACCCCACCCCGTCCCTCTGGACCCGGCCTCCTGGACGATGCTGCATCGCTGTCTCGCTCACCGTGCGGCATGGCCAACGGCCAACCCTCACGTAATGGTCACGAAAGGAACGAAGGCCGGGCGAAGCCCAGCCTCAACTGCCTATCTCTCCCACGTCCTTGACGACTGCGGGTACCCGCCCCGCATGATTCGCAGCACCCGGCTTGTCGACCTGGTGAACACCATGGACCCCAAGCTCGTGGCCGCCGCCTTCGGGATGGACCCCCAGGCCACCTTGATCTATCTCGCCGACCACGTCGATCCCGCACGCCTGGCGGACCTGCCGAAAACCGCTGGCGCGACACCAAGCAGAGGATGAGGATCAGCAACGGCGTCATGCCCGCAACAGAGGGGAGCCGACATGGTCGGTCGGGTGGAATTGCAGCCGGTAGATGAAAACGGGCTCGAAGAACTACTCGCGGTGGCCGTCGACGATGCAGCACCCGAGGAGGTCATGCCACCCGTGGCCGGCCCACCGGGGTGGACGCCGCAACGGCGGGACGCCTTCCGGGCTTGGCACCGTGCTCGACGGCCCGGCCTTGCCGGCCCGCTCCAAGAGTCCACATTCGCGATCATCCACGACGGGAAGATCGTGGGTTCGGCCCGCCTGGCTCTCCGCGACAGCCATGACATCCTCGAAACCGGCATGTGGCTTGCCCGTTCGTCGCGCGGGCGGGGAGTCGGCACCACCGCCCTTCGCATGCTTCTCCGCGAAGCCGCTCGAACTAGCGTGCGGACCGTAGTCGCGGAAACCAAGACACACAACAAGGCGGCGCTCGCCGCCTTGCGCCGCAACGGCGCGACCCTCACGACAAGCCCGGACACCGTCGAGGTTCATGCTGAGTTGCCACTGCCTCCCACCTCAACCACGAACCCGTGATGTTTCGGCATCACCTTGCACGAGTTCGCCGGAACATGTGCGCTTTGCCGAACGGGGCGTTGGAGGCTACTGCGGTGGCTTTGCGCTCCTCGCGCTCGGTGAAGATCTGGAACAGTAGCTTGGCGCCGCGTTTGTCCAGGTTGAGGTAGCCGAACTCGTCCAGGCACAAGAGATCGACTTTGGCGTATCGGGCAATCGTGGCGCTCAGGTTCTTGCTGGCCTCGGCCTCGGCGAGCTCGTTCACCAGCGCGGTCGCGGTGGTGTAGCGGACGGTCATGCCGGCCTCGGCGATCGCGGTGCCGATCCCGATCAGCAGGTGGGATTTCCCGGTGCCGGAGTCGCCGATCAGCACCAGCGGGCGGCCCTCGCGCACCCAGGTCGGGCTCTTGAGCGTCGAGACGGTCTCCGGGGAGACGTTCGGGTTCGCCTCGTAGTCGAAGTCCTCCAGTTATCCGGGGTTCATTTGTGCCCGTCTGGAACGTCAGTCAGCGTGGGGTTCACTCGTTCTGGTGGTCGTTGGCGTTGCGCTATCCGGGGTGGCTCGACAGCGTCGGTGACGTCGGCAGCATGGCGTCGTGCCAGCGCAGAGAATCGAGTTGGGCGATGGGCGGACGTGGACGGTGGTCGGTCCCGACCATCTGCCGATCGCGCCCGTCGAGGAGTTCTTCGAGTTCCTGCGCGTTGGCCGGGATGCCTCGCCTCACACTCTTCGTTCCTACGCCGCGTCGCTGAACGCGTGGTGGGACTACCTGGAGGCGGCCGGGCTGGCGTGGGACGAGGTGACGCTGCCGTCGTTCCTGCCGTTCCTGACGGTGCTGCGGACCGGTGATCCGGTCGGAGTGCACCGTTTGCCGGGTGCTGGTGCCGCCCAGGTCGGCGGGGTGGCGGAGTCGACGGTGGGGCTGCGGGTGGCGGCGGTGCTGTCGTTCTACCGGTATCACGCGGATGTGCACGGGGTGACGGTCGCCGGACGGCTCTATCGGGTCGGTGGGCGCCGGGCCCGCAGCCGATACGTCGGGGCCCTGGCTCACCTGGACCGCGGAAGTGACCATGTGAGCCCGGCGGTGCGCGTCCGGACCCGTGATCGCGGGCCGGCACCGGTGCTCACGCCGGCCCAGGCCGAGGCGATCCTCGACGGATGCGCGCGCTTCGACGCCGCCTCCGGGCGGTGGTCGGGATCGGTACGCGACCGGCTGCTGTTCGCGACGCTGAGTGAGACCGGGATGCGGCTGGGCGAGTGCCTGTCGCTCAAGCACTGCGACTGGCATGTCGGCCGGGGCGGGACCCCGTTCGTCGAGGTCGTACCGCGGCAGGACCACCCAGCCGGGGTGCGAGTGAAAAACAGCCGGTTCCGCCGTATCTACATCAGCGATGACCTGGAGCGTCTGCACAGCGAGTACGTGTGGGAACTGTGCGACGCCGACGCCCACCGGGCGGTGGACCTGGAGAACTGGTGGGTGTTTGTCAACCTGCGTCGCGGCGAGTGGCTCGCGCCGCTGCGGCCGGAGACCGTCTACGACCTGGTTGACGGTCTCAAGCGCCGGCTGGGGAAGGCGGTTCCGTCCGCCTGGACACCGCACTGGTGGCGCCATACCCACGCGACCGCTCTGCTGCTGTCCGGGGCTCACGACCACGTGGTGATGCGGCGGATGGGCCACGCCGACGTGCAGACCACGCTGACCCTCTATGGCTGGGTCACCGAGGATGCCGAGTTGAAGACCCTGGCGAACTGGAAGTCATTCACCACCAACTGGCGTGGCCTAGATGGAAGTTCGACATGACCGATCACCGCATCCCGCCAGTTTCTGTCGGCGGTTCGACCGCCCCGGACCGGTCCGCCCAGAGCGCCGCGCTGATCGATGGCCTGGACCCGGTGTTCGCCGGGCCGCTGTTCGACGGACGCGACCCGAAGCTGGCCGGGGTGTTCATGCGCGGATCGCGGCAGGTTCGGCTGGACATCACCGCTCTGCCGCTGGTCATGCGCCGCGAGGTCGGCTGGTGGCTGGCCACCTGCGCGCGCACCGGCGAACGGCAGGCCCACGCCAGCGAGTGGAACCGCTGGGCGGTCACCGCCGCCGATGTCATCGCACGTCACCCGCACGTCGCTTCGTTCGCCGACCGGCCGCTGGCCGAGTGGATGACCGCCTGGGCCCGGAGATTCCACGCCGACCGGGGCCGGATGCCCGCCCCTGGGCATCGGCTCCGGGCCGAGCACGCTCTGCGCGGCATGCTGGAGCGGCTGCTGCGGCAGTACGCCAGCGAGGTCGACTGGTGGCGGCATGACATCTGGTCGCTGCGGCTGGACCCGCGCGTCCCGCGGCGCGAGCACGAGCCGCGCGCGAACACCGCCGTCCGCTGGGGCGACATCACCCCGGTCTGGCTGCGGGAGGGGACCAAGTTCTACCTCCGGCTGCAGATGGAGTCCGGACAACTGACCTGGTCGACGGTGATGCAGCACCGCGTGAACACGGCGCGCTTCGCCGCGTTCGTGGCCGAGCGCGGAATCGACCACCCCGCCCTGGCGGACGGCTCCGAGCGGAGCCTGCGCTCCTTCGCGCTGGAATTCGGCACCTTCCTGCACCGCTGGCAGCGCGAGACACCGGGCCGAGCCGAGGTCGGCGGCAGCCTCCAGCCGAGGACGATCAACAAGAATCTGCAGACGATCGACCTGTTCTACCGGGTCATGACCGACTGCCGCACCGAGGCCTCCGAAGCCCTGGAACGGCTACTGCCTGCTACCGCCCACCCGGTCCTGCGACAAAGGCAACGCTTGCCACGGCTGCGACCACTTCGCCACCGATCGCACCTTTCTCCCGGACATCCAGCGCCAACTTGCCGAAACCCAAGCGCTGGTCGCCACCCGCCAGGCCCGGCACACCGAACGCTTCGGCGAGCCGATGAGCGAGGCCAACATCTGGCTGGAACAGCGCAACGCTGAAATTCGCAGCATGCAGCTGGAGATCACCGCCCTGGAAGCCCAGCCGCACGACAGAACCGTCGTCGTCCGCGGCGCGGGCGTGCTCGGCCGCACCGGCTACCAGAACATCGCCAACACACCGGATCGCAAAGGGACATAGCCTGCATGACCACCCGCCCGACCACCGCGGTCCCTGACGCTGCCCCAGCCGAGAGCCGGCGGATCGCCGCCCTGCGGCAGGCTGCCCAAGACAAGCACGAGCAGGCCGTCCAACGAGCGGAGGCAGGCATCCGGCGACTGGTCAAAGCAGGCGAGGAGATCAACTTCCGGACTGTCGCCCGCGCGGCGGGCGTCAGCCTGGACTTCCTCTACGCCCACGCCGACCTGCGCAAGCGCATCGAAACCCTGCGCGGCCAGCAACGGGCTGACAGGCAGCCTCCCCCGCAGGAGCCCTCAGCTGACGACGGCACGGTGATCCATACCCTCACCAAGGCCCTCCGCCGCGAACGCACCGCCCACCGAGAGCGGGTCCAAGAACTCGAACAACGGCTGGCAGCCGCCCACGGCGAGATCCTCCGCCTCCAACGGCAACTCCGTGAGCATGGTCTCGACAGCCCCTGAACGGCCTACCGTTCCGGAACACTGAACACGCGCGCCACATAGCCATCGAGCAACACACCGAATGCCCGCGGCGACTCAACAGCAGGAGCTTCCGTCACCAGATCACCGGCCCGGGTGAGAGCGTCCACGTCCGCCCAGCCCCCGCAGAACAACACGACCCCGAGCACAGCCTCGTCCCGCCCCGACAGCACCAGGCCCACTGAGTCTGGAGCCGTGACACGACCTCGGTCCGTCTCCAGAGCCTGCGGCCAATGCGCAGCCTCATCCCTCCAGGTCACAGACTCAACGATCAGACCAATGTGCTCCCAGCCGAGGCGACGTTCGGCAATCTCGGCTGCAGCTTGATCAAGGTCGATGACGTGGTCCATGTCGAGATGATTGCTCGGATTGGCGCTAGCATCCACCCGATATCACCTTGCCGACGGCGTCCGCAGCGTTATGAAGAGCCACATCACAGCTCCATGAACCCCTAACCCCAGATAACTCCAGGACTTCGACTTCGCGAAGAACCCGAACGTCACCCCGGAGGTCGTGGCGGACCTGAAGTCCTCGACCTGGGTCCGCGAGGGGCGGCCGCTGGTGCTGATCGGCGACTCTGGCACCGGCAAGTCCCACCTGCTGATCGGCATCGGCACCGCGATCGCCGAGACCGGCCTGTCGGTGCGCTACACCACCACCAGCGCGCTGGTGAACGAGCTCGCCGAAGCCGACGCGAGCCGCCGGCTGTCCTCGGTGATCGCCCGCTACAGCAAGATCGATCTCTTGTGCCTGGACGAGTTCGGCTACCTGAACCTGGACCGCAAGGGCGCGAAGCTGCTGTTCCAGATTTTCACCGAGCGCGAGGAGCGCAAGGCCACGGCCGTTGCCACGAACTCACCTTTCACCGAGTGGGACAAGACCTTCGGCGACGCCCGCCTCTGCGCGGCCATCGCCGACCGGATCACCTTCCGCTGCACCCTGATCCAGACCGGCACCGAGTCCTACCGCTACCAGGCCACCCAAGAATCTCTCTTCCCCACCCCGAACTGACACGCCACCAGCAGCACGGAGAGCTGGGCCACCATTCGTTCGAGAACCTACCAATGTGGATCGGCATCCCACTCGCTGTCAGGCTCGCTAATCTGCTCGAATGACTCGAAGGTGTGGGCGTCGAAGAACATCGCTATCGAGAAGGGCTGCTGGGGGTCCGTAAGGATCCGGTATATGAACTCGCTGGTGGAGCCGTCGAAGCGCTCCCACTCGTCGACGTCGTCATGTGCTTGAGCGAGAATCGGCCACTCGTCAGGATCGGCAGATTCGGTCAACCAGTAGAACTGGTCAGCCTGGACGGAGTCGCCCCACTTGAGCAGGCCACCAGCGGCAGGGAAGACCGGGTAGGGACGATAGAGGTCGCTGAGTCGGGGGTCGACGAGGGCCTGATCGCCAAGCCATTCGGCGTCTTCGATCAGATCATGATGGGAGCTCGGCGAGTCGGGCGTCGAGAACCACAGATACTCGGTGAACTCGCCCGAGCCGAAGCGCTCCGCCAAGAGTTTGTAGTCGGTCGGTAGAGGAGTGCCGAGTCGCGACTCCACCGAGGGCCAGTCGATCGTCCTGGTCCTCGTGGTCTTCCAGCCCGTGACAGCTGCGAGCTTCTCGATCCACGTTTCCGCTGTGTCCACGACGGTGAGTAAACCGCAGCCAACCGACAACAGACCTGTCGGGGGTTCAGCTGGCACCGAACACCGGTCTGGGAGCGAGGCCCTGGCCGCGACTTGTCAGGGAGGCGACCCGGGCCTGCGACCACAAGCTACCTACGCCCCCACCCGAGCTCCTGCGGACACTCCGCCCACGCCCACCAGGTCACCCGATTCCAACTCGCTTTGCGGGTACGCCGGTTCACCTGCCAGGACTCCTCCTGTCCACGGCGGACGTTTGTCGAGCAGGTCGATGGCCTGACACGCCGTCACGGGCAGGGAACCGAGCGACTGCGGTCGGCGGTGGCTGGAGTGGGGCTGGCACTCGCAGGGCGGGCCGGTGCGCGGATGGCCGCCCTGCTGGGCCTGCGCGCGAGCCGCAGCACGCTGCTGCGGCGGGTGATGGAACTGCCCGACCCTGACGTGGGTGCTCCGACGGCGGTCGGGGTGGACGACTTCGCGCTGCGCAAGGGCCACGTCTACGGGACGGTGGTCACCGACGCGCGTACCCACCGGGTGCTGGACCTGCTGCCGGAGCGCGACGCCGCCGCGCTGGCTCCGTGGCTGGCCGCGCAGCCCCAGCTGGAGGTGATCTGCCGGGACCGGGCCAGCGCCTACGCCGAAGCTTCCACCACCGCCGCGCCCCAGGCCCTGCAGGTCGCCGACCGCTACCACCTGTGGGCGAACCTGGTCAGCGCGGTCGAGCGGACTGTGACCGACCACCGCCGCTGTCTGACCAGCCTCCCGCAGATCGAGCCGGAACCCGAACCGCGGTAGGAGACTCCGGCCCCCGGCAGCGACATCATCGTGGGAAGCGAGGAGCCCGCCGACCCGACCGGGCTGATGGCGGAGCGGCGCCGGGCTCACCACGCCCTGGTCCACGAGTTGCTGGAGCATGGCCTGAGCATGCGCGCCGTCGCCCGCCACCTGGGCTGGGGGCGTCACACCGTGCAGCGGTACGCACGGGCGGAGCGGTGGCAGGACATGGTGAAGGGGCATCAGCAGCCGCGTGGGAGCAAGCTCGACCCGTTCAAGCCCTACCTGGCCCGGCGCTGGGAGGAAGCCGGCGGCCGGATCACCGGATTCGTGCTCCTTGATGAGATCCGCGAGCGCGGCTACCGCGGCAGCTACACGCTCCTGGCGCAGTGGAAGAAGCAGGCCCTGCTCGCCCCGCACCGGGTACCTCCGCCACCCCCGCCGCCTTCGGTGCGGCAGGTCACCGGCTGGCTGACCCGTCACCCCGCCGGGCTCACCCTCGACGAGGAGATCCAGCGCAAGGCGGTCCTGGCGCATTGCCCCGAGCTGAACACCGCAGCCCACCTGGTGACCACGTTCGCCGAGATGCTCACCCTCCTGGAAGGCGAACGCCTCACCGACTGGATCACCGACGCCATGACCTCCGGCCTGCCCGGGATCAGCACCTTCGCCATCGGCCTGAACAGCGACTACGCCGCCGTCCACGCCGGACTGACCACCCACTGGAACTCCGGCCACGTCGAAGGCGCCGTCAACCGGATCATTCTGTGGAATCTGATTTGTCAACATTATGCGGGTTTGAGCAGTTTCATGGTCCAGTCCCGCTGCTCTGCGGTGTCCGGGACGGCAAGCCCGCGAGCTCGTTCCAGTTGGGCCCAGGCGGTGTCGGGGTCGACGCCGTTGAGGATGAGGAGCGCGGCGGCGAGGAGAGATGAGCGTCCGATCCCGGCGCGGCAGTGGGTGACGATGTGTGCGCCCTCGTCCAGCTGTTCGGCGAGTCTCCGCAGGGTGGGCAGGATCGTGGCGAGGTCGGGGACGGTGCGGTCGGGGATGGGTATCGCGACGAACCGAAGCCCTGCGGCCACGGCTGCCCGGGGCTCGTCGGCGAGGCCGAGTTCGTCAAGCTCGGGTCGAGTGAGCGCGCAGACCAGAGTGTCGACGCCGCAGAGGCTCAGCGCGGTCATCTCGTCCTCGAGCCAGTCATTGCCACGGGGTTTGGCCATGGTGCTGAGCTGTCCCGGGCCTGGGAGGTCGACGGTGAAGAGGGTGGGGCGCATGTCAGCAGCACTTTCGGTCGGTGGGGTCAGATGGTGATCGGACGGTCAGGGGCAGGGGTCGGCCGGGTTCGGCGCGGAGCTCGCTCGGAGTCGGGCCGGCTGGGGTGGCCACCTCGGCGAGGCGCTCGAGAAGACGGTCGAGGGCGCTCTGGCCGTCGTCGACGGCGGCGCGTTCTTCTTCGGTGAGCGGAATGCTCACGAGCATGCGCTGCAAGTTGGCTTTGGCTTCGAGGAGTTGAGACTTTGTCGAAGCCTTGGGCGTGTAGAAATCGCAGCGGGCGCATGCCATGCGGTGCTGGCATTGTTCGAAGAACGTGTAGGAGCACAGGCCGTGCCCGAGATCGTAGTACTGCCACGGTTCGCCGGAGGCCGCGGCCCCGGAGGCGACGGCATCGCGGTCGATGAGGACCTCAACGGTGCGGACGTTGCGGGCGAAGTACCCGGCCTCGGTGTATGCCTTGGTGAGGGTGTTCGGGGTGATCTTCGCGTAGTACTGCGTGGACTGGGGCGATCGGTGTCCGAGCCAGGCTTGCAGCTCGAACAGGGTCATCGGTTCCTTGGCGTTGTAGAGCTGGCTGGCGATCGTGGACCGGGCCCGGTGGCTGGTGATGTTCCCGCGGATGTCGGCGGCCGGGACGCCGGCCTTGCGGCAGAGCATGGGGATGACCGTGTTGTTGATGTAGGCCGGGGATATTCGCCGGGCCCGGAAGGCGAACAGCAGGTCCACCTGCTCGGCGGTCCTGCGGTCGACGAAGCGGGGCTGGGAGGGTCTGACGGCCTGCCAGGCGTCGATGGCCTGGCCGAGGATCGGGTCGACGGGCTTGGTGAACGCGGTGCCGGTCTTGTGGGTGGGGACGTCGAGCAGGCAGACCGCGTCGCGGGCCAGGACCTGCTGGGAGTCGCCGGCGATTGCTGTCCCGCCGTGCTGCCAGCGGATGCAGCCCTGCCGAAGGCGGGCGATCTCGTCACTGCGCTGGCCGCTGAAGAGCCAGGTCAGCGTGACCGCGCGGACCAGCTCCAGCGGATAGAACAGGCCTGCCCGGGTCTGCGGAAGGTCGGCGGTCTCCAGGTTCAGTCCGGCCCAGAGCAGCTTCGCCCAGATCTCGTCCGCGATCACCCTCGGGTTCGGGCCGAGCAGGGCGGCGATGCTGCGCGGAGTGGCCAAAGCGCGTTGCGGGTCGAACCGCCGGGGCAGCCATTCCCACTCCTGGCAGTCCCGGAAGAACGTTCGCAGCGCGGTGAGCTGGGTGGACTTGGTCGATGCCTCCAGCGGCTTGCCGGTGCGGTCGTTCAGGCCGGTGGTGCGTTCGACGAAGTCGCCGACCTTCATCCGGTCCAGGGCGGCTATCCAGGCCGCGCAGGTCTGCCGGGTCCAGGCGGCCGGGTCGGCGAGGCCGGGGTGTTCGGCGGCGAGCCAGCGGCCGACCTTCAGCAGGTGGGAGCGGATGCTGCCGCGAACGCGGGGTGTCAGCGTCGAGGTGGCGTGCCACCGGTCTGCCCACTGGGCCCAGATCTCCGGTCCGCCGGCCGCCTTCGCCGTGCGGCGGCCGGTGTCTGAGCTCGGTGGATCGCAGAACCCGAGGGCGGCCACCGCCCGCTGGAAGGCGTGCAGGGTGTTGAGACGCAGGTCGGGGATCTGCTTCTCGCGGCGGATCCGCTCAAAGAGTGGGGTGGTGAGCTCGTCGACGTGGGGGCTGCGGTTGAGCAGGAACACCTGGCAGGCGACCATCGGCAGGAGCTTGTCGTCATCCCGGCCGAGCTGGTAGCCCCACTCGGCAAGGACCGTGCGGATCCGGCCGATCTCGCCGTTCACGCGGTCGTGTCCGAAGATTCGCCAGGCGAGTGTGAGCCGGCTGAAGCTGCCGAGCCGGTGGAACTCGTTGAACCCGCCGAGCAGGTAGGCGTGCGCGGACAGGTAGGGACGGACGGCCTCGTCGGCCCAGACCGGGGCACCCCGGCGGAAGCCCTTCTGGTCCTGGCCGATCACCTGCGTCCACTCCTCGATGGTCCAGCCCCAGTAGGACCGTCCGACCTGTGCGGATCGCAGCAGCAGCACGGCGACGGCGTCGTCCATGGCCCGACGCCGGTGCGTGGTGGGCGGCGAGTCGAGTCCGGCGGTGACGGCGTCCAGCGGCCGTAGCAACCGCTTGATCGCATTCCATCCCGGCGCCGAGGGGTCGTGGCGGCGCAGTCGCCGCAGGTTGTCCACGCCCAGCTCGCGGATGGCCCGCTCCTCCGAGGGACGGAGCGTGATCTCGGTGTCGCAGCGGAGCGGGTCGATGGGCGGGAGCCAGCGTCCGGTGTCGCCGTCGCCGGTGACCGCTGCAGGCGTCCAGGCGGTCACCGGGCCACCTCCGTGGTCGCTGCGGTGTCCGTGCTGGTGAGCATGTTGATTCGCCAGGCGTGGATGTGCTCCATGCCGCGGCTGAGCTTCTCGGCCAGGTCCCGGCCGGACAGGTGGATGTACTGGAGCGTCGAGTCGGTGTTGCGGTGGCCGGCGAAGGTGGCGATCGTGTGCAACTCCCAGCCCATCCGGGCCAGGTCGGTCAGACACAGGTGCCGGGTGGTGTGCGTGGAGAACCGCGGGACGCCCGCCTCCAGGGCGATCCGGCGTACCACCTTCGACCACGTCCACAGGCTCAGGGGCTGGGCGTGATTGCGTCTCGACTCTGACAGGAACAGTGGTCCGCGGGCCCTGCTCAGAGTGGACCGGTGGGTGAGGTAGCCCGACAGCAGCACCCCGGTCGAGGCTGAGTACGGCACCACGCGCTCCAGCCGGTTCTTCGTCGTCTCCGCCCGGACCCGCAGCGTGCGGTGGGCCGGGTCGAGGTCGTCGGTCCGCAGCGAGCAGAGCTCCTCGCGCCGCAGCGCGGCGTCGTAGGCGAGCGCCAGCATGACCCGGTTGCGGATCGGCTCGCCCCGCGCGACCTGCAGGATATCCAGCCACTGCTGTTCGCTGGGGATCCACGGCAGCTTCGTCAGCCGGGGCACCAGGCCGCGCTGCTGGCCGGACGGCCTGCGGCCGGGCGTGTAGCGCCCGCGTCCCACCGGGTTGGACTCGCGCAGCCCCTCCTCCATGAGGAAGTCGTAGAACAACCGCACCGACACCAGACGTTGCTGGATCGTCGCGTTCGACAGCCCCGCCCCCGAGTCGATCGACACCACGTTCGCACCACGTCGACCGGGCCGTGAAGTCAACTCCCGTACAAAGAGAGCGACATGAGCCCGATTTGCCGTCAGTGGATCGACGCCCTCCCGCTCACACACGAGCAGGTACTCGGCCAGACCCCGCGCGTACGCATCGATCGTCCGAGGCGCACGCCCGAGGTCTGCCCACACCTGCAACCAGCCCGCTGCCCGCTCGTGCCGCCCCAACACCGGCCACTTCTCCGCCAGCACCACCGTGCCGCCCAACGCATCTCCCCAGTCCGCGGTCACACCGAGGGGACATGATCACCCTTGGCCAGATTCCACGTAACTGTAAAGATGCTGAAACGACAAATGTACGGCCGGGCTGGCTTCCGACTCCTGCGTAAACGGGTTCTTCTGGCCAGTTGAGCATCCACGCCCATAGGGTGTGCGCGACGAGAGAAGTGACTCGATGGATCCCCGCATACCCCGCGTGCGGCGCAAGCTGGCCGCCGCCCCTTTCCAGCATCTCCGCAGCCACTCCTTCGGAGAGGAACACCATCAGTTCCGCCTCGGGCCGCGGCCGGCCGAAGCTCGGATCGCAGAGTTCGAGTCCGAGTACGCCATCGCTCTCCCCGGCCCGTACCGGCAGTTCCTCCTGCATATCGGCGGCTCGGGAGGGGGACCCTTCTACGGCCTCAAGCCGCTGGAGAAGTGCACCTTGCTCGTCATGCAGCCCAGCTCGGGGCCTGGCATCCCGCGCGGCTTCGACGAGGCGGACACCGCGGAGGAAGGCGACCTGTTCCTCCACATCGTTGAGATGGGGTGCACGGACGTCTGTGTTCTGGCTCTCACGGGACCGCTAACCGGTCGCGTCGTGATCGGCAACAGCGACGGGCACTGGGGGCCCAACGTCTCATCGGCCAGCGACTTCCTCGCCTGGTACGAGCGATGGCTTGACCACATGGCCGCCGGGTTGGACAACCGAGCACTGGAACTCACCTCGCCGCACCTTCGCAGCCACCCAAACCGGCATCGGCTGGCTCCGAAGATCTGACTCTCCGTAGCCACATCACACAACCTGAGCCAGAACCCACTTGAGACCGTCGCAGACAGCCCCGTGTTGCACCCCGGCGCAACACCGCGTTGCACCCCCGCGTTGCACCCGCACCCACCACCCGGCCGCCCACCACCGGTGAGCCGTGACAGCGAAGTTGGGACGATTGTCACCGAAGTTGGGACAACGGCTGCTTGTGTCAGCGAATCAGGGAAGTAGCCCAGTTTGTGACAGCGAAGTTGGGAAGCGTAGGCATCGGGCAGGTGCCTGGGCAGCTCATCCTCCCTGGTAGGGGTCCTGCTGGCGCCGTGCTGTTCGTGCAGGCTCCTACCCGGGCGGATCTTTCCGGGTGCACGCAACTGGCATTCGTCGGAGCGCGTCTCGATGTGTGGCGACGTCAGAAGCCGTTGCCAGCAATGGCCATACGAGGTCGAACCGGGTGGCCGAGAGGATCAGGAGCCGTTCCATGTCGGATGAGATCACCGTGCACCCCGTCGCCTGGCCACCTGCCC
>NZ_JBVOOL010000045.1:0-36425 GCF_055664045.1 Kitasatospora sp. NPDC023385 | reverse complement strand
CCGCTCTCACCTCATCGACGGATGCCTCGCCGCCACCGGCCTGATCATGGACGGCTGACCACCTTCAGACCGACATTACGAATTCAACTTCAGTACTTGAGTGTGGCCGACGACTGTTCGCCGACCCGGTCGCCACCCATCTCCTCTGAGTCCACGGACCCGCAGGCGGCAGGCGGCCGTCGCTGCTGCTCAATCGCTTCACCGCCTGCGGGTCTGACCTCGGTTCGGCGGATGCGACGGTGCGTTCCGGTACAGCTGGGGAATCTGGAGGGCGCCCCGGCGCTGGAGCCCGGCAGGGGAGTACCAGTGCGCGTGCGGCCACGGTCGGCTCAGCTCCGGTCCGCACGCGCCGTCCGGCCGGACACCATCGGCGACCGCCCCGAACTCGGGAACACCACCGCTGGTGACGACGGGCACCGGATAGAGCCTGCCGTCCGGGTCGGCGACGTACGGTTGCCCGCACCCCGTGCACCACAGCCCCAGGCGCGCCCAGGTGCCGGGAATCTGCCGACCGTCGAGCGAGCTGGCCGCGAACCGTCGAGCGCCGGCCCCGCACGGGCACTGCCCCTCAGTGACGTAGAGGCCGGAGTCCGGCACGGCGTCGTGCTGCACGCCGAGCCATCCGGGAGCGAGGCCGAGAGCCCGAGCCAGTGCCCGACGCTGCTTGGCGTCCGGGCGGCCTTGCCCGTTCCCCCACCGCGCCAGCACGTGTCCTTCCAGGTGCGCCGCGCGGCAGATGTCAGCAGCAGTGCGCCCGGTGGCCGCGTGCACGAGCCGGATCCGGCGGGCCAAAGGGTCTAGTTGGTGCAGGCTCCAGGCGCGGTGGGGGAGTAACACCTCGACCGCCTGCTGGGGGTCAGCCTCCTCGGCGAGTGCCCGGTCTGCGGCGCGCTGCCGGTGAGCCTCCGCCAGCCAAGCCCGCGCACCGGACTCGGGCTGCGGGGAGTCCGTCGGGAATCCGGCGACGGATTCTCCGGCCGTTTCCAGTTCGATGGCGATGTTGCTTCCGCCAGCCCCGCACTCGAAGACCACGGCGAGCAGGCGTTGCAAGACGGCCTTGCCGGCTACGCCGATGCCTTCGGTGAGCAGGGCAGTTGCCGCGTCGAGTGCGCGCAGTGCCCGCACCTCGCGGGCCTTGTTCCAGAGCTCCAGCATCTTCGTCCCCGCGCCGTGGGCGGTCGGACGACCGCCGCAGCCAGAAGGCTACTCCGGCGCCGGACTTGTAGTGACTCATTGTCACGGTGTGGACACGCCATCGCGCCCACCCGGGTGTAAGTAGCCTTCGTCATGAAGGACCAAGATGGGCACGTCAAGCGCCCTATCAGCGAATCACCCTTACGCAAATAGCCATCTGGCGACGGGTTGACGTAAGGTGTCCTTACGCCTTGAGGAGGGTGCTGATGATTGACGCCAACCACCGCCATCTGCAAGCAGCTGCACACGCGATCGGCGTCGAAGACGCCCGCAAGGACATCTACGCGCTGCTCGTCAAGGCACAGGCCGGGGAGCCGACGATCATCCGCGTCGATGATCACTTTGCCCGGCTCACACCGGTAGATCCGGAGGTCGACCTCTCAGCGCTGCCGCACATCAACGCCACCTCTGCGCGTGCCAAGCTCGGAGCCCTCGTTGCCGAAGTCGCCCCCGGATCGCCGGTCTACGTCATCACGAGGAACCGTCAGCCGGCTGCACTTCTGGTCGCAGCCGGCAGCCCCAGCCGGCCAACGACCCGACGCGTGCTCACCACCGCGGGACAGACCGCAGCAGAGATTCTGAGCGATACCGCCGGCAAGCCGTCCGGCCGGCTGCGCGTCGGCATCGCTGGCGTTGACGCGGCCGCAGAACTCCTGCGCCCCGGGCGTCTCACCCTCGTTGTCGGTGCCCCCGGAACGGGCACCAGCCTCCTGGTCCTGTCCGCTGCCGCGAGCGTGGCGCTCGACACGGGGGCCCCGGTCTACTACGCAGCCTCCGGACCGCTGCGCACCGACGTCACGACCCGGCTACTCGCGGCACGATCCGCCGTCGACTACCCCCGCCTTCGTGCAGGGAACCTCACCGACGACGAGGGCCGCGCCGTCGCCGCCGTCCAGGAACACCTGGCCCAGGCACCCCTGCACATCGACGATGGGGACGGGCTGGACACCGCAGCCGTTGCGGAAGTCATTCCCGCCGTCGAGCACCTGGCCCTAGTGGTCGTCGACCGTCTCCAGACCGAGCCCAACCCCCGCCTGCCCCTCTCTGGGACGGCGGTCCCTCAGGCGGTGCAGGACCTTGCCCACCTCGCTCACCGGCATCAGGTACCGATCCTGGCCGCCCTGGACTCCGCAGACCACCAGGCTGCACGCCGGATGGGAGCGGACATCGTCGTCACCCTGACCCGCACCGACGACCTGGTCGAACTCGCCGCAACCGAAGTCGACCTGGACCTGCCCATCGCCGTGCCGCTGCGCCTTGAGGCCGTGCACGCTCGTCTGGTCGATCGTCCCGTCGCTCCCGCCGCCCCAGCGGCTGCCACGGCCTCGACAATGCCGGTCGTCCCCGCCGTCCCCGACGTTGAGCCGCTCCCGGCGGCCCGAGTAGCCGCCGAGCCCCCCGCACCAGCCCAGCCCGACGTGACCGCGGCGGCCCCCGCCGTCGAGCGGCCAGCGCCCGTAACAACCACAGCTTCCAAGAAGCTGTCCACCGGCCGCGGCAAGGACGCCATCGTGAACGACCTCCTGGGAATGATCGCCAGAAGGCGGGAAGAGGAGCTGGAGCGCAGCGGAGGAGACATCGCCCAGGCGATCGCAGGCCTGGACAAGAAGGCCATCCCGGACTTCATGGAGATGTTTCGGGTCTCCCGGGTGGAGGCGCGCTACGAGCACACGGCCCACCCGCCCCTGCTGGAGATCTTCCAGAAGCAGCAGCGCGGCGCCGCCGACCTCATCTGGGAGGGCCGCCCGCACTGGGAGAACCACGACCTCATGTACGGGGCCGGTCCCGAGCAGGTGGTGACCAGGCTCGACGTGAACGGCGCCTACCTGAGCGCGCTGAAATGCCACCTGCCGATCGGCCAGCTCAAGCACGACACGAGCGGCGACTGCGACACCGCCAAGATGGGCGGCGCTGTGCTGATCACCCCCACCGAGTGGCTGCACCCCCACCTGCCGAACCCGATGGGCAACCGCGAGGAGAGCGGGCAGGTGTGGATCACCACCACGACACTGCGGCTGCTCCGCAGGCTGGCTGCCAAGAACCTCTGCCAGGCACCCCGGGTCCACGAGGCCTGGATCGCCCACACGTCCGAGCACATGCTCGAGTACGTCCGGATCGCCCTGACCGCCGCGCGGCAGCAGGCCATCGACGAGGACGACGTGGTCACCTTCGAGTACGTCAAGGCCATGTACTCGAAGTTCGTCTCGACGGCCGGCCTGAGCAACGCCAACAACCAGATCACGAACCCCGCCTGGCAGCACAACCTGCGCTCGCAGGCCTTCTTCAACCTGTACCTCAAGGCGTTGAAGGCCGATCAGGAAGGCCTGCAGCTGGTCGCGATGAAGGGCACCGACGAGCTTCACGTCATCGGACCCTGGCGCGATGTCTTCGAAGAGGGGAGGGGGGTTACCCAGGTCAAGGTCAAGGAGGAGTACACCATTCCGCAGGTCAGGAAGACGAGGAGGGGAGGTAGGTAATGGCCGGACGGTGGATGGACCTCGGCAAGTACAAGGCCACCGGGATTCCCGGCGGCATTGCGATGGCCCGGCACCTCGACACGCTGGTGAGCGGCATCAAGTCACCGGTCACCAGCAGCCGCGGCCTCGCAGCCCGCCTGAAGTACCTGACGGAGAAGAAGGGGGGCGCCGAGGCGATGGCGCGCGCCGGAATCACCGTCAAGCCGGACACCGTCAAGAACTGGGTCGAGCAGAAGACGACACCCCGGTCGGGGAACCTGGCAAAGATCGACGCGGCCTACTGGGACCTGAAGCGGCGCAACTCGGCTCCGCGGTTCAGGGGGAAGCTCGACAACGCCGGGGCTGGCACCCGGATTGAGATCTATCCGGTCGACCAGAGCCAGGTGGAGCAGAAGCACCGTCGCGCGATTGGGGATCGGCAGATCACCGTGCGCGGGATCTGGGACGACTTCGTCGACGCGTGGATGGAAGGCGACGAGCCCGCCCTCGACGTCATCTGGGATGAGATCCTCAACGGGCTCGGCTCCGACTACGACGCCTACACGTACGTCACACACGTCGGATTCGGATTCCGGTAGCTCGTCCAGCGGCAGGCGGGTTGGGTGGTGCCTTTGCGGAGGCACGACCCGACCCGCCTGCCGTCTCAGGAGCGAATCGCTGACGGCAGCCGATCTGGACGACCTCTCGAGGACCTGGGCCACGCCTGCTGGACGTGTTCTTCACGCTCAGCGTGTCTCATAAGACATGACGCCGGTCACGATTCAATAGGGGCCCCGGCATGAACAGCGCGCCTCGACAGCTGCCTGACACGGATGGACGGCAGCGCGGCCATCAGGCGGCTGGTCGTCGCCCCGGTGGCGAAGACGGCGCTGATGCCGTTGGCGGTGGCGAACAGGCCGGTGGCCCCGAGAACGGCGGACAGAATCTGGCAGGTGAGCAGGAGCGCGGCGGAGCGGGGTTCAATGCGCCAGGTGAGGGCGTAGGCGCGGGCGACGACCTGGGGCAGGCGGCGGGCCATCGCGGTGACGGTGATGGCCCGGGTGGCCTCGACGCGGCGTTTGTCACCGCTGAACTCCAGCTGCTCGTCGGTCTCGGCGGTGGTGGTTGTGGTCAAGCGGTGGCCTCCCAGCCCTCGGCCTTGGTGCGGATGGTGCGCAGGTGCTCGGTGAGGAACCATTCGGGGTCGCCGCCGAGCATGCAGAGCGTGACGAGGGCGGTGAGGGCGGTGTCGCACGCCTCGGCGCGCACGTGGTCCCAGGTGTGGGAGTGGCCTTTGTTCGGATTGAGTCCGAGCGCTCCGATGATGGCCTGGGCGAGTTCGCCGGCCTCCTCCTGGACCTTGAGCCCTTGCAGCATCCGGAGCTTTTCGGGATCGTCCTTGAAACGCGAATTCAGCTTATTAGCAACCAAGTTGGCGACTTGCAGCAGCTCTTCCATGGGGGTTGATCCTGCTCCCTGTTCGATTTCGCATCCAAGCGCCGGGAGGTTCCCGGCGGTTCTCGGCGAGCCCGGGTCGAAGACCCCGAAGGCCACGTTTTCGATTCGGCCGGGCCGCTCACCACAAGGTCGGGTCCTCCTGCGGCTGGGGGTGGCCGGGCAGGCCGGGTGGGACGGCGGCGGCCAGTAGGGCGGTCCAGGTGGCGTGGTGCCCGGCGAGGTGAATCAGCAGCAGGGCGGCTGCGTGGGCGTCGAAGGCGGCTCGGTGGCGCTTCCCGGGGACGGCCGACAGGTCGATGCCGCACAGCTCGATCAGCGCGTCCAGGCCGTACCCGGCGGCTTTCGGGAGGGTGGCGCGGGCCAGGCGCAGGGTGTCCAGCACCCCGGCCGGCTGCCACCCCGGCAGGTGCCGCAGCAGCACGTCGTAGTCCACGTGGGCGTTGTGCGCGCAGATCCACGCGCCCTCCAGGTCGGCACGCACCCGCTCGCCGATCTGCGGCCAGGTCGGCGCGTCGGCGACGGCCTGGTTCGTGATGCTGTGCACCCGCACGGCCATCGGGCTGATCGGCCGGGGCGGGCGGACCAGGGTGGAGCGCACGGAGGCAGGCACCGGGCTGCCGTTCACCACCGGGACGGCGGCCAGCTCCACCAGGTCCGGCGGGTGGGCGCCGTTGCCCTCGACGTCCACGACAAAAACTCGGGGCCAAGTGCTGTAGTCCATACGCTCCCTATCGGCTGGCGGCCAGGCTGCGGGTGAGCGCCGCGGCGGCGCGGTCGAGGGCGGCGGCGAAGGTCTCGTGCAGCTCGGCTGGCAGCTCGCCCTGGTCCAGGCCACAGGCGGTCACGGCCGCGGTCAGCTGCTGCTTCTCGGTGCGGGTCAGGGCGGCGGCGACGGCTGGGTGTGCGAGGACGTCGCGGGCCGCGTAGCCGTCGCCGTGCTCCAGCGTCCGGGCGATCAGGAACCGGGCCGTGTCCTGGGCACGGGGATGGCCGGTGCCGCCTGCAGTGTCGATCAGGGCGAGGCCGAGCCGGGTATTGAAGACCGCGCACTGCGAATCAACTGCGTGCTGCTGATACAAGTTGAGCATGTCCGTCGGGTCGGCCGCGGGCTGACACAAGGTGGTCAGGCAAGTGGTGACCGTGGCCTCCCAGGGGTCGCCCGGCAGCGTGGCAGCCAGAAGCGCGAGAGCGCCGCCGGTGTCGCCGCCGATGGCCGTGGCGAGCACGGCGATCTGGCGGCCCTCGAACATGCGCCGACCGATCATCCCGGGTCCGTCCAGGTGAGCATGGGCCTCCTTCCAGCGCCCGGCGCGGGCGAGGGCTCGGCAGCCGTCGACCAGGAAGGTGCCGCGCGTCCACTGCACGACCTCCTGGTGGTCCCGGTCGTCGGCGGTGAGGGCGGTGACGGGCACCGCGATACCGGCCACGGTGGTGTCGGTGCGGGTGGAGACGGCTTCGTGGAGCGCCCGCAGCACGTCGAACGCCTGGTCGGTGTCGCCTTCGCGGATCAGGAGGTTGGCGAGGTTAACGATCGGTGCGAGGCAGTGGCAGGCGTCCTTGGCCGTCAGGGGAACGGCGTCGAAGAAGATCCGGGCGTGGTCGGCGCACAGTTTGCGGGCGAGGTCGTGCAGACCGAGGTCGCAGGCGATCAGGGCGGCGAGGTTGTGGACGGCGGATGCGCCGGTCGCATCGTCCGCCGCCTCGGCCGTGCGGGCTTGCTCCTCCAGGCGCTGTATCCGGACCGGGAGTGGCGGGCACGGGGGCCGGTGCCGGGGGGCGAGGGGGAAGCGGGCGGCGATCGAGCGAAGACGGTCGGAATCCATGTCACTCCTTGCCGAACACGAGGCTGCTGGCAGTGGACGCGATGACGCCCTGAACGGCGGGGGTCAGGCCCATGCGGTTGAAGTGGAACAGCACGTGGTGCGCAAGGACCGCGCGCAGGCCACGGGTCAGCTGCCCGTCGTGGGCCAGTCGCACCAGCCTTCGGCCGGCGCGGGCGTGGACGTCGAGCCACGGCGCGGCGAAGGCGAGCGCGCCGTCCGCCAGGGTGCTTCCCGGTCCGGTATCGACGCTCACCAACCGCTCAAGGGCCGGACCGAGTCGGGCCAGCCGCTCCGGGTCGTCCAAGGCGGGCCGGTGGGCCGCGACCCGGGCCCAGACGTCGCCCTGCTCGTACCACTCCTGGCCGGCGCCCCGCAGCAGGGCGGTCACCATGAGGATCGCCAGCTCGCGCCGCCGGTCCCGCTTGCCCGGGGCTGTGAGGTGGTCGAGCACCTGGCAGCTGTCCTCGTGGAATAGCTGGTGCGCGGCATCCATCCCGTACTCTCCACCGAAGGCGTGGACTTCGGGCTCGTAGATGACCCGCGTCCAGCCGGTCAGCCTGCTGTCGGCCAGGGCGTCGGTGATCGCATCGGTGACCTTGTCCGGGTCGATGCCGTCCGGGACCTGGTAGCGCACCCGCCACACGTCGCCCTTGCGGACGAAGTGCCAGCTCTCCAGGTGCCCGGCGGACTCGGCATCGAGGAGCCCCGGGCGCAGGCAGGCCAGAGCCGCAGGCTCGGCGACGTCCTGATCAGTGAAGCGCACGTGCAGCTGGAGCATGCTGGTCACGGTCACGACGCTCTCTCCTTCAGTCAGTTGAGGAGCAGGCAGGAGTCCCAGCCCGACAGCGCGGCGTCGGTGCTGGCGGTGTTGCGGGCCAGGGCGGTGCCGGTGGCACCGTCGAGCAGGCCCACCTGCTCCTCGCCCGGCACGGGCAGCCGCGCCGCCAGCGAAGCGAGGGGCTCGGCGAAGGCCGTGCCGGTGCTGTCCTGGGCGATGCGCCACACGGCCTGGTAGAGCCCGGCCGTGCCGTGGCACAGCCCGTTGTCGGGGATTCGGCCGATCTGGTCGGGGTCGGCGAGGCAGCCGAGCACTGCGGCCTCGGCCAGCTGCTGGCGGGCCTCGTCGCCGAGCGCGAGCGCGGCGAGCTGCTGCGCTCGGGCGAGCCCGGGTGTGCCGTAGCACCACGACGGGCGCAGCGGTCCGCGTTGGCGGGTGCGGCGGGCCGCTTCCTCGGGGCGGGTGACGATCTCGGGCCACCAGGGTCCGGTGGGTCCGTCCTGGCGCCAGGCGTCGAGCCACGCCAAGATCCGGCGGATGGCCACCGGCTGGCCGAGCACGGTGACGCGGTGGCGGGTGGCGAGCGACAGCAGGGCCAGGGGGCCGCTGATGCCGTGGGCCAGCCCGAGGTTGCCGTGGCCGCCCAGGTACTCCGGTGAGCGGTCCCCCGAGGGGGCGAGATGGGTCCACCAACCGGGAAGACCGTTGGGCAGCGGGTCGGTCAGGCGGACCAGGTAGGCGAGGACGTCGCGCAGCAGCTCCCCGTCCCGGTGATGTCGCAGCAGGTGCGCGCCGATCCCGGTCAGTCCGTAGAGCAGGTCGTACTCGGCGAACTCCGGCGTCAGGCCGCGGTCGATGCGGGCGTGCGCGGCGGCGAGCCGGGCGCGGGTCGTCGTCACCACGGCCTCGTCCAGGGCCTGGATCGCCCGCTGGTAGCGGCCGGGGCCGATCGTCGCGGTGTGGACGGCGAACGCGGCGGCGGGCGCCCCGTAGAACAGGCCCATCCCCAGGCCTGCGCTGACGCCGCCGTGCATCGCTTCGGCCAGGTGGGCGTGGACGCTCTGCCAGCTTCCCTGGCCGGTGGCGGCTTGCTCGATGCGCAGCAAGGCTTGGCCCGCCGCTCCCTTGGCCAGGGACTGGGCGGCCCGGTTCACCGCGCGGCCTTCGCGGTGTAGGTGAGCGCTGCGGCGCGGGCCAGGCGATGGCAGAGCCGTTCCCGGTCCCGGTCGATGCCCAGGGTGCGCACGTGGTGCATGTGCAGCAGGGACAGAAGTATCGGGTCGTCGTCGGGGTCGGCGGCGGTGAGCCGGTCGCGGTAGGCGGCCAGCGCCAGCTCCCGCTGCGCCCATGCGTCGGCGACGTCGTCGCCAGCGGGCGTCCCGCGCAGGGCCGACCAGCCGTGGTCCGGGTTGGCGAGGCGGACGGCCTGCCGGTGCACCTCACGCGGGACCGGGGTGGGCGAGCCGGGCGGGATGGTGGAGGTCAGCCAGCGCATCCCGGCGGCGGTGCCGTGGAAGCCGGTGGCCAGGGCGGCCATGCTGGCCCCGGTGACCGCTCGTGGGTCGAGCCCTGTGGCGGCGATCAGGCGCAGCTGGGCGACGGCGGCGCGGGAGTCGGCGGTGAACACCGTCTCGGCGGCGGCCAGCGTCAGGCCGTGGCCGTATCTGCCGGCCTCGGGCTGGTAGGTGTCCAGCTGGAGGTGGGTGATGAGGCCGAGGTCGCGCAGTCGGGCGGCCCAGGTGCCGACGTGCAGGGCGGCCGGGCCGTAGGCGGCGGTGTCCGGCAGGGGAATGCGCAGCCGCAGGTGCGGGTCGGGGTCCTTGTAGCGCAGGAACCACCACTCGGGCGTGGTGCCGAACTCGGTGAGCAATGCGGGCAGGTGGGTGGTCAGGATCTCGGTGTGCCGGTGGGGGTGGCCGTAGATCTTCGCGGACAGGTAGGCGGTGGAGCCGGGCAGGTGGCCTTGGGTGCGCAGCTGTACCGGGCGGCGGCGGGTGGCCGGGATGGGAGGCAGGGTGCTGGCCAGCGGCATGGTGATCTCGTGGGGGCGGCCGTCGATCCAGCCGAACGCGTCGGAAGTGGGTGCCTCGGTCAGCTCGGCCGCCGGGTGGCTGGCCAGGTGATCGCGCAGCAAAACCAGGTGGGCGCCCTCGCTCAGGTCCAGGCGAAGGCGCAGATCGTGCTGGGTGAGGAACACCCGCTGCGGGACGCGGTAGAGCGACAACCACTGGTCGGCGGCCTCACGCCACTTCGGCCACGGGGCGGCGGCCGGCGGCAGGTCGACGGCGGCGAGGTGCCAGCGGGCCGGGGCCAGGACGGTGCGGCGGTGCCGAATCCGGGGCAGGAACGGCAGCTGACTGGCAGCTCCCCAGTCGAAGCCGGTATAGGTCGGGGTGTGGGCGGTGGTGATCTCGCACAGGAACCGGGCGATGGGCTGGGTGTTGTTGCGGAACTCGACCGCCGTCATCACCCGCGGTTCCACCGGCTGGCCGGTGGACAGGGAGACCAGCCACATGCGCTCGTCGTTGCCGCACACCGCCAGGTCGTGAAGGTCCAGCACCTCGGGCCCGGCGGGTTCCGGGTGCTCGGCCAGCGGCAGGAGGCAGGGGAGGACGGCGGGGGCGCGGCCGACGTTCTGGACCCGCGTGTGCAGGGGCGGGGCGGACACCTGCACGGGGATCGCCTCGTCGGCGAGAGTCGGCAGGGCGGCGTACGCGGCGCTCATACGGTCGCGGTCGTCAGCGTCGAGCAGCGGCAGGAACCGGCCCGCGGTGGTCCCGGCCGCACGGGGCGTACCGGTAACGGTGAGGCAGAAGTCGCCCCGCTCCAGGTGCTCGCGGGTATGCGCGGAGATGGTGAACGTCAGCTCGGCGTGGGGCTGGGCATGGTGGACGGAGGTGAGGCGGGCGAGGTCGGTGACGGCCTTGTCGTCCAGGACGGTTTCGGTGCGCCCTTCGACGGCGGCGGCTTGGGCCAGCGCGAGGAGCCGGGCGTCCCGGCCGGTCAGGGCCGGACGGGGGATCTCGTGTAGGGCCTCGCGGTAGCGGGCGGGGAAGCCGAGCCCGGAGTTCGGGTTGGTGATCTCCAGGACGGGGACGACGGCCCCGGTGCCGTACCGGTCCAGGTAGCGGTCCCGGTAGTCCCGCCACGCCGGAAGCCCAGCCGGCTGCGGGGTGAGGCGGGTCAGCGCAGTCACGGCGGCCTCGGCCTCGGCCGCGACCTGGCGGGGCAGTGTGAGGGCGGCGTCGAGCCGCAGATCCACCATCAGCGGCTTCTCGCAGGCCAGGCCCTGCGTCATGGTCTGGGCGAGGCGGGCACGCAGCTCGCGTCGCTCGCTCGGTTCGCCGGCGGTGTTGTGGCGGTGCAGGGCCTGGTGGGTCTCGCGCAGCAGCTTGAGCAGCGGGGCGGCGGCCGGCACGGTGTCGGCTTCGGCCTGGTCGAGGACCGCGAGGACGTGGGCGAGCGGGTCG
Source organism: Kitasatospora sp. NPDC023385 (assembly GCF_055664045.1). NCBI lineage: Bacteria > Bacillati > Actinomycetota > Actinomycetes > Kitasatosporales > Streptomycetaceae > Kitasatospora > Kitasatospora sp. NPDC023385. The sequence goes on along the minus strand of NZ_JBVOOL010000045.1, from coordinate 25,246 downwards.
GTGGCCGTCATCGGGGGCCGGAGGGCGGTCAGCAGAACCCGCTGGGCCACCAGGGAGGACAGCAGGCCCCGCACGGTGGCGGGCGCGGCAGTGGGGAAGTCCGCGGTGAGCTGGCGGGCCAGCACGTCGACGCGCACCGGGGCGGCGGCAGCGCCGAGCACCGCTTCGACGGGCCGGGTACGCCGGACGGCCACCTCCACCGGATCGCCTCCGGCACTCGGATTGGCCTGCCACGGCACCACGAGCCGGTCCCCCTGTGTGAAGCAGAGCGGGTTCGCCACGACGGTGAGACGGTCGAGCAGCTGTCCATCGGCCTCCAGCCCGGCGATAGCGGCCGTCAGCCACGCCGCGTCCGGCTTGGCCACCGCCCGGTGCCCGCTGCCGAAGGACAGGGTGAGCCGGTCTCCGATCCTGGCCGGGGCGACGCCAGCGAGCAGTCCGAACGGCGTCGCCCGGCAACCGGCCCGCAGCAGGTAGCGCAGGACCGACACCGTCAGGCGCCGCAGCTGTTTCACCGGCAGGGCTCGACCTGCGAGCAGCACCCGGACCCGGTCGGCCGCGGCCGGGCTGGCCACCGTCACCGCATCGGCGAACTGCTCGTTCGACCAGACCTGTTGCAGCCAGGCCCGCCATTGCCCGGCGTCCCCGCCGACCAGGTCCGGCCACTCCTGCTCGACCGGTACGGCCGCCGCCCTGAGTAGGACTGCATCCACGGCGCAGTACAACGCTCGTCACCCCCACAAAGAAGACGGAAAGGGCCCGGCGGGCGGGCCGGGACGATTCGGTCCCGGCCCGCCCGCCGACCGTTCAGCTGTTCAGGTCAGGCGACGTTGCCGCCGCCGCTGGCGCAGGCGCTGCCGGAACAGGTGCTGCCGCAGTTGTCGTTCGTGTCGCGCAGCAGGTTGGCGAACACATCGCCGCTCTCGACGATCTCCGGGTCGAGGTCGAACTCCGAGCCATCGACGCTGGTGACCGAGGTGTCCTCGGTCTCCGGCGCGGTGAGCGTCTGAGGCGCCATGCTGATCCCCTCCTTGGGTGGTTGGTTACCTTCTCCTGCCTGGCCCGGAAGATCAGGGCCAGGAGATCGTGATGCGGGTGTGCCGCTTGTCGATGACGCGGCCTTCGCCCAGCTGCTCGTCCGCCGTCTCGGCCGGGTAGACCGTGAACCGCGGCCCCGGCCCGGAACGGTGGCTGTGGTCCCAGACCCGGACCTGCTCCGCCAGCTCGGCGGTGAGCTTCGCCGCCTCGGGCCCGTAGCCGTGCGCGCCGAACTCGAACGTCTTCGGGTCGTCGCTGACCTTGCGCAGCGCGAGGTAGGCCAGGCTCGCCCCGTCGGTCATCGCCGGGCAGGCCATGCGGTTCTGCGGCGCGACAAGCTTGCTGTCCGGGCTGGCGGACAGCATGCAGAAGCCGGGCAGCGCGCTGGCGAGCCACAGATGCAGGGAGTCGAACGGCTCCGTCTGCCCGACCGTCACCGCGGTCCACTCCTCGGCTCGCTCGGTGTCCAGCGCGCCGGCTAGCTTGTCGGCGTCGGTCGGCGGCTCCTCGTCGAAGCGCAGTCCGACCTCCTCGCCGTGCAGGAGCAGCAATTGCTCCTCGTGCGCGCCCTCACCCTGCATCCGCACGAACCCGGCCATCTCGGCGGACACGCTCACCAGGCGGTCGCCTTCGCGGCGCAGGGTGATGGAGCGCGAGACGCCGCGCATCCGCAGCGGCACGGTGATGGTGCCGTGCTCGGTGAGCTGGTTCACCCAGGCCGGCGGGATGTCCCAGGCCCCGACCGTGACGAGGATCCGGTCGAACGGGGCGCGGTCGGCACAGCCGTGCTCGCCGTCCCCGAGGACGACGTTCACCCGCTCGTAGCCGGTGGCGGCCAGGCCCCGGCTCGCCCGGTCGGTGACGTCCTGGTCGATGTCCAGGGTCGTGACCTCGCCGTCTGTGCCGACGAGTTCGGCGATCATCGCGGCGTTGGTGCCGCTGGAGCCGATCTCCAGCACGTGGTGGCCAGGCTTGATGTTGGCTTGCTCCAGCATGAAGGCCTGGATCCTCGGGGCGGAGACCGAGCTGATCGCGACGCCGTGTTCGTTCCGCTTGGTGATCACGACATCCTCGACGCCGTAGGCCTGCTTGGCGGGCGCCTCAGGCACGAAGGCCTCGCGGGGCACCGTGCGGAAGGCGTGCTCGACGGCGGCGGTCCGGATCTCGCCCATGGAAATCAGCTTCTCGACCATTTCCGCCCGCAGCTGCTCCGGGGTCTCCGTGCTGGTGGCGGTGGTCTCCACCGTGTCAGACATGAAGTGCTCGCCTTCTACGTGATTCTTGGTTAACTTCGCTATCGCTAAGCGCAGTTGGGGACTGGCAGCCTACGGGCTCGGTGCGTCACTCCTGTCGGGTCGCCAGGCCGGCACCGGTTTGTCCTATCAGCGCCTCGACGCGGGCGAGCGCGGCCTTCGTGGAGTCGGCCAACCCGGTGTCCCTCTTGGCGATCCGCAGACGCAGTGCCTCCCGCAGATGGGACCGCGCGAGGACGAGATCGCCCTTCTCCAGCAGGTGCTTGCCGAAGTGCTGGAGTGCGTAGTCGAGGAGTACGGGCTGCTGGCTCCGGGCGGTAGCTATGGCCCTGCGGTAGAGCCCGTCCGCCGTCTCGACGTCACCGGCATAGCGGTGCGAGTCGGCCAGGTTGAGCTCGGTCGCGATAGCGGCCCGGACGTTGCCGGCGGCTTCTGCCAGGCCGAGTGCCTGCCGCAGGAACGCTTGCGCTGCGAGCTGGTCGCCCAGCGTCAGCAGGCCGATGCCGATCCACCGCGTCAAGTCGCGCCTGCGGTCGGGGTCCGCGTCCGGCGACAGCGCCCGCAGGTCCTCGCACAGCCCCTCGACCGCGACGGTCAGCCGGCCGCGGTCGGCGGGGACCATGCGCAGGCCCTCGTCCTGGGTGATGAGGTGTTGGAGCACTCGCCCCTCCCTTGTTCGGTTCTCGCCCAGGCCGTCGGTGCAGATGGGGGCGCGCTCACGAAGCGCGCGCCAGGGCAAGGCGGCGGGCGCCGGGGGGGTCGGATAGCTCCGCGTGGGGCTCCGGCGGGACCTCGGGTCGATCGCGAACCAGGCTGTCTTCGTCCAGGTGTCGGCGTCGTCCCTGGTGAGCGGGATGACCCCCCACTGGTTGGCGTAGCACTGGAGCATCTGGATCCCGCGGCCGCTGCGAGAGCTGGCCCTAGGGTCCAGCTGCCCGGGCACGACGGCACTTTGGTTGGTGACCTCGACCCGCAGGTGCTGGCCGGTCCAGTACGCGGCCAGCTTGCTGTGACCGCGGGTGTGAATGACGGCGTTGGAGATCACCTCGGCCGCACAGAGCGCGGCCTCAGCCAAACTTGCTGCCAGGACGTCGAGTTCTGCGTCCCTGATAGCGGTGGCGAACGAGCGGCGAGCCAGACGGGCCGCCAGTTCGGTCGGATCGATCTCGAGGTGCAGGCGGAACGGCGATGCGGGTTCAGGATGGAGCTCTAACGGAGCGCCGGGCAAGGCGGGGCGCACTGTCTCAGGCATGGGGAACCCCCGGCGAGCAGGCGGGATGATCACCAAGGGTGCAACTTGCGCCACTCTCGGTGAGTGCCCGTACACAGTCCCGCATAGTGGAGAGGATTGCAACATCTCAGTAGCTGCGAATTCGCAGTTGCTGTGAACTAGCGTTCTGGTCGGCCGCGCAGAACACTTGACCAGTCATCAGCCGAGTCGATAGGGGTGGGCACATGCCACCAGCGAAGAAGCGGGCACGCACCCGCCCAACCGCGTCGCCCGAGAGCTCAGGGCCGACGTTCCTCGCGAGCCTCCTCGCCCAACAGTTCCGCGACATCCGCCTGGAGAAGGGCGCGAGCCGCGAGGAAGTCGGCGAGCTCCTGGACCTGTCCTGGCACGCCATCGCCCGCCTGGAGACCGCCGAACGCCTCGGCACCGTTCCTCAAGTCGCACTCTTCTGCAACCACTTCGACGTGCCGGCCGAGACGGCAGCGCACATGGAGCGCCTGGCCCGGGGTGCGAAGCAGAGGGGCTGGTGGTCCGAGTACGACCGGCCGCTCGGCGGACCGTACGCAACCATCGTTGCCGTGGAGAACCTGGTTGCCTCGTCGAAGACCGGCGAGATCCGCACCTGGGAGCCCGAAGTCATCCCAGGCCTGCTACAGGGCCCCGACTACATCCGGGCCCTGTTCGAGCAGCAGGAACATCAGGCGAGGCGTGATGGTGAGCGCCCGTGGCCAGGCGACCTCTCCCTCGACGAGCAGGTCAAGAGCCGGGCGAAGCGCGCGGAGATCCTGGAGGGCAAGGACGGGACCCGGCTCTGGGCGATCATTGGCGAGGGCGCGTTCCGGAAGAGGATCGGCGGCTCGGAGGTGACACGCAAGCAAGCCAAACACATGTACGACCTGATGCAGCGCTGCGCCAACGTCACCATCCAGATCCTGCGGGACGACGCCGGCTACCACCAGGGCACGGCCGGTCCGTTCACCCAGTTCGTCCTCTCGAAGGCCGCTGACCACTCGGCCGTGTACCACGAAGGACCGGGCAGCTTCGGGGATGGTATCGCCCTGATCGCGCGGCAGGAGAGGATCTTCCGTCAGCTCCAGGCAACGGCGATTAGCCCGCGTGACACCCAGTCATACTTGCTGCGAGCCAGCTCGCACCAGGCGAGCGAGCAGTCACAGGAAGGATGACGATGCACGACAGCACCACGCTCGATCAGGGCGCCGTGGGCTGGCACAAGTCCAGCTACAGCGGGCAGCCGAACGACAACTGCGTCGAGCAGGGCGTGACTCCCACCGGCCTGATCGCCGTGCGCGACAGCAAGGAGAACGGCCTCGGCGCCGTGCTCCGCGTCTCGCCTGCGGCCTGGTCGGCGTTCATCGACGGCGTCAACGCGGGTGAGTTCCCCATCGAGCTGTAACGGGTTATCCGAGGGGTTGGGTGGACCCTGACGAATATGGCGCCAAGGTCCACCTGCCCCTACTGCATACCATCCGGGCACGACAGGAACACCAGCCCGGCTACGGAGCCACTCGGCCTCGCCCGGAATACGGCCGCCGCGGCTTGACGGCGGCGGACACCTGAAGGGAAGGGCTGTGTATGTCACCCCTGAACAGATCGACCCCGTCATAGAGTTCATCCTGGTCCGTCTGAAGGGGAGAGTTGCACCGAGCCCCACAAGGCCCGGGCCACGCGGGTCATTGGGCTGGGGGGCGCTACCGGCCCTGCTTGGCCCGGTGGGACGGGGCGGCACTGTACATGGAGCGCGTGAGCCGGCGCGGTCGGGCGCCGTTGCGGTACGGGCGGCCGCGGTGAGAGACGCGGTCGTTGCGGAAGACCAGCATCTCCCCGGGGTCGAGGAGGACGTCCACCAGGTGGGTGTCGAGCGCGGGGCCGCGCAGGTAGGCGAGCGCCCTTTGCAGGGCAAGGTTCTGGTCGGTGGCCCAGAGCTCGGTGCTGCCGTCCGAGTAGCGGGTGGCCAGTTGTCCGTTCACCCGGCCGAAGGCCGGCCCGGTGGCGCGCAGCCGGCCAGGTGTTGTGCCCGGGATGGTGGCGAAGCGCGTCAGGGCCTGTGGATGGAGCAGGCTTTGGGCGGCCGCGTCGTCGGTGGCCGCCAGGTCCGTGAAGGCATCGCAGGTGAGGAACAGCTGGGTCGCGCCGCCGGAGTGCGCCTGTGTGAGGCAGTGGAGGAACGTGGTCTTAATCCCGCCGAGCTGTTCGAGCAGTCCGTCCACGTGGAACTGCTGACCGGGGGCTTCGGACCACGGCGCCGCTGGGCTGTCGGGGCGCGGGATCTCGTTGTACGGTCCGGTCTGTCCCACTGCGCTGCGGACCTCAGGGTCCCGGTAGAGCAGGGGGGTGTAGGCGTCGGGCAGGCCCAGTGCGTGGGCGATGCGCCGGTGGGCTCGGAAGGGGTCGTCCGGCGTGGGCGGTACCGGGATGACGGCGTATCCGCGCTCGTTCACCGTGGCTATCACGTCGTGGTCCGTCACGTCACATTCTCCGTGTACGTAGTGTTGTTGAGGGTGCCGGTGCTGTCCGTAACAGGGGGGATCAGCCCGGGGACCTGCGTGCCCGCCGCTGCAGATCTGGTCCGCTGCGGGTCGCGCCGAATCCGGGCAGCCGATATGGCGGCGCAGGCGCGTGCGGTCAGCGGCCGTCGTAGAGCCGATAGCGGGCTCGACCCTGAGGGTGACGTCGGGTCGGCCGGTGGGCAGGGGCGGGGTGTGCTGGGTCAGGCAGAGATGGCGAGGAACTCGGCGACAGCCGGCACGCCGCGGTGTCGGGCCAGTTGGGTGCGCAGGTAGTCGAGCGTGCTGGTGGAACGGGCCGACTCCACGCCGCCCATCGTCTGGATGACCTGGTAGCCGATGTCGACGGCGGCGTCGAGTTCTCCGAGCGCCAGATGAGCGCCTGCGCGGCGCGCGTCGTAGATGACGGTGCCCCGTAGCTCGCGTTCGGTGTCGTACGGGTCGGCAGTGGTGGCGGCGGCGGTGAAGTGGTCGAGGGCCTTGCGTGGTTCGCCGAGAGTGAGGGCGGAGCTCGCGGCGACCTGGTGCAGTTCGCCCTCCGATATCCAGTACATCGACGCAAGGTCGGCCTCGATGGCCTCGGCGTGGCTGTAGGCGGCCAGGGCGTCGTCGATGCGGGCGTAGGAGGCGGTGTGCTCCCCGGCCTTGGCGTGAGCGCGGGCTGCGCGGGCGTGGAGCATCGCCAGGACCCTCGGTGAGGAGATCCTTGACAGGTCGGCCAGCGCCACGTCGATCAGGTGAAGTGCGCCGCGCGGGTCGCTCTTCGGTGCGGCGTTGTAGCGCAGGTTGGCCCAGAAGCCGATCACCAAGGCGCTCAGGGTGGGGTTCTCGGCGGTGGCGGCGGCGCGCAGGGCGGTGATGAAATGCTTCTCGGCGGCGGCGTGCCGGCCTGCGTCATAGGCGCACCAGCCGGCCAGGCGGGAGGCCTCGGCCGCCGCCGCGAACAGGCGCCGCCCGATCGCTTCCGTGTAGCAGGCGTTCTTGATCCGGTCGGTGATCATCCTCAGCTCGACCACCGCACCTTGGTACACGTGCTCGGAGCCCACTGTGTCGTCCAGCTGGCGAAGCGCGTCCAGTCGCAGGTCGAAGAGGGCGGCGTCGCGTTCGCCGAGCCGCAGTCCCGTGGCGGGCAGCGCGAGCGCGGAGTCGGCGCTGGACCACTGCGCGAGGATCGCTCCGAGTGTGGCGGTGGTTGCGATGACAAAAGCGCGACGGTCCACGTGACCTCCATCGTTCAATGCCAGGACGGTACCCGCGGAAGTCCACGGTGACTCCAGGACGACTCGGTCGTCGTTGAGGTCGAGCGCCGACAGGAGGAACCCCGGCCAGCCACGCCGGTCGACCTCCAAGGGGTCGATGCCGTGGTGATGGGCGATGGCCAGCATGGTGCGCCGCTCGGGTGTCACGCCGCGCTTCCAGCGCGCGACTTGCTCGGGGCGTCCGGCGATCGTCCCGAAGCCGAGCTCCTGATGGGACTGGCTGACCTTCCTGAGGTACTGCGACGCGGTGAGGCCGGCCATCAGCGTGGTGAGCGGGTGTGCAGGCTGCTCGACCGCAGTCATTCCCTCATGCCCCTTTCTGAAGTGATGCCCCCAGCCTCGGCACCCCGGGCATCCGGTGGCAAGTCCTTCACGACAGAAGGCAATCGAAGGCAATCCGAGGCAGTCCAAGGCAATGCCCGAACGCTGGCGTTGGCCAGTGCCAGGCCCGACAGTGTCTCTCCCGGGCCGCCGCAGAAATTCGAGCGACCTTCCCGGACACCGGTGTTCGGCCCCGCATGGCCGTACGACCGCCGGCCGCCGCTGGGACGGCGGCCACGGCTACCCGCTCTTTCCTCCTGCCACCCAGAGGGTCTGACATGAACGCAACCATGCCGGTGCGACGCCCGTCCGGCACCTACCCGGACTCCGGCGCCATCTTCGCGACCTGCGGAGCCTCCTACGTCCAGTTCCGTCCCCGCCACGCTCCGACGGTCATCGACCACCTCGCCCATCAACTCCCCGCCAGGGGCCGGATCCTGGACCTGGGCTGCGGTCCGGGGACCCTTGCTCTGGACCTGGCCGAGCGCGGCTTGCGGGTCACCGGCCTGGACGCCTCCCAGGAGATGCTGGACGAAGGCCGCCGCTGGGCCGAGCAGCGAGGCCTGGCTGAGATGGTCGACTGGCGTAGCGGGGACGCCGCCGAGGCGGATCGGCTCGACGCCCCGGGCAGCTTCGACGGCGCTGTCATCGCCGATGCCTTCCATTGGCTGGATCGCCCGCGCGTCCTCGCCGCCCTCGACGCGCTCGTGCGCCCGGGCGGGTTCGTCGCCATCGTCGGCTACCGGGCCCCCGGCACCCAGCGCGAGTGGTGGCACCCGCTGCTGGTCAAGCTGCGCGAGAAGCACCTGGGCGACGCGCACCTCGCCGGCCCCGGCACCGCGTACGTCCCCCTCCAGGTCGGGCACGAGGCCGTGGTGCGGGCCTCGGCCTTCAGCCGCGTGTCCGTGCTGCGCGCCGACTACGAGCGCACCTACACCCTGGACCAGCTGATCGGCCTGCAGCGCACGTTCGCGTACTCCTCGGCGGCCACCCTCGGCGAACGGCAGCAAGCCTACGAGGCGGACCTGCGCAACATGCTGCGCACCGTCCAGCCCACCGGGCCGTTCACCGCCCTCCTGCAGGCCGCCGTGATCGTCGGACGCCGCCCCGACACCCGCTGACCGCCCGTCGGCCGCCCTGCCCCCTGCACCGGCGGCCCCCTTCACCGCACGCCCCGCCCACACGGACGGGGCACCACCACACGGAGGACCCATGAAGATCACCGTCATCGGCTGCGGCCGTCTCGGCGCCCCCTACGCGGCCGTCATGGCCGAACAGGGGCACGACGTCACGGCCGTGGAGATCAACCAGCAGGCGCTCGCCGCCCTGAAGGACGGGCGGTGCCCGTTCGACGAGCCCGGCGTGAGCAACTGCATCCGCACGAACATGGCCGCCGGCCGGCTGCGTTTCACCGACTCCTTCGACGACGCCGTGGCCCACGGCGAGCTGTTCTTCCTGGCCGTGCCGACCCCGCAGATCGAGGGCGGCGAGACGATGGACGTCACAGCCGTCGAGGACAGCATCCGGCAAATCACCCGCCGCCTGACCCGCGACGCCGTGATCATCGGGAAGTCCACCGTCCCCGTCGGCACGGCGCAGCGCATGGCGGACCTCGCCGCCGCGAACGCTCCGGCGGGCGTGACGGTGCGGGTCGGGTGGAGCCCCGACTTCCTGCGCGAGGCCCTGTCGATGGAAACGACGCTGCGCCCGGCGCGGATCGTGCTCGGCACCTCGGCCGGGGACCGGCCGGTGGTCGAGGAGATCGCCCGGCGGGCGTGGGCGCCGCTGCTGGAGGCCGGCGCCGCCCTGCTGGTCACCGACTTCGTCACCGCAGACCTGACGAAGGCGGCGGCGAACGCCTTCCTGTCGACGAAGATGTCGTTCGTCAACGCGATCGACGACCTGTGCCGGGCCGCGGGCGCGGACATGGACGTCGTCGCCCGCTCGCTCGGCCTGGACCCGCGCATCGGCGGCTTCGGGCTGACGGCCGGCCTGGGCTGGGGCGGCTCCTGCCTGGGCAAGGACATCCGCGCGGCCGGCGCCCGGGCCCGGGACCTCGGCGTCCACACCACCGCCCGCCTCCTCACGCTCGTGGACGAGATCAACACCGCCCGCCGCACCCTGGCCGTCGACCACGCCCGCGTGGTGCTGGGCGACCTGCGGGGCGCGAGCGTCGCGGTGTGGGGCGCCAGCTTCAAGCCCGGCGTCGGCGACATCAGCGACTCGCCCGCCCTCGACGTGGCCGCGCGGCTGAGCCGGGCCGGTGCCCAGGTGCGCCTGTTCGACCCGAGCGTCAACGACCTGGCGGCCCGCCAGCACCCCGGCCTCACGGCGGCGGACACCGCGCAGGCCGCCCTCGACGGCGCCGCGCTGCTCATGGTCCTCACCGACTGGCCCGAGTTCAGCGCCCTCGACCCCGCCTCGCTCGAACCCGCCTCCGGGCCGCGCACGGTCATCGACGCCCGCCGTTGCCTGGACGCGCGCCGCTGGCAGGCGGCCGGATGGACCCACCAGCTCCTCGGCCACCACCCGGCCCTGCCCGGAGAAGGCCGATGAGCGGGCCCACCCCACCGTTCACGGCCCGGGAGTCCGGGGTCCGGCACCAGGGCGTGGCCGGCACCCGCGGCTTCGCCGTCGCCCCGGCACGGCAGCTGCGCCCCGGCGCCCCGGCCGACAGGCCGCACATCCTGATCGCCCGGGACCTGACGCCCGCCGACACCGCCACCCTGGACCCGGCCCAGGTCGCCGGGTTCGTCACGGCCGAGGGCGGACCCACCTCCCACGCCGTCCAGGTCGCCTACAACCTGGGCATCCCCACCATCGTCGCCGCCGGCGACGCGGTGCTCACGATCCCCGACGGGACGATGTGCGTCCTCAACGGCGACACCGGCACCCTCCACACCGACCTGTCCGACCAGGCCCTGGCCGCCGCCATCGCGCACCGCGACCACACCGCCCGGCGCAGCCGGCTGGCGCCCGCCGCAGCCGCTCTGCCGGTCACCCTCACGGGCACGATCATGCGCCCGGACCAGGCAGCCGACCTGCGTGCCGCCGGCGCCGACGGCATCGGCCTGCTCGCCACCGAGCTGCTCTTCCTCGGCCGCGAAACCGACCTCACCGACGAGGAGCAGCACTACCGGGCCTACCGCGACATCGCCCGGGCCGCCGACGGCGCCGAGGTGACCCTGCGCACCCTGGACATCGGCGGCGACAAGGAGATGCCGGTCCTGGGCCTGCCACGCGAGGACAACCCGTTCCTCGGCGTGCGGGGGCTGCGCCTGAGCCTGCGCCGCCCGGACCTGTTCCTGCCGCAACTGCGCGCGGCCTACCGCGCGGCCCGCGACGACGGCGCCCGGCTGCGCCTGATGTTCCCGATGGTCACCCACGTCGAGGAGTTCCTGCAAGCCGCCCGCACGGCACGTCAGGTGCAGGCGGACCTGGGCGCGCCGAGCATTCCGCTTGGGGTGATGGTCGAGGTCCCGGCCTGCGCCGTGGCCGTCGACCACTTCGCCGGGCACGTCCACTTCCTCAGCATCGGCACCAACGACCTCGCCCAGTACCTCACGGCGACCTCGCGCACCAACGCGGCCCTCGCCCGCGACATTGACCCGCTGCACCTCGCGGTCCTGCGCACCGTGCACACCGTGGCGACGGCCGGCATCGGCCAGGGCATTCCGGTGTCCGCGTGCGGCGGCCTGGCCGGCGACCCGGTGGGCGCCGTCGTCCTGGCCGCCCTCGGGGTCACCTCCCTGACCGTCGCCGTGCCCTGCCTGCCCGACGTGCGCGAGGTCCTGGGCCGCGCGGATGCCGCCGTCCTGGCGACGGTCCGCGAGCACGCGCTCTCCACCGGCGGCAGCCGCCACCTGCGGGACCTGGTCACGCAGCTGCTCGGCCTCTGACCACAGCCCCGGCTCCCCACCACCTGCCGAATCCTGACGGGCCGCCACCGCGCGTGGCGGCCCGGAAAGGGGAACACCCATGCCCTCAGCACGTCCGCCGCGGCCCGTCAGCGTCCTGCTGGTCGGCGGCTGCGGCCACTGGGCCGCCGCCGAGAACCACATCCCCGCCATCCTCGCCCTCAAGGACACCGGCGCCCCCGTACGCGTGGCCGCCGTCTGCGACCCCCGCAACCCCTACGCCCCGGCCCTCCTGGCCCACATGCCGCACCTGGACACCCTCCTGCAGCAAGACCGCCCCGCCTGGATCCAGCCCAAACCCGGCGAGCCGGACACCGACCTGGAACACCGCCTCCTCCAGGCCCACCGCACCCACCGCTTCGACGCGGTCATCGTCGCTTGCGACCCCGTCGCCCACTACCCCTACCTGAAGTGGGCCACCGAGCACGGCATCCACGTCCTGTGCGACAAGCCGATCGTCTGCGTCGAGGACGCCGCCTGGCGCCCCGACCGCGCCGCCGAGATCCGCCACCGCTTCGACACCCTGCTGGGCGCCCACCGGGCCCAGCCCGGCCACCTGTTCGCCGTCCCGCTGCGCCGCCGCGCCAACGACGCCTTCCTCCACGCCGCCGACCTCATCCGGGAGATCCACGACGCCCACAAGCAGCCCGTCACCATGGGCCGCATCGACGTCGCCGGCGGCCACTACCGCCTGCCCCAGGAGTACGCGCTCGGCAACGCCCACGGCTACACCCACGGCGTCGGCGCGCTCTCCTTCAGCAGCTACCACTACCTCGACGAGCTGACCCGCTACCTCCAGCTCGCCCCCGGCCCCACCACCGCGCTGCGCCTGACCCTGCAGTACGTGCGCCGCGTCAGCGACCACCTCGCCAGCGGCCTCGGCCACACCCTCGGCGAACTCCTGCGCCCCCACTCGGAAGCCGAGCTGCCCGACGCCGAGCTGCCCGAGCGCGTCCTGCGGGCCGAACTCGACTTCGGCTTCACCGTCGAACTGCTCGACCCGGACCGTCGCTCGCTCGGCGTCCTCTCCTACACCTACACCTCCAACTCGCTGTCCAACCGCACCGTCGGCGCGCTGGTCCGCGACGCCCGCAACGAGGTCGCCTTCCGCGAGAAGGGCCGCATGTCGCAGTTCACCGTCGACCTGCACCAGGGCAACCTGCAGCACCTGCGGATCACCAAGTCCGACGCCGTCGGCGAGCCCTACACGATCCGGGTCGAACACCGCCGCAACCCGCTCATCGGCGGGTCCGGCCGCCGGGAGCGGACCTTCCACGACGCCCACACTGCCAGCGCCGTCACCCCCCGGGACATCACCGCCGCCTTCCTCACCATGGCCGGCGGCGGCACCCCGCAGGCCTGCGTCCCCGACAAGATCGCCTTCCTCGACGGCCAGGTCCTCACCGACCGGCTCTTCGCCGCCATGTACGAGCTGCTCGCCGCCCACCACCACGACGCGCGTCCGTGCCCGTCCGCCCTCGTCGACATGCCCTGACCAGCCGACCGCACCCCAGGGAGCCACTCACCGTGACCCTTCCCGCCGTTGACCACGGCCTGATCTTCTATCCCCGCGGCGGATCGGCCCTCGTCGCGAAGAACCTCACCGAGCACCTGCGCGCCTGCGGCCACCGCGCCCGCGTGTTCGCCGGATCCCTCGGCAGCCCCGGCGACTACTCCCACGCCCCCACCTTCTACGGCCCGGACCACCTGGTCGCCTCCGACTACAACCCCGCCGTCGCCGACCACGGCGCCGGCCACGATCCCCTGAACGCCCCCGTCCCCCTCCACCCCTCCTATGAGGACCGCGGAGCGGTGCCCGACCGGGCCTTCACGGCTGTCTCCCCCCACACCAACGCCCACCTCGAGGACTACTGGAGCCGCCAGTTCGACACCCACCACGCCGGCGAGAACGGCCTGCTCCACCTGCACCACCTCACCCCCCAGCACGCCGCCGCCCGACGCCTAGGCCGCACTGTCGTCACCACCCTCCACGGCACCGACCTCAAGTGCCTCACCACCGCCCTGCACCGGCTGCGCCGGGCCGCCGACCAGGGCCTGACTGTCACCGACCTCGCCCGGCGCGAACAGCACACCACCCACCTCGGCGCCGGCAATCCGATCGACGAGCGGTGGCGCAGCTGGGCCCACGCCGAGTACTGGGTCGGGAAGCTGCAGGAGCACGCGGCCGTCAGCGAGCACACCGTCGCCGTCTCCGAGCAGGACCTCGTCCTCGCCCAGGACCTCCTCCGCATCCCCGACAACCGGGTCGAGGTCATCCCCAACGGCGTCGACACCCATCTTTTTTGGCCCCGCCCCACCACCACCGACGCGGCCGCGGAAAAGGCGAACCTGCTGCACCGCTGGCTGGTCGAGGACCCCCAGGGTTGGCTCCCCGGCCGCAGCCCCGGCACCATCACCTACACCCCTGTCGACATCGACCGCGCGCTGCACGATGCCACCGGCCGCCGCCGGCCCCTGCTGCTCTGGGTGGGCCGTTTCCTCGGCTTCAAGCGCCTTGACCTGCTGCTCCAGGCCTTCGCCAGGCTCCGGGACAGTGCGGCCGTGCGCCCGGCCCTGCTGGTGCTGGGCGGCTTCCCGGGGGAGTGGGAGGGCGAGCACCCGCACACCCTGGCGGAGCGGCTGGGGATCACCGAGGACGTGTACTTCGCGGGCTGGCGTTCCCACGGCGACCTGAACGACGCCCTGAACGCCTCCGACCTGTTCGTCACGCCGTCCGTCGGGGAGCCGTTCGGGCTGGTCTGCCTGGAGGCGATGGCCTCCGGGACACCCGTCGTCGCCTCCGCCAGCGGCGGCCCCCTCAGCACCGTCCGACCAGGCGGTTCCCAGCCGACCGGATGGCTCACCGTGCCAGGCGACGTCGACGATCTGCACGCCACCCTGCTGACCGCGCTCACCCACCCCGGGGAGATCGAACGCCGCGGCCGCCACGCCCGTGCCTTCGTCGTCGAGCACTTCAGCTGGCGGACCGTCACCGAGCGGTACGCGGACATGTACGACCGCGTCCTGGCCGGCGTCCGGGTCTGACCGGCCCGGTCCACCGGCAGCAGGCCAAGGCGCAGAGCCGGGGAGCAGCCAGACCGGAGCAGGGGGAAAGGCATTGGCCGGGGCAGCACGCCGCCCCGGCCAATGCCTTTTCCGCGGCGGCCGGCCACGGGCACAGGGTCAGGCCGAACCGCGCACCGTGCGGCGGCCCACGCTCATGTAGGTGAAGCCGAGGGCGCCCATCTGCTGGGGGTCCAGCACGTTGCGGCCGTCGAAGACCAGGGGGTGGGCCATCGCCGCCGCCGCCTGCTCCCACGCGAGGTCCCGCAGCTGCGGCCACTCCGTCACGATGATCGCCGCGTCCGCGCCGGCCATGGCCTCCAGCGGCGTCAGGCAGCGCGTGGCCGACGACCAGGGGGCCTCGTCGAGCGGGCGCACCAGCGGGTCCCAGCACCTGACCGACGCGCCTTCGACCTGGAGCCGGGAGGCGATGATCGTGCTCGGGGCCTCCCGCACGTCGTCCGTGCCCGCCTTGAACGCGATGCCCAGCAGCGCGACCGTCCGCCCCTGGAAGCCGCCCAGCTCGTCCTTCAGCCGCTGAATCGCCCGCCGCGGCTGAAGGTCGTTCACCTCGATGACGGACGTCAACAACTGGAACGCGTAGCCGGAGTTGCCGGCCAGGGCCCGCAGGGCCCGGGAGTCCTTGGGGAAGCAGGAGCCTCCATACCCGACGCCAGCGCGCATGAAGTGCGGCCCGAGCCGGTGGTCGAGGCCCACCGCGTGGACAACCTGCTCAACGTCCGCGCCCGTCGCCTCGCAGATCGTCGCGATCTCATTGGTGAAGCTGATCTTCGTGGCCAGCAAGGCGTTCGCGGCTAGTTTGACCATCTCCGCGGAGGCGACGTCCATCTGCGCGATCGGCCCGTCCACTCCGTCGTGCAGCTGCGCCACCAGCTTCGCGGTGTCGGGATCGTCGGTGCCGATCACCACACGGTCCGGGTGGAGGAAGTCGTGCACTGCCCGGCCCTCCGCCGTGAACTCCGGGTTGGCGGCGTACCCCACGGCCTGGAGGCCCGCGCTGTCCATGGCGGCCCTGATCCTCGCTCCGGTGCCCACCGGCACCGTGCTCTTGACCACCACGGCCGCCAGGTGCTGGGCATCCCTCAGGGATTCGATCACCTTCCAGATCCTGGACAGATCGGCGTCCCCCGACGCCGTGGGCGGGGTGTCCACGCACACGTACACGACGTCGGCGCCGCGCACGGCCTCCTCAGCGTCCAGGGTGAAGGTCAGCCGGTCAGCGCTCTCCGCGATCAGCTCAGCCAGGCCGTCCTCGTGGATCGGTACCCCTCCGCCTCGCAGGACCTCGATACGCTCCTCCTGGATGTCGCGTACGACGACCTCATGCCCCAGCTTCGCAAAGCAGGCGCCAGTCACGAGGCCGATGTAGCCCGCCCCGAACACGGCGATTCGACGGTTCCCCACCATGAATTCGTCCACCCTTCCGGCATCGAGACGCCCTGCCTGTCCGCCGCAACCGACGATAGAGCATGATCGCTCCTCGTCACTGTCTCACTATCGAGAGTGATCGTTCGCCGGTGCATGCCACGACGACCGCCCACCCTCGACGCAAAGCCAGGACAGGCGGCCCGAAGCATGGCGCGCCGTGACCGAAGGCGCGCGGTGGGGCTCCCGGCCGGCCCTGTAGGGCGGTGGGAGACAGAGCTTGGGGGCAGTCGACGGGTGCGAGGCTGGTGTGCCGGTTGGTCACCCACGGCGTCGGGGATGTCGAGCAGCCGCAAGGCGGCGTCGAGGCAGCCCCGGTCGTTCGATGTGGGACGGCGGGCTGGTCAGCCCGCCGACGTGGGGCAACGGTCCGACAGCCGCCGCTACCCTTCATCACGGTCCGGTCCGCGGTCCGGGCCGGTAGCACCCACCAGCGGCAGTACTTCAGGCCGGCCGACCGACCCACGCCTCGTGCGTCGCCGCGACGAAGTCGCCCTCTGTTCACGGTCGCCGCCCCCGTCCGAGGCGGCCCGATCGCTGTCCGAGCTCGCCCACCTCGCGGTCCAGTTAGTCCAGGTAGCGCCGGCGGCGGTTCCCCGCCCCGCCCCGCGCTGGAGCCCCGGTGGAGGGCGCCGTTCGTAGTTGTACCGGCATCCCCGGGCCTGCCATCCTGGTCCAGCCGAAAACTAGGGGAGTGCTGTGGTGTCCGATCGCCGAAGCTGGATCTCGTTCGAACGCCGTCGTGACGCCTTCGCGCCTGTATCCGTCGCACAGTCTCTCGCTGCCGGTATCGGCATTGCCGGGATGACGGCCGTCAGTGCCACCGCTGCATTTTTCGTCACGGAGTGGAATCTCGAACAGTGGCGTCCGACCCAGGCGTTCGGGTTCGCGTTGAAGGTTCTCGGCTTCTATCCGTTTCTCCCTGGATTCTGTGCGCTCGTCCTTTCGCTGCTTGCGACCTGCGTTTCCGTGGCGGGTGTGTTCGGCAAAGACGGCTCCCACGAAGACGGCGACCGCTGCGCGTGCCGCAAGTGTCGCTGGGGCTACTGGATTGCGCTGGATCTGCGCAGCATGCTGCGTCCTGCCAGGCCGGTGCTCATGACGGCGGTAGCGGCTCTGCTGGTCGGGCTGGTGGCCGATGCCGCCACCGCTGCGGGTCTTGGCCTCTTCCACCTGTCGACTGGGCAGGCCATGGCCCTGCGTATCACCGCGGGTCTCCTTGGCTTTGTCTTGATTATGGCTGGATTCGTCGCCCACATGGCCAACGTACCCTGGTCGCTTCTGTCAACCTTCGGCGTATTCGAATCCTGGAAAGACCAGAAATGGTGGCAGAAGAACGGAAACGCTCCGGAGCTGGCAGCCCTGACCGCGGCACTCGATCCCAATAATGCGCAAGAGCAGCTTTTCCAGACTTTCCTGAAGTCAAATTCGCTTCCCCGGAATATCAACGGAGAGGGAGAGACCCCGGAGACGTACCGGCTGCTCGGAGTCGATGCGGAGTGGACCGCCCCAGCAGACTCGCTCGGGCTGGTGCCAGCGACGTGGCCCGAAGGCTGGGAGCTCGTCCGCCAGGAGCTCGGGTTCTTCTGGTTCCAGCTACTCGACGAGGCGGGCACGCCGATGGTCGAGGGGCTGGTCAACAGCAAGGTGTACGACCCGCGGGCGTTCCTACGCCTGACCGCCGCCGGACGACAGGAGGCCCGACGGCTGTGGCGCGGCCTGCCGGAGAGCCAGCGGGCGCTAGTGCAGCAGCGCGGCGGTCCATGGAAGCCGGCCCACCCGACGGTGGAAGCTGGCCCACGCTTCGACGAGGGAGACAACTACCCCCTGGTCGCCGCCCGGCTCCGGGCCAAGGGCTGGACCGTCGGCAAGGAGTCGGCCACCGGTATTCAGATCACGCTTTCCGACGCGGCATCCGCTTGGACTGCCGAGCGCGAGGCGGGGGAGAGCTTCTGGCTGCTCCCCAGCGGGACTGACGCGCCGCGGACGGGCTGCGCCGACGCCGGATCCTATCCGTGGTACCCGCAGGCAACACGCGCCTCCTGGCAGAACCCGGGTGCGATTGCCGATGAGGTCGACCAGATCCTCCGGCAGGGCTACCGCGAGGAACTGTGCCCGGACGGCGAAGACGCCGACGCGGTCTAGAAGGTCCCGACCGCTCCGGCCCGGACCCGACGCTCTACGAGATGCCGGGCAGCTTCAAGGAGGAGGGCGAGGACCCCGGGGTGACGGCCGAACGGGGGCTCCTCGAGGAACCGGACACACGGGCGACTCCGAGCCTGCCGGCTCCTGCTGGGACGACGCCGGATCGACCGCAAAGCGCCACGTTTACGTCGCCCGCAACTGCGTCCGCGTCGCCGAACAGAAGCTCAACGAGATGGAGTTCCTCTCCGTCGAGCTGATCGAACTCGACGAGTTCAAGAAGGTCCTGCGGGCCGGTCTGATGACCGACGTCGAGCTCGCCTACCTCGGCCTCCTGTAGTCGAAGCAGCGACGTTGGCCGCCTTGCCGTCTACACGGTGAAGTAGGCGATGAAGTACCGGCGGAAGGCGGCTGCAAGGCCCATCGTCACGCAGAAGGAACCAGCCGGGCCGACGCCCCGGGCGACGGTCTGGGCGGTGCCGGTCAGCAGGTGATCGGCCGCGTAGATGGAGCCTTATCAGTGGTCGGCGGCCTCAGTCCGCGACCGCCTCCAGGAAGTCGGCGTACCCGGCCAGCGCCAGGCCGAGCTCCTTCCGGCCGGCACTGTCCGGCGGGCTTGCCCGCCACAGGTCGATCGCGCACCGCCGGATCTCGTGTTCCTCGTAGCTCGGCGGCCCTGACTGGATGGTCGGGTCGCACAGAGGCAGGAGGCCGGTCAGGATGCTCCGCGCGGCAGCTGACTCGGGGTGCCGAGCAGCCCGGCGGGCGACGGCGCCCACACGGCTGATGCCAATGGTCCGCTCGACCGTCCGGGCCGTCAGCTCCAACCACCGCTCGTCGCCCAGGCCCTCCCTGTACGCGAAGTCGCCGGCCCCGTGCAGGTGCCCGGCGGTGCCGGGGAGGTCGAGGGCGAGGACGTGCTCCCAGAACTGTGCGGCGCTGTCGAAGAAGGCGGCGTTGCTCTCGTCGACGGCCTGCGGCAGGACCCCGGCCGTCCTGCTCAGGAGTTGCGAGACCGCCGCTGGCGCGCCGTCGCCGGTGCTGAGGAGAGAGAGGAAGTCCTGCTGCCCGCCGAGCGCGTCGGGGTCGACGACCAGGACCGCGGCGCAGACCTCAAGGGCGGCGGGATGGACGTGGGGACGGCGCAGGTACGCGGCGAGCTGTGCGCGGTCGAGCCGCCGGAGCAAGTCGACGCTGGCAGGGCCGAAGCGGTGGGTGATGAGTGCGGTGATGGCGGGCGGCGACGGCTGCTCCAGGTCGAACAGCTGCGCCGCGCGGTCGTCGGCCCACTGGGGGGCCCGGTCGAGAATGGCCGGGAGGTGGCTGCCGATCACGGCCATGGCGCGGTCGTCCGAGCCGTCACCGAGCAGGGTCTCCAGAAGGCCGTCGACCGGCGCGGCCACCCCTGCTGGCGGCACCGCGCGGGTTAGGCTCCACCAGATCAGGGCGTCCAAGGCGATACCGCCCAGCTGACTGTCCGCCACCCGCAACGGATCGGCTGCCGAGCGCGTCGGTGCGCTCCAGGCGGCGACGAGTGCCTCCAGCCACGCAGCGTAGGACTCCTCCAGTGCTCCGAGGTCGATGCCGAGCGCCCACGAGTCACGCAGCAGCAGGGCCATGGTCAGCTCCTCCTCCCCGCGATCGTCGTCCGCCAGTCCGGCGTCCGCGGCCAGAACGTCCCAGAGGGCTTCGGCGGCCGCGCCGGCGGTTGCCGTGCGGTCCGGGAGCGGGCACGGGGTGGCAACGAGGGGCGTGCGCAGCGCCGCGAGGTAGGCGCGCTGGAGGGGCGGTTCTTCGAGGGCGCCGACGACGGCCGGCACCGAGATAGCCCACGCGGTCGGCTCGGTCGCGATGAGCTGGCCCAGGACGATCCGGGCGTAGTCGGGGGAGAGGTCACCGGAACGCTGCCGGGCGAGGAGTTCGGCGGCGGCCGCGGGGGCGCCCTGGGCCGTCACCAGTGCCGCGATCTGACGGGCGGTGGCCTTGAGCGGATCGAGGTAGGGGACCGGTCGGAGACGGGGGAGCGGTCGTCGTGGCGGGGGTCCGAGGAGCGCGCTCACGGCGTCGACCACTGGCTGCAGCGGTTCCAGGACGGCGGGCGGCAGTACGGGGGCGAGCGCCCACACCGCCGACCAGCCCTTCGGGGCCCTCCTGTCGGGCCAGGTGGCCAGCGTCTCGATGCCTGCGGCGAGTTCGTCCGGCGTCGGGGCCGGTCCGAGGGCGGTGGCGAGCACCGTCTCGAGGTCCGGCCGGTCCTCCGCCGGGCACCGCTCGAGGGCCACGGCCACGAAGTCGACCCAATCGGCGGTGACCCGCACGACGTCGCCGATGCGGGAGAGCAGGTCGAGCGCCCGCCGGTCCCGAGCCTCGTCGCTTCCGGGCGGCGCGGGCACCTCCAGCAGGTGCACGGCGACCATTCGGTCAGCCCAACGGCGGGGGCCGGGCAGGGCATCAGCCCATGGCGCGGTGCGCTGGTCCAACCCGACCCCGTTCAGCGCCTCAGTGCGCGCGAAGTCCAGCTGGGCCCGGGCAAGGATCCGCTCAACCGCCGGCCCGTGATCGTCGGCGACCACCACGTGACGGAGGTCGTCCACCAGGTCGAGATCGGCCAGCAGAAGGTCGTCGTGGTCGGCCTCCGGAGCCAGCGCGGCCGCCAGGCCCGCAGCCAGCGCCTCGCGCACTGCGCGCGCCGGCACCGCAGGCTCGGTCCCGTCCGGCGGGTACGCGGCCGCCTGGAGCTCGACCAGGTTCTGCTGGATCTCCCAGCGGTTGGTATCCGGGGTGTCGAACAGGTGGACGAGCAAGTGCTGCGCGACCGAGACCCAGGCGCGGTCGCGCTGGCCAGCCGGGATGTCGATGAGCCACACGATCAGGAGCGGCTGCAGGGCGTCGAGCGTCTGCGGGGACGTCGCGACGGCCTGGACGAGGGATGATGACGGTGCGCCGATGGCGCGGGCCACACGGAGGAAGCCGTCCAGCACCCGCGGATCGGCCCTGGAGAAGGCCTCCTGGTGCTGAGTCAGCCAGGCGAGCACCTTCTGGGGCTCGGCGCCGGCGACGCGCTGCAGGTAGGGCTGGGCCGGCCAGCGGTCGGCCTCCGGGAGGAGCCGCGCCTGGTCGAGGAGGTCCAGCCACTGCGGGCTTTCGGCGTGGGTGAAGAAGTAGCGGACGGCCCGCCGCTGGTGCAGGCGCGCCACGGCCTCGACGTCCTCGGCCGTGGGGGCATCGGCGCGCACCAGGGCCACCAGAATGGGGGCTAGGTCGGGCAGGTCGAGGACCAGCTGCTCAACATGGGCGACGACCTGCTCGAAGAGCCCGCGTGTACTCGCTTCGCCGTCCGCGGCCTTGCCGTGCAGGACCGCAGACGAGTCCCGGTAGAACCGCGCCCACGCGCGGATCGCCTCCGCCTCGCCCGGCCCCGGGCTCTCCCGCGTCCACTGCTGGACCAGGTGCGTGATCTGACGGTTGCGGAATGCCCCGGGCTCGCTCTTCTCGCGCTCGAGGTAGGCGAACGCCGCCCGCAAGGCGGCCAGGCCGTCCGGCGCCGCGCCGTTCGGGTCCGTGCTGGCGCCAACCTTCCGGGCGTGGTGGAGACGGGCGAGCGTGTCCAGGAGCGGCCGCTGATGCTCGGGCCTGTCGGGCAGCGAGGTCAGGCCGGCGACCTCGGCGAGGAGCTCGCGCACCGCGGCGTACTCCGGTCCCGGATCGGCCGGGTTCGGGAGGTGCTCGGGCGGCATCTTGATCAGGGGCTGTAGGACCCTGCCGATGCCGGTCCTCGGTTCCAGGTGCTCGGGCGGCTCCTCGCCGCTGTCGAGGGCCGCGAGCAGCTTGTCCATCGGCTTCGTCGGCCCGGTCGGACGCCGCAAGAACGCCCGCAGCTCCTTGAAGACCTGTTCCTGGGCGTCGCGGACGCCGTCGAACTCCTCGCCGGCCTCCTTGAGCAGGCTGTCGATCGCGGAGCGGCACGACGCCAGCGCACCCTCGAACGGCTGCGCCCAGCGGGGGGCCTCGGCCAGCTTCTGCTGGGCGTCCCGCAGGTGGCCCAGGGCCCGCTGCCCGTTCGGGCCGAGAGCAGTCAGAGCCTGCGCGATCCGGGAGCTGTCGGCAAGGCGGTCGGGTTCAGCGCCCCGGTCGGGCGCGCCGTCATCGGTCACCGGCTCACGGTATCGAGTTCTTCCGGTGCGTCGGAGTGCCAGTGGCAAGACCAGCTGCCAGCCGGCCTGCGGCGGTGTGATTCGGGAGCGGCAGGTGTCGGACCTGATCGGTTTCCCGGCCCGCGCCGTGCGGTCCGGGTGGTTGGCGCCGCCCGCGTCGTCGAGAATCCGGGCAAGACCCGCCGCGCATGTCTGTGTGGGGCGCGGTGGGGCCTTCGGCTGCTGCCTCGGGCACTGGGGGACCGGTCGGTCCTGGCGATCCGTGCCAACGCGGGTTGTAGGTCCCGCGCGGTGTACCGCTTGTAAGTGTCCTTTCGGCTGAGCACCCCACGGCGAAATTCCAAGATCTTTTGCGGGTTCTCCGTGCGTGCCGTCAGCGGCTGCCATGCTGACCGCCATGACGAACAGTGACAGCAGGGTCGCGACCAGTGGCGAAGCGTGGTTCGCGTTAGCTGGCCTCGCCCTCGTCGGGGTGCTCGTGTCGGGCCCATACCTGTACTACGCGGCGACGACATCCTGGTTCATGGCTCAGCGCTACGACGCGAACAACCTGTTCTGGTGGCTGCTGCCGGTGGTGGTGGTCGGCGGGAACGTGTCGGCAGCAGCCCGGATCGGCGGGAACGCATTCGCCTCCTGGGGCGTGCGCCTGCTCTTCGCCGCGCTCGCGGCTGGCGCCTTCTTCGGATACCTCCACGGTCACCTCGCCGAGTTGGAGACACCCGTCGTGCAGTGGGTGTGGCCGCCCTGCGGCGCGGTCGCGGGGATGTTCGGACTCCAGATCGTCCGGCTGTCCGCCGAACGCCGGCCCTGGCGCCCTGCGGACAGTCAGACGCCATAGCTGCTTGGCCTCCGCGTGGCCCGCCCGCTCGGCAGGTCACTTCCCGCCGAGCGGCGCGGGGCTCCCCCGCCATGGAAGTCCAGAAAGCTGTCGCAGTGTCAGCCACACCCACCCGGAATGGCCTCTCCGAGACACCAGCGACCACGGTCGCCGTGCGGCGCACGACGCCGCACGGCGACCGCCGGACCTGCTACTTCGCAGCTTCCTTGAGCTTGGAGCCAGCCGTCGCCTTGACGCTGAAGCCAGCCGGGATCGAGATCGGCTCTCCGGTCTGCGGGTTGCGGGCAGCTCGCGCCGCACGGTGTGTGCGCTCCAAGGTCAGGAAACCCGGAATCGTGAGCTTCTCCTCGCCGTTCCTGACGGTCTCACCGGCGATCTCGGCGAACGCCGAGAGGACCGCTTCGGCATCCTTCTTCGCGACCTCAGCGCGGTCGGCGAGAGCTGCGACCAGTTCAGTGCGGTTCATCGTTTCTCACTTTCGATCATGTAACTCGGATCCAGCCGTATGCTGCCAGAGGCCCTGGCAGACAGGGGGGAATAGGAGCGCTGTACCACCAAGCACCAGGCGGGGCCTACCCCTTGCTCGAAGGGCGGCTACGGCTTGACCTCCTGGCACGCCCAGCTCTCGAGCCCGGTGAACGAGACGCAGGCCTTCCCCTTCTCCAGGCGGATGTCGCGCCACTCGGCCACCAGGTCCCTGCCGGCGTCGTGGGCCCGGACATCGCCGTGCACGGCCTTGCCTCCCCCCTCATGCAGTACGCCCCAGCGGTCGAGCTGGCCACTGCCGTTGACCCAGCGGGCGACGACCCGCTCGGCCCAGGTGCCCTTCCCGTGGATCTCGATGCACACGTCCGGGCGCGTGGTGTTGGTGCCGTAGAAGTTGTGGGTGCATGCATCGGAGGAGCGCTGCGCCGCAGCGGCGGGCGGGGCCATCGACACGGCGAGGAAAACGAGAGCGGCTGTGGTGGCGGAGGCCTTCACAATCACGTGCGGATCGTCCCTTCGAATCGGCATGAGCGGATCGCCTCTGCCGAACGACGCCGGCCGGGAATGGTTCCTGTGCGGATCGCCCATTCGGACCAGGACTGGCAGCGGCCCGGTCACCCTCGGGCAACTGCCACCGCCTGGCCGCCGGCCCGAGATCCCCGGTTCTTCACGCATGGGTTACCGAGAATCGGTAACCCCCTGCTATGGTTGCAGTCGAGGGGGTTACCGACAAGCGGTAACCCGCGTTGACCTGCCTCAGTGCGGAGGATTCGATGACGCCCGACGACCCGCTGACCCACGAGATCATCGAGCAGTTCGAGGCCCTGGCCCTCAGGATCGAGACGGTCCTCGGACCCTCCGACCTGGAGTTCATGATGGAACTGCGCTTCCGCCTCGAACAGGCAGCGAAGACGCTCTCGCTCCAGCTGCACGGCGGCGACGACCACGAGGTCGCCGGAGCTGTGACCGATCTTGTAAACGTCTTCTTCCCCGACGAGACTCCGATTCCCGACACCTGGTGGGGGACCGAGCTCGGACGGATCGCTGCGCTCAGCGTCGGGCACCCCGGCGCTGACGCGGTCTCACACAGTGTCGCCGCCGCCATGCTGGGAGTCAGCCGGCCCCGGGTCACGACACTGGTCGGTGAGGGCAAGCTCACGGAGCACCCCGACGGCGGGGTGGCGGTGGACTCGATCCAGCAACGGCTGACGCAGCACCCGCGGGCATGAAGGGTCCGCTGTCCGAGCGGGCCGCCGCCCGCGTCGCCGAGCGGGAGGGCTCGCTCGCCCGCGCGATGACGCCCCGGACGGCACAGCTGCCCTCCCGGCCGAAAGGGCAGCCGCACCCCTGATGCGTAGGCGGTCGACCTCGGCGAGCGTGGCGGCGCCGCGAAGGGCGAAGGTGGCAGCGACGGCGGCTTCCGCCGCTGGGGCGAGGGCCGGGCAGGTCATCCGCAGGGCGAGTCGCGGCGGGGTGACGCGAGGTTGCCGATGGTGCGCTTGACGAGCGACCAGATGCCCTCTTGTGGGTTGAGGTCCGGTGCGTACGAGGGGAGTTGGAAGACGGTCAGCCA
>NZ_JBVOOL010000044.1:0-38002 GCF_055664045.1 Kitasatospora sp. NPDC023385 | reverse complement strand
GCACGACCGACAACGACTGAACACGACCAACGAGACCACACAGTGGCCCACGATTGAACCGTCCAGACCGGCATCGAATTGAGCCGCCGCCGACAACGGATCTCACAGCGGCTGACCCGCGCGGGTGCGGGGAGGAGCGCGCCTGGCTGGAGCCGCCCGCGGCAACTTCCGGCTGACCCCCGCGGGTGCGGGGAGGAGCCGCGCTTGCCGTGGCAGATGTCCCGGGCGAGCGGCTGACTCCCGCGGGTGCGGGGAGGAGGGCTACCACGTCCAGCCCCGGCACCGCGTGATCGGCTGACCCCCGCGGGTGCGGGGAGGAGATGTCGGCCAAGGCGGGCGACGCATAGAGAACCGGCTGACCCCCGCGGGTGCGGGGAGGAGGTCAGCGTCAGGGATGCGATCGTGGCGTCCGGCGGCTGACCCCCGCGGGTGCGGGGAGGAGGGTGCCGTCCGACATGGCCAGCGCCAGGTCCCTGGCTGACCCCCGCGGGTGCGGGGAGGAGGCCGTGGCCGTGCCAGGAAGCCAGCCCGAACTCGGCTGACCCCCGCGGGTGCGGGGAGGAGACCCAGCTCGGACAGGCCCTCGTCCGCAAGGGCGGCTGACCCCCGCGGGTGCGGGGAGGAGACCGGCGAACCATCGGCCGCATCGAGAACGGACGGCTGACCCCCGCGGGTGCGGGGAGGAGGCCCGGGCGGGCGGTGAGGCTCACGGCTGGGGCGGCTGACCCCCGCGGGTGCGGGGAGGAGTGGACCATCTGCTGAGGGTGGTCGTCCTGCCACGGCTGACCCCCGCGGGTGCGGGGAGGAGGCGTTTCTTCTCAGCGGCGGCCTGCTGGCGGGCGGCTGACCCCCGCGGGTGCGGGGAGGAGGTCGCCCTCCCCTTCTACATGGGGGCCGAGATCGGCTGACCCCCGCGGGTGCGGGGAGGAGCCGACGCAAGTGCCCGTCGTCATCACGACCGGCGGCTGACCCCCGCGGGTGCGGGGAGGAGGTCGAGTTCGAGCCCATCCACCCGCGGTCGAGCGGCTGACCCCCGCGGGTGCGGGGAGGAGGCTTCAACGTCCCGTCGGGTGCAACCCGGGTTGGGCTGACCCCCGCGGGTGCGGGGAGGAGTCATGCCGAACCGGGCGATGGCCGCCCAGGTGCGGCTGACCCCCGCGGGTGCGGGGAGGAGGCCGGCGCCGGGTGCCGTACGACGCGACCTCGCGGCTGACCCCCGCGGGTGCGGGGAGGAGACAGCCTGGACGACTGACCCTCAACCCAGCATCGGCTGACCCCCGCGGGTGCGGGGAGGAGCCCGGACACCGCCGAACTGCAGCCCTACACCGCGGCTGACCCCCGCGGGTGCGGGGAGGAGGACCCCGCTCCGCTGACCCAGGCCGACACGGTCGGCTGACCCCCGCGGGTGCGGGGAGGAGTCTTCGCCCAGGGCGAGGACGGCCTGACCGACCGGCTGACCCCCGCGGGTGCGGGGAGGAGTTCAGCATGCCCAGGGGCGCCCGCCGGGGCGCCGGCTGACCCCCGCGGGTGCGGGGAGGAGGCCCGGGTGTGAGCGGCATGGATTCACGCCTCCGGCTGACCCCCGCGGGTGCGGGGAGGAGTACGGCGCCGAGGGCTACCTCAACGAGTGCGACGGCTGACCCCCGCGGGTGCGGGGAGGAGAGTTCACTGCCTGCACCCTGTCGGGGGTCGCCCGGCTGACCCCCGCGGGTGCGGGGAGGAGGGGCGGCGGTGATGTACCCGCCTGATGTCGCGCGGCTGACCCCCGCGGGTGCGGGGAGGAGGGCACCGGGATCGTGCCGGAAAACGTGCCCGTCGGCTGACCCCCGCGGGTGCGGGGAGGAGCGATCTTCATTTGCTGGTCGTTCAGCGGTTGCGGCTGACCCCCGCGGGTGCGGGGAGGAGGCCGCGGAGACGTAGTCGACCTGACCGTTGGCCGGCTGACCCCCGCGGGTGCGGGGAGGAGTCGATGCGCACCGGCATGCACGCCATCGGCGCTGGCTGACCCCCGCGGGTGCGGGGAGGAGCTGGACCAGGGCGGTGCACAGCATGAAGATGTCGGCTGACCCCCGCGGGTGCGGGGAGGAGCGCATCCGGCCAGGAAGGGCCGCGCTCCAGCCCGAACACGGCTGACCCCCGCGGGTGCGGGGAGGAGCTTGCCGTTCGTCGCCCACCACCGGGTGAGCGCGGCTGACCCCCGCGGGTGCGGGGAGGAGGCTTCCTGACCTGCGACGCAGCGGCGGCTTTGCAATTTCTTGACCATGTGGGCGAGATGTCTGACGCCTTGGCCAGGTGCGCTGTTCGGTGTCGAGATGTCAAGGACCGCTCACATGATGCCATGGGCCGGTTCGGCGCCTGGGGTACGGCAGTTCGCGGGTATGGGAGGGGCCTGCCGAGTGTCGACGGTTGGGGGCCGGGCGGGCCCCACTCCTGTGCAGCGACGGCGAGCCGGTATCCGCGTACTCGTGATGGTGACCTCATTGCGTTGGAGGTCGGCTCGATCGCTGAGGTCCCCGGTGCCATGGCCAGGTTCGGTGGTAGCCGAAAGTTCCAAGCTAAGGGGTGGTTGTATCTGTTTGGTGGTGCCTGAATCGTTACGCGAACTACCCGTCGATGCCCTCCTGGTGCCTATGACCTCGGGTGATGCGCCGCGGCCCCCGTCGGCCAGGTCCTCGCCTGCCATCGATTCCGATGAGGCGGCCGCAAGGATTGTCAGGGTGAGCTGATAGGTCCTCAGACATGAATGAGAGCCAGTCCGTTGGCGGATCCGGGCCGGTCGATCCCGACTCCCGTCTGTGGGGCAAGAGTGCCGGCCTGCCCGGTCCGTATCCCGTGATCTGCCACCTCCTGGACACTGCCGCCGTCGCAGGCGCGCTATGGGACGCGGTCCTGAGTGTGCGTGTGCGGGCGCGGATCGCTGGGGCCATGGGCGTCAGCGAGGGCGAGGCCCGGGAGATGGTGATGCTGTGGGCTGGGCTGCACGACATCGGGAAGATCTCGCTGCACTTCCAGCAGCAGGTCGCCGAGCAGTTCGCGAAGCTGATGGGGGACCCGGCGTATGCGGAGGACAACCCGGCGGCGAAGCGCAGCGGGTACCTGAGGCACGAGACGGCCACGCACTGGGGGCTGGTCGAGTTCTTCAAGCAGTGCGGCTATCCGCTCAGCAAGCCGGTCAAGAAGTCGCCGGCTCACCAGATCGCCCAGTTGCTCGGCGGGCACCACGGGTGCTTCGCCCCCACGCTGCAGGTGAAGGAGATCAACAGGCCGACGGGCTATCAGCCCGGTCTCGGAACTGCTGAGGGGTGGCGGGATCAGCGGCTTGCTCACGCGCACGCGGTCCGTCGCACGGTCGGGGCCGATAAGCCGCTGGAGTCGGTGCTGCCCGGTGAGCTGGCGGTGGTGGTCACCGGGCTGGTCGTGGTGGCCGACTGGCTGGCCAGCCAGGTCGACGTCATCGAGCCGCGGATGCCCGGGGAGGGCTGGAAGACCGGGGACTCGGAGCTTGCCGAGCACTTCGAGACGGCAGCCAAGGCCGCACCGGGGTGGGTTCGCGAAGCTGGCCTGGGGCGGGCGGCGTTTCCGGACAGGCCCTTCACGCAGCAGTTCCCGTTCCCCCCGAACAAGCTGCAGGCCGACGTCGCGGAGTACCTGCCCGGGGTGGTGAAGGGGCCCGGGTTGTTGCTGGTCACGGCCCCGACCGGGGACGGCAAGACCGAGACCGCCCTGCACGCGGCCTCCGTGATCGCGCGGGCTTCGGGCGCCTCCGGGCTTTACTTCGCGCTGCCGACGATGGCGACCGCGGACGCGATGTTCACCCGGGTCCGCAAGTTCGCCAAGGACAACGTCGAGGGCGATCGCGCGCTGACGCTCCTGCACAGCATGGCCTGGCTGAGCCCCGACTACGCCCCCGGGGAGGGAGCGACGGACGGGACGGCCGTCCTGGCGGACACCGAGGCCGGCCAGTGGCTGCGCACGGGGCGGCGGGGTCTGCTCGCGCCGCTCGCCAACGGCACGGTCGACCAGGCGCTCACCGGGGTGCTGCCGGTCCGCTACGGCTTCCTGAGGCTGTTCGGCCTGTCGAACAAGGTACTGGTGGTGGACGAGGCGCACGCCTACGGCCCGTGGATGCACAGCCTGCTGGCGCGGCTGCTGGAGTGGCTCGGCGCGTCCGGCGCACCGGTCGTGCTGCTGTCGGCGACGCTGACCGGCAAGGCGGCCTCGTCCCTCGTCGACGCCTACCGGCGCGGCGCGGGCTTCCGCGAGCCCTCCACGGTGGAGCCCTGCTACCCGGGGTGGCTGTTCGTGGACGCGGGCAGCGGAGAGGTGTCCACGCCGCGCGAGGTCGGCAGCAGCCGCACCCGGACCCTGCGTGTGGAGGCCCGCCAGGTCCACTGGGACGTCCGGGACCAGGACGTCGCGAAGAAGCCCGGACGGCAGGGGCGCCGTGAGGCCCTGCGCGAGATCCTCGCACCGGTCACCACCGAAGGCGGCTGCGTCCTCGTCTGCTGCACCACCGTGGACGAGGCCCAGCGCACCTACCGCTACCTGCGGTCCGTCCTGCCCGAACTCGCCGCGCGCGACGGCGGCCTGCGGCTGCTCCACTCCCGCTACCCAGCCCACGAGCGGCAGCGCATCACCACCGCGTGCGAGGCCGCGTACGGGAAGCCCGCGAACGAGACGGCGGCGGCCACCCCGCGGGAGGGCTCGATCCTGGTGGCCACACAGATCGTCGAGCAGTCACTCGACCTCGACTTCGACCTGATCGTCTCGGACCTCGCTCCGCTCGCGCAGCTCCTGCAGCGGGCCGGCCGCGGCAAGCGCCACGAACGGCCCAACCGCCCGGCCTGGACCGGCGAGGCCGCCGAGCCGCGCATGATCGTGCTGGAGCCGCTCGACGACGAGGGCCGCGTGGCCGCGCCCCGCTCCTGGGGCACCGTCTACGACGCATCCCTGCTGCGCCGCACCAGCCTGCTGCTCGCCAAGCAGTCCAGCGGTGCGGTCGAAGTCCCGGGAGACGTCCAGGGGCTCGTGGACGACGTCTACGCGGACGACTTCGGAGCCGGCCTGGAGAAGGCCGCCTCGGCGGAGCTCGACCGGATGGACGCCGAGCGCATCGCCTCGGAGACGGCGGAGGAGCAGACGGCGGAGATCACCGTGATCCCGGCGCCGTGCGACGTGGTCGACGACCTGTCGAAGCTCAGCGAGCGCAGCTTCGTCGTCTCGGACGACCTGCTGACCACCCGCCTCGGAGCGGACAGCGGCCGCGCCGTGTGTGTCTTCGAACGGGAGGGCGGATGGAGCCTCGCTCCCGACCGCGATGTTCCGCTGCCCATGGCCGCGGCGAACCGGGATGATATCGCGCTGATCATGCGGCACACCGTGCCGCTGCCCGGTCGCTGGCTCGCCGGCCGCACGGACGAGAACGCCGTGCCGAAGGCCTGGAAGGACCGGCCCCTGCTCGCCGACCTGGCTCTGCTGCGCATGCGCCGTGACGGTGACCATTGGACGGGCCGGCTGGGGGAGAGGCAGCTCATGTACTCGAACGTGGGAATTTCTGAGAAATGACGTCCTAGGCACCGCACTTGACGATACGTTGGCTACGCCGGTCCCGGACAGGGCTGTCGCCCATCCCGGGACCGGCATGACCCCCGCTTGCGCGGGGACAGGTCTGCCGACACGGCCACTTCCTAGGCACCGCACGGCTCACCCCCGCTCGATCGCGGGGACCGCGCAGAGCCTACCCACCCTGTGATCACCCGTACTCGCCTCGCCGGAGGCCGCATGCCATCCGCACGACCCGCTTACAACCTCCTCGACGAAGCGTGGATCCCCGTCCGCTGGATCCCCGGCAAGGAGACGAACGATACGGCGGACGCCACCACCGCCTACCCACCCAAGGTCGGCCTGCGCGAACTCCTGCTGCGCGCACACGAGATCGAGCAGATCGCGATCGCCGACCCGCCGGCGCTCTCCGCGCTGTACCGCGTCCTGTACGCGATCACCGCCCGTGTGACCGAGCTCGACGAAGCCGGTCCCAACAAGAACTGGTCCGAGCGCCGCGACGACCTGGTCGCCACGGGAAGCTTCGGCGAAGAGCAGGTCGCCCAGTACGTCACGCCGATTCACGGCGGCTTCGACCTCTTCGACCCCGTACGTCCCTTCCTGCAGGACCCGAGGCTGGCCGACCAGTGCGACCCGGCGAACACCGCCGGCGTCGACAAGCTCATCACCACCCGCCCCTCGGGCAACAACCACTCCTGGTTCCAGCACGTCAACAGCACCGCCCCCGAGTTGCCCACCCCCGACCAGGCCGTCCTGCACTTGCTCGTCTGGCACTACTACGGCCCGTCCGGACGGTGCTCAAGCCGTACAGTCGGCGGCACCAAGGCGGCCAGCAGCAAGGCCGGGCCCCTGCGAAGCACGCTCTCCTACCACCCGGAGGGCGGGACGCTGTTCGAGACACTGCTGGCCGGACTTCCCGAACCCAGCGAGAGCGTCTCCCGCGACAGCGACCTGTGCCCGTGGGAGCGTGAGGAACTGCCCGACCCCGCAGCCGCCCCGCCGCCGCTGAAAGGGCCGTGCTCCGGCCTCACCGCCCGCTCCCAGCACGCGCTGCTGCTGGTGCCCGATGCCACCGGCCGGCACGTCCGGGACGCGTTCATCACCTGGGCGAACCAACTCAAGATCTCCCGCGAGGGTGACCCGTACCTGATCTGGCAGACCAGCAAGGAGGGAAACCTCTACCCCCGTCCCGCCGACTCCCAGCGCGCGCTGTGGCGGGATCTGGACGCCTTGCTGCTCGAGAACCCCGCAGGCAGCACCCGTCCACAGCGCCCCGAAGTGTTCCGCACCGCGCTGGAGGTCTCGGAAGACCTAAGGGTGCGCGCGCTGGGGTTCGAACAGGACGGACAGGCCAAGGACATCCAGTTCGTCGACGCGGTCACCCCACCGGTACTCGGACTCGCAGAGGACAAGGAACCCACGGTCGCGGTCGAGATCGGCCGCCTGCGCGTCCTGGGGGAGCGGTACGGGAACCGGCTCGACCGGGCCGTTAAGAAGGCCTGGGCCGGCTTCACCACGGCCCCCAAGATCCGCGACTGCACCTGGGCCGTCGACGCCGCGGCCCGCTACTGGCCCGCCGCCGAGGCCGAGTTCTGGAAGCGCCTCAACGAACGCGACTTCGACGGCGCCGCTGCGGCCTTCCGCAACCTCGCCGAGCAGGCATACGACACCGTCACCTACGGCGCGCTGGGAACCAACCGCGGAGCCAAGGCCTGCACCACCGCCCGCATCGAGCTGTACGGCGGGCCGGTGAAGCGCCCGGCCAAGGCAGGCAGCGCCAGCGGTACCGGCGCCCGCAACACCAGTACGGAGGACGCATGAGCACGACCAGCACCATCCCCGGGCCCGCCAAACCGGCGGACGACACGGTCGGCACACTGAGGGTGCTCGCCCTCATCCCCTCACTGGGGCGGGCACGTGCCTTCACCGCCAGGATCGACAAGCGCAGTCACGAGGATCCCGGTGTCCGCGCGGCCCTGCGCCGCGGCGTCGGCAAGGACCTGGACGCCGTGCCGTTCATGCACCGCTACGTGGCCTCCTGGCTCACCGACGAGCAGACGCGCAGCCGCGACGTCCAGCGCGCCTTCTACACCGTCGCCTCCCTGATCGCCGCGCAGCGCCGCGACCAGTACGCCGCCGCGAAGGCCGAGACGTCGAAGAAGAGCGGGTCGAAGGACCAGCCGACGGGCGAGGAGGTGACGGCCGCCGAGGCGGCGCCGGACGCGCCCGGCCACCCGGTGGACCGTCCGGAGGACGGGGAGGCCGGCACCGCCAAGCGGATCCCCCCGCGCAGCCTCGGCCAGGCCTTCGCCGACGGTGTCATCAGGGGCGGCCAGGCAGGCGGTCTGCGCGAGACGTCGGCCGAGACCCGCCTCAACCTGCTGAGCCGGCAGAGCGTCGACGGCCTGCACCGCCACCTACCCGGAGCCGTCCGCCAACTGCGCGGCAGCGACGTGGAGGTCGACTGGGCCCAGCTCCTCATCGACCTCTGCCAGTGGCGGCGCCACTCCGGCACCGTCAAGCGCATCTGGCTCCAGGACTACCACCGAGCCCTGCAGAAGGACGGCGAGCGCCGGGCCCGCGAGCACGACGACGACCAGAGCGACGCCGCAGACGCCGCCGATACCGACGGAACGGACAGCGCCGCCTCCGAGGCCTGACCGGCCAGCCCGTACAGACCACCACCCCGCACCACCCGACCCCCAGGAGCAGAGCATGCCCGGCCCCGACCGCACCACCGCCCGCTTCCTCGACATCCACGTCGTCCAGAGCGTCCCGTTCGCCAACCTCAACCGCGACGACAACAACTCCGTCAAGACCGTCCGCTACGGCGACACCGAGCGCACCCGCGTCAGCAGCCAGTCCTGGAAGCGCGCCGTACGCGAGTACTTCCAGCGCAGCTTCGGCGAGCAGGCCCTGCGCACCCGCCGCATCGGCGCCCGTGTCACCCGCCTCCTCGAGGAGCAGCACGGCTGGCCGGCCGAACTCGCCCAGCGCGCCGGCCAGCACGTCGCCGCCGGCAGCAGCATCAAGTTCGAGACCGCCAAGGACTCGCCCGTCATCACCACCAACGCCATGGTTTACGTGCCCGAGACCGCCGTCGCCGAACTCGCCGCCCTCGCCGAGGAACACCGCGCCGAACTCGAGAGCGCCAAGGACATCAAGAAGACCAGCGACAAGAGCGTCCTGCCCAAGGAGGCCATCGACGCCATCCTGCGCAGCCGCAACGGCGTCATCAACCTCTTCGG
The DNA here is from genome assembly GCF_055664045.1 of Kitasatospora sp. NPDC023385. Classification (NCBI taxonomy): domain Bacteria; kingdom Bacillati; phylum Actinomycetota; class Actinomycetes; order Kitasatosporales; family Streptomycetaceae; genus Kitasatospora; species Kitasatospora sp. NPDC023385. Next base: position 29,192 of record NZ_JBVOOL010000044.1, on the reverse strand, counting down.
CCGCATGCTCGCCGAGGTCGACGACGCGGGCGTGGACGGCGCCGTGCAGGTTGCCCACGCCCTGACCACCCACGGTACGGATGTCGAATTGGATTACTTTTCGGCGGTCGACGACGTCACCTCCGCCTGGGGCGACACCACCGGCAGCGCCCACATGGGCCACGCCGAGTTCAGCGCCGGCGTCTTCTATCGCTACGCCACCGTCGACCTCGCCGACCTGGCGGCCAACCTCGGTGGCGACCGCGAGGCCGCCCGCGAACTCGCCGCCGGGTTCGCCGAGGCCTTCATCCTCTCCCTCCCCCGCGCCAAGAAGACCGCCACCGCCCCGCACACCATCCCCGACCTCGTCCACATCGCCGTCCGCAGCGACCGCCCGCTCTCCTACGCCGCCGCCTTCGAGCAGCCCGTCGCCTCGCACGAGAGCGGCGGGTACGGCCCCGCCTCCCGCACGGCCCTGGCCCGCTACGCCACGGCTGCGAACAAGCTCCTCGGCGAGCGCGGCACCGTCACCGCGGCCTGGGCCAGCCTGGAGGACAAGGACCTCGAGGGCCTGGGCACCCGCGTCGACTCCTTCCTCCAGCTCATCGACACCGCCATCGGCGCGGCCTTCACCACCGATCGCACCGGCGCCGACACCGCTGCCGGGCCCGACGCCGCCTCCGTCACCGCCGGGGCCGGCGCATGAGCACCGCCACCGCCCCCACCCGAGGACTGCTGCTGCGCCTGGCCGCGCCGCTGCAGTCCTGGGGAGAGACCGGTCAGTTCAACGAGCGCGACACCGCGCCCTTCCCCACCCGCTCCGGCGTCATCGGCCTGCTCGCCGCGGCCGTCGGCCGGAAGCGGGGCGAGTCCATCGACGACCTCGCCGCCCTCTCGCTGACCGTCCGCACCGACCGGTCGGGCGTGATCCTGCGCGACCTGCACACCGTCGGCGGCGGCCTGCCCGCCGCCCGCACGGTCACCACCGCCGAGGGCAAGAAGCGCACCGGCGCCACCGCCACCCTGCTGTCCCACCGCTACTACCTCGCCGACGCGGCCTTCACCGCCGTCGTCACCGCGGCCCCCGACCGCCTCGACGAGTGGGCTCACGCGCTGCGGAACCCGCACTGGCCCCCCTACCTGGGACGCCGCTCCTGCCCGCCCGAAGGCCCCCTGCTGCTCGGCCTGGTCGACGATCCGCTGCACCACCTCGTCCACCTGCCGATCGCCCGACGGGCCCGTACGGGCAGCAAGACCGTCGACATCGTCTTCCATGGCGACCAGCCGCTCGACCGCCTCGGCGACCACCCCCAGCCCGGGGACGACGACGGCAGCACCCCCGCCGGCGAGGTCACCGACGACCCGATCGACTTCCACCCCCGGCGTCGGGCCTACCGCGCCCGCCCCCGCTACCAGCGCACCCTCACCCTGCCCGCCGACCGCTGCAAAGGCCTCTCCACCGGCTACCTGACCGCCCTCGGCGACTACCTGGCCCGGCACACCACCCGCCCGGAAAGCATCCACGCATGACCCTGTGGCTCACCCGCATCATCCCCGACCCGCGCAGCCGCGACGCCCGTACCGACACCGCCGGCGCCGTCCACCTGCACCACCGCATGATGTCGCTCTTCCCCGACCACGTCGCCGCCGACGAACCGCGCCGGCGCCTCGGCGTCCTCTTCCGCACCGAATCGACGCCCGCCGGAGACCAGATCCTCCTCCAGAGCGCCGAGCGGCCCGACCTCGACCGCCTCCCCGCCGGATACGGACAGGCGGCGACCAAGACCCTCACCCCGCTCCTGGACGCCCTGCGGCCCGGCCTGCACATCCGCTACCGCATCGCCGCCAACCCCATCCGCAGGCCCAGCCGAGCCACCCGCGAGCTCTACCAGCTCAAAGCCGTCGTCCCGCTCCAGGGCACGGCAGCCGACGACTGGTGGGCCCGCCAGGCCCAGTCCTCCGGCCTCGACCTCGGCACCCTCCACTCCAGCCCCCTCGAAGCCGCCAAGGGCCACCGCCGCAGCGACCAACGGCTCATCAAACACGACCGCGTCCTGTTCGAAGGCACCGCCGCCATCACCGACGCCGACCTCCTGCGCACCCGCCTCACCGACGGCATCGGCAAGGGCAAGGCCTACGGCTGCGGCCTCCTCAGCATCGCCCCCCACCAGGGGCCGCAGTGACCGCCCGCCGCCCCGACCCCGGCGGTGCCCGGCGCAAACTCGCCGCCCCCACCGTCGCCATGCTGCCCCGCATCGCCGACTCCCTCTCCTTCCTCTACCTCGACATCGTCCGCATCGTCCAGGACGACACCGGCGTCTGCGCCGAGGTCACCAGCCCCCACCGCGGCACCGAAACCGTCTACCTCCCCACCGCAGCCCTCAGCTGCGTCCTCCTCGGCCCCGGCACCTCCATCACCGCCCGGGCCCTGTCCACCCTCGCCCGCCACGGCACCACCGTCGTCATCGCCGGATCCGGCGGCGTCCGCTGCTACGCCGCCACCGTCCCCGAGTCCCTCAGCACCACCTGGCTCGAACGCCAGGCCCGCGCCTGGGCTGACGACACCACCCGCCTCGCCGTCGCCACCGCCATGTACGAGCAGCGCTTCGGCCGTGGCACCGTCCCGGCCGGCAGCGGCCTCGCACAGCTCCGAGGCCTGGAGGGCCAACGGGTCAAGGCCCACTACCGACTCCTCGCCCAGCAGCACCGCATCGGCCGCTTCCGCCGCAACTACGACCCGAACTCCTGGGACACCCAGGACCCCGTCAACCAGGCCCTCTCCGCCGCCAACACCTGCCTCTACGGCATCGTCCACGCGGCCGTCCTCGCCCTCGGCTGCTCGCCGGCCCTCGGCTTCGTCCACAACGGCAACCAGCAGGCCTTCGTCTACGACGTCGCCGACCTGTACAAGGCCGAACTCACCATCCCGCTCGCGTTCTCCCTCCACGACTCCCCCCAGCCCGAAGCCGACGCCCGCCGAGGCTTCCGCGACGGCCTGCGCCTGTTCCGCCTCCTGCCGCGCATCGTCACCGACATCCAGCGCCTGCTCGCCCCGGACCAGGACATCACCCTCCCGGACCCGGAGGAGCAGCTCGTCGACCTGTGGGACCCGGTCGCCGGCCCCATCCCGGGCGGGGTCAACTACGCGGGGGAGGAACTGCTGTGAGAACCCGCCGGCCTGCGGACACCCATCCGGATCGGGAGCACCCGTGGCAGCCATGACCGTCCTGTCCGCCACGGCGGTTCCCGACCACGTACGCGGCGCCCTCACCCGCTGGCTCATCGAGGTCACACCCCAGCTGTACGTCGGCACCATCTCCGCCAAAGTCCGAGAGGAAATCTGGCAGGCCGTCAGCGGCTGCGTCGGGGACGGCGTGGCGGTACTGGTCCATACGGCGGCCAACGAGCAGGGCTTCGAGCTGCGCACGGCAGGTGAGCAACGACGGAAGCCCCTGGACTTCGACGGGCTGACGCTGGTCGCGATGAGGGGTTTGCAGACCATGGATGGTCGGACCACGACCGACACATAGGAGCGGTGCTGACTGAACGGGTCGACCGGCGCTGGCAGGGTCCGGCGCCAGGGCGGTTGCAAAGTCCCGTGATCTTGTGAGTGTCCTGGTCAGGCGATGCCCAGAAGGTCGAGCGGGCGGCTGAAGGGCTCGTAGGAGGTGTGCCGCAGGCCGGCGGCGATGTTGCGGTGCCCGTGCTGCCGCAGCGTGTTGATCGCCAAGTTGCGGAGAGTCGCCATGTTCTCGGGGCCGTGGCCGGTGCGGATCTTCGAGGCATCTTCGGCGAAGGTGGTGTCGCGGACGAAGTGGAGCCGGTTCTCGATGGTCCATTGCGATCTGGCGAGCTGGCCGAGCCTTTGCGGCGAGGCCTGTTGCGAGGTCAGGTCGGTGATCGCGTAGACGGTTTGGCGGCTGACGGTGCCGGTCTTGAGGTCGGTGCGGTAGTGCAGGATACGTGCGGCCTGGACGGCGTGGGGGAAAGTCGAGTCCGAGGCCGGTGACGGTGAGGGCTCTGGTCACGCGGGTCTCGCGGCGGCCGTGGCCGGCCTCGCGGTCGTAGCGGCGTGCGGTGACCTCCTTCCACGGCAACGATCGCAGCCGGCGGTGCAGTTCGGGCTGGTTGGCCTTGACCACCAGCAGGTAGTGGGCCTTCTTCTCCTCGACCAGGAAGCGCACGTGGCCGCGTTGGGTGTGCAGGGCATCGGCCGTGATCGTGACTCCGGTCAGGTCGTAAGGCGCCAGCAACGCGGTGAAGCAAGTGATCTCGTTGGTCTTGTCGGGCACCCACAGCTGGGTGACGGTCCGCCCGTCGCCGGTCATCGCAGCCAGCAAGTGGGCGGCGGGCGAGGTGCCGTGCCGGGAGCCGCGGGCGGCCTTGCCGTCCACGGCGATCGAGTCCGATCCCGCTGGATCGGCCGCCGGTCAGGTCGGCCAGTCCGCCGGGGCAGACCAGACCGATGACCCGTCGGATCGTGGCGGCGCTCGGTGCGACGCGCACGCCCAGCGCTCCCGCGACCCGGGCGCCCAGGCGGGCCAGGGCGTGCTGCGGAGCGTTCGCGGACCACTGGCCGACGGCCGCGTACGAGCGCGCGCCGGCGACCACCCCCGAGGCGGCGACCAGGAGCACTGCCACGAACGGGTGACGCACCCCTCGACGTCGACGCGGATCGGGCAGCAACCGCAAACACTCCACCAGCGGCAATGCCGCCACGCTGTCCAGAGCGGGCGACTTGATCAGACAGACGGTGGCAGACTGGCGGCACATTGAAGCTCCGGCGGTTCAGGGCGACTTGGGAAGGTCACCCCGTTCAACCGGAGCTTCGATGCGTTCGTGACGGTCCGATCCGGACACCTGCACCGCCATGACCTGCGGACTCACGAGCTCACCAGGACTTTGAAACGACCCTGGGTCCGGCGCGCCTTCCGGTTCGACCGACATCATCAACAGCTTGCCCCGTGCCAAGGGTGCAGCCGACCAGTAACGGCTGCACCCGGTCAAGCCCACTCCGGATTTACCAGCGGTGCGGTCAGAGACCATCACCCAGTGCCGGGATAGGGATTCTCGAGCGACCGCCATCGCTCGTCGAAGTCGCCGTCGGCACATCGCAGCTCAAGAAGCACGATCGCATGTTCTCGTTGCTTGACGACGTGGATCACTAAGGGCTTCTGCTGCACGCACGCTTTATCCAGCGCCGACCCCCTGCTGTGGGTGCCGCATGCCAGGACCGCCGAGCCGGATGTGATCAGGATCTTGTCGACCCGTCAACGCTTCACACGGCGGCCGCGGCGGCGGAGCCGCCGTTCATATTCCGAGCCTTTCTGAGGCGGGCGAGTTCGGCCTGCCGGTCGGCGGATTCCTGTACGACCGTGGCCCTGAATACGGCCCCTAGAGCGTGGCCGGCCCTGCTGCTTCGATTCGCCGTCCTGCAAGCGCCGGATGACAGCTTCAAGTGCCTTGGCGATCAGAGCTGCGAGCAGGCTTGCCACGAACTTCTCCAGTGACCACGGAAACGATGCTTGGTTGTCGTGCACCCAATTTCCTCTAAATAAGAAAAATGATTGTCAGGAACTCTTGTGAGGCTGCCATTGGTAGGCGGGTCGGGCTTGTGCTGATTGGCACGACCTTATCGCACACTCCCCAGACTGCCGCAACTTGTGCATCCGAGTTCTTTGCTTCAGCGTCTCTCATTAAGGTACCTACGAGAGGCTTACGTGGAGCGAGTCGAGTGACATGTAATGCAATGCTCGCAAGCGGTGATGGGGGGGGTGATATTGAAGCAAGAGGAGTAATTTTAGCTTACTTATAAGCTTTATGGTTTGATCTCCTTTGGGGTTTGCGCCTGGTATTCTCACGCTGGTATGGGATTTGCTACTTCCCCGGAATCCGGGGGTCAGCCGCCTCTCGCCGGCACCTTGGAGAGCCGCTGTGCACACTCCCCGCACTAGCGGGGGTCTATCCCGGTCTGACCGGCATTCAGGCGGCCGCCACAGTGCGGCTGACCCGTGGGTACGGGGAGGACCGCGCTCATCAACACCGTCCAGTTCTCGGCAACGGCTACCTCCGTGGAGATGGGCTGACAGGTCGAGCGGCCGGAGTACCACGATGCCGCAGCGGTACTCCGGTGAGGACTGGAGTCCGCCGTCCGGACATGGGCGTCACACAGGTCTCTCGGTTCCTCTCGAGGCATTTCCCGCTGTGTGTGGCACCGGTGAACGGGATCAGGCCCCGAGGACCGGGCCCGGTCCGGATCGTGATCGTCGGGGCTGGGGCCGTCGCCGATCGGCCGTGGTGGGTCCGGCAGCGCGAGGGCCGTCCCGGGGTGGTGCGAGAGCCGTCGTCCGACAGGCCCGATGAAGGACTCGGCGGTGAACGTCGCACGGGTCCCCGGTACCCAGGCTCTGGGTACCGGGGACCCGTGCGACGTGGACGATCGCCTACACGGTCGCCCCGCCGCGGAGCTCGTCGAGGACGGTCTCGAGGAAGCCGGGCACGTGTTCGCCGCCGAGGACGAGTTGGTCGCGTCCCATGAAGTGGTGTAGTGGCCGTAGACCAATGGTCATGAGGTGGGCAGGAGTTCGTCGCCCTCGACGCTGTGGAAGGTGTCGCCGCTTCGGCGGATCGAGGCGAGTTCCGCGCGGATCCGGGGAAGGGCGGGCGCGGCCGCGGGGCCCATGCGCCGCAGGCAGTCCAGGACATGGCCGGCGGTCGAGTCGTTCTCCTCCCACCCCTGCAGCAGCACGGGCAGGACGGCCACGGCCTCGGCCGGGCCGCCGATGTCGTAGATCGCGGCGGCGGCGCGCGTGCGGGTCCGGGCATGGCCGGCTTCGAGCATCTGCCGCAGGCGGGGCATCGCTGCGGCCGCCGGCCCTCCGATCCGGCCGAGGACGTCGGCGGCGTCGTGGTCCGCGCTGGTGTCGAGCAGAGCGGTCAGCCGCGGCACGGCATCGGCGGAATTACGCTCGATGTCCCACAGGGCCTTCACGGCTGCGAAGCGCAGCTCCGGGTCCTCGGCGTCGGCGAGCGTCCGGACCGTCTCCAGCGCGGACGCGGCGCCGCTGCCGATGGAGCCCAGCGCGCGCAGGGCCACAGCGGCGGTGCGCCACTCTTCCTGCTTGACCGCGGTGTCGAGGGCCGTGGTGAGCGCGGGTACGGCCGCCGGGGCGCCGAGCCGGTTGATGGCGGCCATCAGCGCGGTGGCGGATCCCCAGGGCGAGGAGAAGTTCGCGTCGGTCAGGCGCCGGGTCAGCCGCGGTAGTAGTTCTGCGGCGGCCTGAGGGAGGTAGCCGGCGACCTGCAGGGCACGCCAGTCGTCATCTTGCCGTTTAACGTCCGACAGCCAGTACCGGCGCCCTTGGGGCCTTGGGGCCTTGGTGCCCGTCAGTGCCTCTCGGCGGTGAGTTCCAAGTCGTGCACCAGGAAGTGGAGTTGAACGTCGTCGGTGGACTCCGCCCATAGTCCCTCGGCGTCGAGTACGGATGCCGCGACCATCCGGGCCTCGGCGACGAGTTCGGGGTGATAGTTGAAGCCTGACCATGGCAAGACGGGGTAGTCGTTCTCCTCACCGAACTGCCGGACCCGCTCGATGTCGCCCAGGACTGCGTGCGGCAGTGATTCGTTCGCCCAGGACCACAACCAGGACTGCTGGGCGAGGCTGACACTGCCGATCATCGTGAGCCGTCCGGTGAGGAACACCTTCCCGTCGCGCGACCACGTGATCTGTGCGTCGTCCATCGACCAGTGGTACTGCACGTCCCCCGAGAGTCCGAAGCGTTCGACCATGAGGGCCTGCCGGGTGCGAGCGCGCTCACGGGCGGCGAGCACAACCTCTTCCCATCTGGAGTGGTCATGCTTCGAGCGGTCGTCCACTGTGTCTCCTTGCGCAGAACTGTCGGCAGATCCTCCCATCTGTGTTACCGGTCCTGGGCTGCCGGGCTCAGTCCTGGTCGTCCCGGTGGATCTGCTGGTCGCTCATCCCGTGCGGCGTGGTTTGGTGCCGACCTTGTGGTGGGTCGGTCGGCGGTGTTCGGGCGCGAGCGCCAGGTCCACCAGGGTCCTCACCGGCCCGTCGGTGCACAGCACCGCGTCGGTGAGCTCGAACAGCGCGTCGCGCCGTCCGGTCAGGCAGTCGTAGAAGCCCCCCCGGAAGCGTGACAGTTCAGCGAACGGCTCGCACTGCCCGCCCTGTTCCACCAGACTCACCATCACGGCCTTCGCGTCAAGTCCTGTCCCTCTTGGTCGAGTTCAGGATCACGCGAAGGCCGTACTGCCGTCCTGGAAACACCCGGACGAGTGATCACCAGGTCCGCCAGTTCGAAGCCGGACGATAAATAAATCACAAGGTCAGGAAGGGGGTCATGGTGGCGCTCGCCCTGTTCCAGCGCGCCACCGGCCGGGAGCTCTGGCACCTGGTCTGCCCGACCCAGCGCAACGACCGGGCGACCCGCGACGCCCTGGGCGACCTGGAGGCCGCCGGGAGGGTGCGCGTGGAGCTGCGGCTGCCGGACAACCGCAAGCTGTGGTGCCTGACCGCGGCCGGGCGCCGCGAGGCCGCCGGGCTGCTCCCGGCCGGGACGAAGCTGTCCAAGCCGCGCCCCGAGCGCGACGGCCGACCGACGGCGTTCTCCGAGCACGCCCTGGACGTCGCCGCCACCGCCAGCCTCCTCGCCCGCGCCAGGTTCGGGCACCTGGAGGCGTTCACGACCGAGGTCGAGCACCCGATCCCGCACCGCCGCTCGCTCTTCACCGACCTGGTGCTGCGCGAACCCGGTACGGACGTGCCGGTGCTCCTGGTCGAGGTCGACCGTGAGAACGAAGGCGTTGGCACGCTCGTGGAGAAGCTCGCCTCGTACCGGGCCTGGTGCGAGCTTCCCGCGAAGGGCACGGCGAAGGCGGCCTTCGAGGCTTCGCTACGCCGCCCGGGGCACCGGACGCACGAGCTGCGGCTGTGGCCCACCGTCTACCCGCCGACCGGCCGCGAGGGCCTGCCGCCGGTCGCCCTGGTCCTGGAGGCCGGCCGCAAGCGTGACCAGCCCGGCGCGAAGCAGCTCACCCCGCAGCAGAAGAAGGAGAAGGCCGAGCGGGACCACGAGCGGCTGCTGAACCGCATGACCGAGGTCGAGGCTGCCTCCAAGGCCACCTGGCACGCCCCCGCGTACGGTGGCGACGCCGTCCACGCCCGCAACCACCACCGCGCCCTGCCCGTCGTGGCCACCACTCTGCCGCTGCTGCGCCGCCACGGGGCCGGCGGACCGGTCTGGTGGCGGTTCGGCCGGGATGGCTGGCACACCCACCGAGGCGCTCGCCACCGCAGCAGACAGCTATGCCAGGACTTACGCTGGCGGTCCCAGGTGGATCGGATTGCTCCAGGCCCGCCGCCCAGCCGCGTCCTCCACGGTGACTCGGCAGTACCCGCCCGCGAACATCGCTACAGGCAGCGAGCAGTCGGTGAGGTCTGTGCCTTCGAGAACCTGCTTGCCCGGCTTGCTGCCGGTGATCAGCACCTTGCGTACTGGCGAGGATGCCACCGAAATCTGGTCGTCACTCAGCTGGATATCGTGCAGTTCGGGCCCGGTGCTCGAGTAGTAGTGGCCTGCTTTGAGCGCCGCGAGGAGCGCCTCCGGGCAGAGCGACTCCGACCGGACTTGGACCCAGGCAGCACAGGCTGGTGGATCCTGGGGCTGGAAATGCGAGTCGTCTGCGGCGTAGGCACTCAGTTTGTGACCGCGGTTGAGCAGGACGTCGGCCAGGTGCCAGCTGTCACCCGGTCCTCGTAGGCGGACAGCGCGTTGTAGACCTCGACCGCATGTGCCGCATCCAGGCTCTCAGCGTCGGAGAGGGTGAGGAGCGACGCGGCAGGGTGGGCCATCCCGATGAACGCGCCAGCGGCTCGTGCACGGCGCGCTAGCTGAGGGCCGGTCTCTCCGGGCCCGGGAGGAGTGAATCCGAGCGGCAATCCCACGGCGAGGATATGCCACTCCGAAGAAAACTCGGTGCTTGGGCCGTGCAGCTCGGCGCCAAGCAGCGTGGTGAACCCGGGGGTTCGTAGCGGTCGGGTATCTGTCAGCGGAAACCCGTGCTTGGCACGGAAATGGTCGGTGATCGCCAGGAAGTCGTAGCCGGCTTCGCGGTAGTGGGCCGCGGTCTTCTCGGGCGACAGGGCGCCATCGGACCGGTTGGAGTGTGCGTGCAGATTACCGCGCCAAAAGCGGCCCGGCTGGTTGAAGGGCGGTTCGATCACGCTACCCCCTCGTGAGCGTGGTCGGGGCGGACACCCCGTCGGCCTGTCCTGCCGCCAACATACTGGTCTCCCCTGTCATCGCGGCGACTGCGACTGTGGGCGAACGCAGCACCTTCGGGGTTGGGCCGCCGCAGCAACGGCCACACCTGAGTTCGGTGTGCCCGCGGCAGTCGCGCCGACGGGCGCGCCAGCCTGGTCGCCCTCGCGGCCGCCGCCGACCTCACCCCGGGCCGGGTATCCCGACGGCTGCACGTGCTGCTGTCCAGCGGGGTGGTCCACATCGACGTGGAGGTCGCACCGGGCGGCCCTGGGGTTCCAGGCCCGGGCGAACCTGTGGTTGCGAGTCCACCCGGGCCGGATCAAGGCCGTCGGGCGCGCGATGGCGCAGATGCCCGAGGTGGGGTTCGCCGCCGCGGTGTCCGGACCGCACAACCTCCACGCCGTCGTGCAGTGCCGTGATCTCGACGAGCTGTTCGAGTTCACCACCGATCGCCTCGGAACGCTGCCCGGCGTCGAAGGCATGGAGGTCAGCCCGGTCCTCCGTCAGGTCAAACAGGCCGGAACCCGTCTGGACGGGGACCGCCTCACCGATCCGCCCGACAGCCTTGCCCGCCGCTGACGACCGGCGCAGACCGCCATCCAGTCGGTCGCCCGTCCCCGCGACCTGGTCGGCCGGTCCCGACCGTGAACTCGCCCGGGCTACAGCCAGTCGTGGACGACGGAGGCGGCGGCGTCGAAACCGACGCGTTCGGTGAGCCGGCTCTCCTGCGGGATGTACGAGCCGGCGAACAGCTCGTAGACACCGCTGGAGCCGACCCGTAGCAGGTCCCGGAGCGGGGTGGCGAGCACGGTCTTCAGGTAGGTCTCCGACACCCCGCCCAGGCTGAACACGTCGGCGGCGTGCAGCGTCCGCACCCCGCCGCCGGCCTGCGCGGGGGCGAAGAACATCGGGGTGCCCGCGATCAGGCCGCCGGTGTCGACCCGGGCGACGAGGTCCGCCTCGGCCGCCTCGCCGTGCCGGCCGAGGAGGTCCGCCCAGCCGTCGCGCAGTCGCGTGGTATAGACCAGGGAGCCCGGCCCGACCAGTGGCCGGACCCCCGCCAGGAGCAGCACGGTCACGCAGAGCGCCACGGACGGGACGATCTCCTCGCGTTCGAGGTGGTCCCGGACGGCGGCCGGCTCCAGCGGGACCTTCAGGTGCGCGAAGCGGGGGTCGGTCGGTACCAGGTCGGTGCCGTCGATGTACAGGCGCAGCAGCTCCGGCCGACCGGGGTACTTGCGCCAGAAGAAGTGGGTGCCCTTGTCGGCGGCCTCGTCCCAGGCCACCACCACGCCACGGAAGGCGTCGAGCACCTCGCGGCGGAAGGCCGGGTCGAAGAGGGCGGCGGTGACGTGGTTCTCCTCGGGTGCGCCGCCCCGCCCGCCCAACAGGTCGAGCAGGAACTCCCGGGTGACGTCCTCCATGGTGGCGTAGACCAGGTCCGGGAGGTCCTCGCGCAGGCGTTCCTCGAAGAGCAGCGGCCACGTGTCGCGCAGTGCGACGGCCAGCTGGTCGCGGTGCCGGTGGGTGTGGGCGTGGTCGAGGCCGTTGAGCCGTTCCTGGTAGCCGGTCAGGAACTCCTGCTCGTCGGGGGTGAAGCGGCCCCACCGTTTGACCGCCCGGAGCCGCTCGACGAAGTCGAAGGGGCGCGTTCCGACGTAGTACATCGCGTCGCGGTTCTCCTTCGCCTTGAAGTAGGGGACGGTCTCGCCGCGGTAGCGGAAGCCTCCCAGCATGTAGTGGTTGCTCGGCGGCACGTTGCTGCAGGAGAGGGTGACGATGGGCCGCTTGCCGCCGTCCGGCCGGCGGCCCTGTTCGTCGGGGCCGGTCAGCCGGTCGGCGTTGGCGATGATGTTGGTGCCCAGGAGCAGCGGGTGGTTGAGCAGTTGGTGGTGGTCGACGATGTTGACCGCCCTCAGGTCCCGGGCGTCGACGGGGAGTCCGGCCGCGGCGGGCCCGAAGGCCTGTCGCAGCACCCGCTGGACGGCGGCGGCGAGTCGCTGCTGGCGGCGGGCGTGCACGGGATGGGGGTCGGCCGGCCGGAGCCGGGCCGCGTACTCCCCGAGGGGGGCGTCGATCGCGTAGTACGGCGCCATGCTCGGCACGTACCGGCGGATCTGCCCGACGATCGCGTCGAGGTTGGTCCTGATCTGCTGTTCGTCCATGCCCGCCTCGTCCGCGTGGTTCATGAGAGTGCCCGGGCGGCCGCGACCATCGCCTGCCCGATGGAGATGCCGCCGTCGTTGGTGGGGATGCGCCCGTGGGTGTGGACCGTCAGACCGGCGGCGGTCAGCTCCTGTTCCGTCCGGACCAGCAGGTGCTGGTTGAGGAAGACGCCACCGCTGAGGACGACGTCGCGCAGTCCGCTGCCGTGCGACAGGCGCAGGCAGATCTCCACGACGGCGTGCACCACGCTCTCGTGGAAGGCCCGGCTGGTCTCGGCCACGCTCCGCCGCGGGTCGGCGATTTCGGCCAGCGCGGCCTCAATCCAGGGCCGGTGGTCGATGACCAGGCGGTCCTCCTCGCTCTCCAGGCGCAGTGGCCAGGGCCGGGCGGGGCGGTGGTCCCAGGCGATGAGCTGTTCCAGCTCGATCGCGGCTTGGCCCTCGTAGCCGACGTGTTCGCAGACGCCGAGCAGGGCGGAGTAGGCGTCGAAGAGCCGGCCCATGCTGGAGGTCTGCGGCGAGTTGATGCCGCGTTCCACCATCTTGATCAGCACACCGACTTCGAAGGGGTCACGCCGACGCACCAGGTCGAGCGGGAGTCCGGCCGCCTCGGGGCCGAAGTACTGGGCCAGCAGGCCGATGGCGACCCGGGCGGGCTCGCGGACCGCCTTGTCGCCGCCGGGCAGCCGGAAGCGGCCCAGGTGCGCCTTCCGTTCGAAGCCGCGGTAGTCGCCGATCAGGAATTCCCCTCCCCAGATGGTGCCGTCGGTGCCGTACCCGGTGCCGTCGAAGACGACGCCGATCACGGGCCGGTTCAGGCCGTTGTCCGCCATGCAGGACGCCATGTGGGCGTGGTGGTGCTGGACGCCCACCAGTTCGACGCCTGAACAGGCGGCGGCATGGCGGGTGCTGTGGAAGTCGGGGTGCAGGTCGTGGGCGACGTACCGGGGGGTGATGCCGAACAGGGTGCGCAGGTGGTCGATGGTCTCGGTGAAGAACCGCTGGTTGCCGGGGCTCTTGAGGTCGCCGAGGTGCTGGCTCGGGTAGAGGTTGCCGCCCTCGCCGAGGCAGACGGTGTTCTTCAGCTCGGCGCCGAGGGCGAGGACGGGTGGCAGCGGGAACGGGGCGGGTACGGGGTCGGGGACGAAGCCGCGGGCGCGGCGGACGAAGGCGACCTTGGGTTCGACGGTGCTGTGGACGACCCGGGCGATCGAGTCGTCGACCCGGGTGTGGATATCCCGGTCGTGGACCAGGAAGGCGTCGGCGAGGCCGCCGAGGGTCCGCAGCGCCTCGTCCTCGGTGCGGGCCATCGGCTCGTCGGCCGCGTTGGCGCTGGTGGCGATGAGGACGTCGGCGGCGTCGGCGAGCAGGAGGTGCTGGAGCGGGGTGGTCGGGAGCATGAAGCCGAGGGTGGCGGTGGTCGGGGCGACCTCGGGTGCGAGTCCGTGGCCCGGCCGGGCCCGTAGCAGAACGATGGGGCGGGCCGGCGACTCCAGCAGCCGCCGTTCCTGTTCGTCGAACCGGACGTACCGGGCGACGGTGGCGCTGTCGCGGGCGAGCAGGGCGAAGGGCTTGCCGCCGCGTTCCTTGCGCCGGCGCAGTTCGGCGACCGCCGTCGGGTGGTGCGGGTCCGCCATCAGCTGGTAGCCGCCGAGTGCCTTGACGGCGAGGATGCGGCCGGCCCGGAGCAGGGCGGCGGCCGCGGCGACCTCGTCGTCCTGCTCCCCGACGGCCGGGTGGGGGGTGCCGTCCGCGCTCAGCAGCCGGACCCTCGGGCCGCACGCCGAGCACGCGTTGGGCTGGGCGTGGAACCGCCGGTCCGCCGGGGATTCGTACTCGCGCCGGCACTCGGGGCACATGGTGAAGGCCGCCATGGTGGTGCTGGGACGGTCGTACGGGACTTCGCGGATGATGCTGTAACGCGGCCCGCAGTTGGTGCAGTTGACGAGCGGGTAGCGGTGGCGGCGGTCGGCGGGGTCGAACAGTTCCTGTGCGCAGTCGGTGCAGACGTGGCTGTCCGGGGTGACCAGCGCGCCGCCGCCGCCGGCGGTCTCGCTGTGCCGGATGGTGAACGAGGTGGACCAGGTGCCCGCCGGCTCCTCGGCCACCACGGTGCAGGCGTCGATCCGGGCCAACTCGGGCGTCTGCTTGAGCAGTTCGGCGGCGAAGAGGTCGGCGGCCGCGCGCGGCCCCTCGACCCGGATCGTGACGCCGTGCTCGTCGTTGCGCACCCAGCCGCCGAGCAGGTGCCGGGTGGCCAGGCGGTAGACGTGCGGCCGGAAGCCGACGCCCTGGACGAAGCCGTGGACCCGCAGGGTCCGGCGCACCGCCGCGGCGGCCATCAGCACAGCCTCGGGAGCTGGGCCCCGTACAGCAGGTCGACGGTGCTGGTGCGGCCGTCGGCGTCGATCATCCGCACGGTGCCCGGTTCGCCGTCGACGACTTCGCCGACCACGGTGGCCCGGGCGCACTCCGGGTGGGCGTGCAGCACCTTGAGGGCGGCCTCTGCCCGGTCGGGGGAGACGACCAGGCAGAGGTTGCCCTCGTTGGCGAGGTACATGACGTCGACGCCGAGCATGTCCGCCGCCATGGCGGTCTCCGGCCGGATCGGAAGGGCCGGTCCGGTCAGTTCGATGGCGCGGGCCGAGGCCTGGGCGAACTCGTTGAGGACGGTGCCGAGGCCGCCGCGGGTGATGTCGCGGATGCAGCGCACCCCGTCGCCGCACTCGTCGAGCACGTCGGCGATGACGTGGCTCAGGACGGCGCAGTCGCTCTGCACCCGCTGCTCGAAGCCCAGTCCCTCGCGCATCGAGAGGAGGTGGATGCTGTGGTCACCGAGGTGGCCGGTCACGATGACCTGGTCGCCGGGCCGGAGCGTCCGGCTGGAGAGGGTGAGCGGGCGTTCCATGGCCCCGACACCGGTGGTGTTGAGGAAGATCCCGTCGGCCTCTCCACGCCGGACCACCTTGGTGTCCCCGGCCACGATCTTGACGTTCGCGGCCCTTGCGGTGTCCCGGACGGAGCGCAGGACGCGCCGGAGGTCGTCGAGGGCGAATCCCTCCTCGAGTACCACGGCCAGGGTCAGGTAGAGCGGCCGGGCGCCGCTGACCGCCAGGTCGTTGACCGTGCCGGCGACGGCGATCTTGCCGATGTCACCGTTGCCGAAGAAGATCGGGTCGACGACGAACGAGTCGGTCGTCATGGCGATCCGGGTGCCGGGGACTTCCAGCACCATGCTGTCCTCCATCTCGCCGACGTAGGTGTCGGCGAGAATCGCGGCGATCGTGCCGCCGATGAGCTCCTGGCTCATCCCGCCGCCGGCTCCGTGGTCCAGGACGACCGTCTCGGTCATGCGTCAGCCCCTCCTGCTCTCGGTGTACATCAATTCGGGCCCGTCGGGCTGGTTCAGGCCGCGGTGCCGGCAGGCTGCGGGAAGACCTTGCCGAGCAGGGCGTCCCACCAGACCTCCATGACCTCGATGGCGTCGAGCGCGCCCTGGCGGACCTGCGCGGTCTCGACCGGCAGGCCCTCGGCGAACTCGGTGCCGGTCTGGTCGAGGTCGACGAAGGCGGCCAGGCCGTCCTTGTGGCCCTGCTCGACGCCGTCCTCCAGGTGGATGTCGTGGAAGCGCTTGATCAGGCTGCCCTCGTAGGTGAAGCCGCGGCGCTCGCAGATCTCGCGGCACAGCTCGAAGAAGACCTCGTGCTCGAAGATGGCGGCGGTCTCGGTGGCGTACAGGGCGCCGAGAGCGCGGGACGGGTTCGGCGCGCACAGCGCCTCGACGTCGGCGAGGAACTTGGTGGTCGGGGCGAACTCGACGCGGGTGTCCATGTCGGTGCCGACGTTCAGCATGCCCTGCTTGTACATCGGGGCGTGGCCGTCCTCCTCGTCGACGTTGCGCTGGAGCTCGACGGTGACGCCCTGCTCGGCCAGCTGCTTGGTGCACTCGACGGCGCTCTGCAGCAGGCCCTTGTTGGCGAAGGAGAACTGGTAGTGCTCCATCACGAGCCACTCCAGCGACTCCGTGCTGATCTCGGAGAGGGAATCGAGGATGCGGCTCTTCACCGCGTTGGTGAACTGGTCGTTGCGGGCGTCGATCTGCACCGACAGGCGCTCGGTCATGACATGCCTCTGCTCTCGCACGGAAGGGGTGATGGGAAGGCGCGCGGGCAGCGGGGACGGCGGACCACTCTTGACGGGTCCGCTTCAGGGCTGCGCCGCTCGCAGCAGGTTAGTCATACGCATGACGATCTGACAAGGTCTCAAAGTTCCCAGTTGGGCTGACCTTTGACGCGACGCCGGTTGCGCCTTTCTCGTACGTATGACTAGTGTCGGCGGCATCCCACCGAGTTCTTCATCTCGTATGCCCTGATGACGGAAGTTGACATGTCCCGATACGTAATCCTGACGAACGACCTGCAGCGCGACCTGGTCGACAAGAACGAGCAGCGCAAGGCCAACGTCGAGCGGATGACGCCCGACTTCGTGCGCTTCCTGGCCGAGGCGCGCGAACTCGACGTCCCGGTCATCCACCTGCAGCTGATCTACGACGAAGGCGACAAGAAGCTCGAACTGCACAACGGGCAGATCCCCGTGCTGCGCGGCACCCCCGGCGCCGAGCTGCTGCCGGAGTTCCTCGCCCCCACCGACGTCGTCATGGAGAAGAAGAAGGACAGCGGCTTCTTCGAGACCAAGCTCCACGAGTACCTCCAGGAGCACGGCATCGACACCGTGATCATCACCGGGATGCAGGCCCAGGTGTGCATCCAGACCACCGCCGCCGATGCCCACTTCCGCGGCTACAACGTGGTCGTCCCCTCCGACGGCGTGGTCTCCACCCGCGACGAGGACCGCACCCGTGCCCTCGAATGGCTGGCCTCCTACTGCGCCGTCATCACCCCGATGTCCGACGTGATCGAGCGCATCCGCACCGGCGCCGGCTTCGACTTCAGCGTCCAGGCGCTGCCGTAGCCGGCCGCACGACAGGAAGGGAAGACGCCATGCAGGGGCTTACCGAGCCGTATGCACGGATGTGGGGCGGCCTCGCCGCCGCCGACGGCCCGCAGCACGACCCGGACGTGATCGTCCTCGGGGTGCCGTTCGAAGGCGGGGCCGGCGGCGCGGGCGGCGCCTCACTGGGGCCGAGCCGGGTGCGCGAACTGTCCCGGCGGCTGAAGACCACCGACCGGCGCGGCCGGGACGCCTCCCGGCTGAAGGTCCTGGATCTCGGCGACGTGGAGACCTGGCGCTTCGACCTCGCCCGCTCGATCGAACACGTCGGCGCCGCCTACCACTCAGTCTTCCGGGACGCCACCGCCCCGGTCCTGACCTTCGGCGGCGACCACTCGATCACCTACCCGATCGTCCTCGGCGCCGCCCGGGGCCGCACCCTCGGACTGGTCTGGTTCGACGCCCACCCGGACGTCCTCGACGGCTACCAGGGCTCGAACATCTCGCACGGCTCACCGCTGCGCCGGATCATCGAGGACGGCGCCGTCGCCCCGGAGAACGTCCTGCTCGTCGGCACCCGGGCCTACGACGCCGGCGAGGTCGAGTTCATCCACGAGCACGGCATCAACGAGGTGCCGGCCGCCGCCTTCCTGGAGGACCCGCTCCAGGCCCGCCGCGACTACCAGCGTCACCTCGACGCGATCGCGGCCCGCGTCGGCCAGTTCTACGTCACGCTCGACATCGACGTCATGGACGCCTCCTGCGTGCCCGGCACCGGCACCCCGGTCGCCGGGGGGCTCGGCAGCGGCGAGCTGATCGGGCTGCTGGAGCGCCTGCCCGAGCCGGTCATCGGCTACGACGTCGTCGAGTTCGCGCCGGCCCACGATGTCGGCGGCATGACCGGCCACGCCGTGCTGGCGCTCACCACGACCATCCTCGCCCGGATCGCCGCCGCCCGCGGCTGACCGGCAAGCAGCCGCTCCGCGCCCCGGGGCGCGGTCGGCCCACGAACAACGATTCCTACTGGGGGACCGAAGCAGTGGACGTCATGACCGCCGTCCTCACCCGCCGCAGCGCGCAGCGGCTCAGCGAACCCGCGCCCTGCGACGAGGAGTTCATCTACCTGCTGAACGGCGCGGCCGCCGCTCCCGACCACGGCCGGCTGCGGCCCTGGCGGTGGATCCTGCTGCGCGGCACCGACCGCGAGGCGCTTGCCGCCCGGCTGGCCGAGGAAGCCGCGGAGGAGGCCACCGCCGAGGAGCGGGAGCAGATCGCGCGCAAGGCCCTGCGGGCGCCGCTGAAGGCCCTGCTGGTGTTCAGCCCGGTTGCCGGGCCAAAGGTGCCGGAGTGGGAGCAGGTGGCCGCGACCAGCGCGATGACGTACGGCCTGATGCTCCTGCTGCACGCCCGCGGGTACGGGAGCATCTGGCGCACCGGCCGGCTCTGCGAGAGCACCGCGGCTGGCGAACTCCTCGCTCTGCGGCCGGGCGAGCGGCTGCTCGGCTCCCTCGACATCGGCACCCCCGACCGGTCGTCCGGCCCGCCGGCCCGGCGGAAGAGCGACGACGTCGCCGGCCGGGTCTCGCACCTCCCGGCGTGAGCCGGCGCAGTACCCCCTCACAGCCGTTCCAGGAGCCCACCATGCCCGCCGCCGACACACGTCCGCCGGCCTTCATCCTCATGACCGACCTGCCCAAGGCCGGCGCCTACCTACGGGCAATCGCCGCACGCGGTCTGCACAGCCTGGTCGTCACTGGACCGCCGCAGTGGCCGCTGGAGCGGGTCGCCGTCTCCTACGTCGGCACGCCGGGCCACCCGTTCGAAGCCGTCGAGCGGCTGGAGTTCCTCCGGCCCGACGACACCGCCGGCATCCTCGAGCGCGTCACCGCCTGGAGCCGCGAGTACGACGTCCGAGGGATCTTCAACTCCTCCGAGTCCTTCGTCGAGCCCGCCGGCCTCGCCGCCGACCTGCTCGGCCTGCCCGGAGTCGGTCTGCGAGCGGCCCGGGTCTGCCGCAACAAGCACCTCCAGCGCCGTTACCTCGCTGAGTGGAGCCCGCTGTCGCTGCTATCCAGCACCTCGCGACAGGAGCTCCGCGCAGCCGTGGCCGGCCGCTACCCGCTGATCGCCAAGCCGCTCGACCTGTACTGCAGCATCGGCGTCCAGGTGCTGCGGGACCAGGCCGAGACCGACCGCTACCTCGATGCGCGCGGCCCGGACTCGGCGCCCGTGCTGCTCGAACAGCGCGTCGAGGGGCGGGAGTTCAGCGTCGAGACGATCGTCGTGGACGGTCACCCGGTGTTCTCCGGAGTGACCCAGAAGGCCACCAACGAGCACGAGGGCGACTTCTTCGTCGAGATGGGCCACACCGTGCCCGCCTGCAACGCGAGCGAGGACGAGGCCGAACTGCTGCGCAGCACGCAGGCGGCGGTGCTGGCCCGGCTCGGCTTCGGCACCGGCATGGCCCACGGCGAGTACCGCATCCTGCCGGACGGCCGGGTCGCGCTGATGGAGATCGCCGCGCGCCCGCCGGGCGACGGGATCCTCCACCTCTACGAGTTGGCCACCGGCGCCTCGATCGAGGCCTCGGTGGTGGACGCGGCACTCGGGCTCCCGGTCTCCCACCCGCAGCCGCGCCGCCCGGCCCGGCAGGTCTACTTCGACCACCTCCCCGGCGCGCTGGTGGACGTGACGGTCGAGGGACCGGCGGCCGACGCGCCGTTCTGGGTGGTCGAGCACGGTCTGTGGCCGGGCGTCGAGGCCGCCCCGGCCGACGCACCCGGCGGGCTGCGGAAGGTGCTCGTGCTCAAGGCGCGCGGCGCCGAACTCGGGCCACTGACCGACTCCTTCGGGCGCGTCGTCACCGCACTGTTCGACGCGCCCGACCCGGAGCGGCTGGAGCAGCTCGACGAGGCCGTCCGCAAGGCCGTCCGGATCACCGCGGGCCGACCGGCCCCCGCCCTGACAGACCCCGACCCGACCCGATAGCACGAAGAGCGGAGCAGCCCATGGGAGCGAAGCCAGGCCTCACCCAGGATGCGGACAGGAGCGTGCCCGCCCGCAGAGGCGCCCGAGCGCTCATCCTGCGCGCGCTGGACCGGCTGCCCGCCTCCCGGACGGCCCGGGTCTTCGTGCTCATCGCGTTCGTGGACGCCTTCGGCCGCGGCTTCTTCCTGGCCGGCTCGACCCTCTTCTACACCCAGGTCATCGGCCTGAGCGCCGCCCAGGTCGGCACCGGCCTGTCGATCGCCGGCCTGCTGGGCGTCGCCTGCGCCATCCCGATCGGCCGCGCCGCCGACCGCTTCGGCGACGGACCGACGCTGACGGTGCTCCAACTGTGGCGCGGGGCGGCGTTCCTGGCGTACCCGTTCGTCGACGACTTCCGGATGTTCCTGGTGGTCGCCTGCCTGATCGGCGCCGTCGAGCAAGCGGTCGGGCCGATCATCCAGTCCGTCGCGGGCAGCACCACCGAGGAGGGCTCGCCGGTCCAGGCGATGGCGTTCATCGCGGTGGCCCGGAACACCGCGTACGCGCTCGCCGCCGTGCTGGCCACGGTCGTCATCACGGTGGCGAGCTCGGCCGGTGCCTACGGCGGCTTCGTGCTGGCCAACGCGCTGGCGTTCCTGGCGACCGCCGCGCTGCTCACCCGTCTACGCCTGCCCCGTCCGGGCGACGGCGGGGCGGGCGACGGCCGCCCGGACCGGCGGCCGGCCGGCCTCGGGGACCGGCTGCTGCCCTTCCGCGACCCCCGGTTCCTGCTCCTGTCGCTCGCGAACGGCGTGCTCTACCTGCACGTGCCGATCCTCTCGGTCGCCTTCCCGCTGTGGATCGTCACCCGCACCGACGCCCCGCGCGGCTTCATCGGCGCGGCCCTGGTGATCAACACGCTGCTGGCCGTCGCGCTTCAGGTCCGGTTCAGCCGGGGCGGCGAGGACGTGGCGCGAGCCGGCCGCAAGCAACGGGCCGCCGGTGCGGCGCTGGCCGCGTTCTGCGTCCTGACCGCCTCGATCGCCTCGGTGGGACCGGCCCTGGCCGGCGCCCTGACACTGTTCGCGGCACTGCCGCTGACCCTGGGCGAGCTGTGGCAGTCGGCCGGCGGCTGGGGCATCTCCTACCGCTTCGCCCCGGCGGAGCAGCGCACCTACTACCTGAGCATCTACCAACTCGGCGCCACCAGTGTGGCCGTCGCGGGACCACTCGTGCTGTCGACGGCAGTGGTGGACCACGGCTACCCGGGCTGGCTCGGCCTCGGGGCGGTCTTCGCCCTGGCCGGCATCGCCGTGCCGTACCTCCTCGGACGCCGGGCCTCCGTCGCACCGCCGGCCCGCTGAACCCCCTTCCCGACCGGAAACCTCCACCCCTCCCACAGACAGGACGATTCCTTGCGTCACATCACCGTGTACTGCGGTGCCTCCCACGGCCGGCGCCCGGCCCACCGGCAGGCTGCCGCCGAATTCGGCAGCGCACTCGCCGAGGCCGGCCTCGGCCTCGTCTACGGCGGCGCCTCGACCGGCCTGATGGGCGCCGTCGCCGACGCCGCGCTCGCCGGCGGGGGGACGGTCACCGGCATCATCCCGGAGGACCTGGTCCGCCACGAGGTCGCCCACCAGGGCCTGAGCCGGCTGGAGGTGGTCACCGGCATGCACGAGCGCAAGGCCCGCATGGTCGAGCTCGGCGACGCGTTCGTGGCGATGCCCGGCGGGTTCGGCACCGCCGACGAGCTCTTCGAGGTGCTCACCTGGGCGCAGCTGGGCCTGCACGGCAAGCCCTGCGCCCTGCTGGACATCGAGGGCTTCTTCCAGCCGCTGCTGGCCTTCCTGCGACACGCCGCCGACGAGGGCTTCGTCCACCAGCGGTACCTGGACAACATCGTCGTCAGCGACAGCCCCAAGGAGATCCTGGCCTCCTTCGCCGGCCACCAGGCACTGCCGCACCTGTTCGCGGGGGTGTGACCCGCACCGTGACCCTCACCGAGACCACCGTCACCGCGGTCCCGACCGGGCTGGCCGTCTTCGACATGGACGGCACCCTGCTCCCCGGCACCACCGCCTGCCAGCAGATCGCCCGGGCCGCCGGGGAGCCGGAGCTCATCGACCGGCTGGAGCGCGACTACCGGGCCGGCCTGATCGACAGCACCCGGTTCGCCGAACTCGCCCTGGAGTCCTGGGCGCGGGCGGGCGCCGACCTGTACCGACGGGCCTTCGACGCCTGCCCGAAGATCGGCGGGGTGGCCCAGACCCTGGCCGCTCTGCGGGCCAGGTCCGTCACCACCTGTCTGATCACCATGGCGCCGCGCGAGTTCGCCGAGTGCTTCACCGGCTTCGACCACGTCTTCGCCTCCACCTACCCGACCGACATCCTGAACCCGGAGGACAAGCCGGTCGTGGTCCGGGAGCTCCAGCAGCGGCTCGGTCTGGACGCCGCGCGGACGATCGCGTTCGGAGATTCCGACTCGGACGTCCCGCTCTTCGAGACGCTGACCCGCACCGTCGCCGTGAACGCCACGTCCAACCTCGTCTCGCTGGCTGCCCACCGCTACGACGGCGACGACCTGCGGGCCGCGCTCGGGCTGGTCGACGGCGCGGCCCACGGCGCGGTCGGCGGCACGGTCCACGGCGCACCGGAGCCGCGGCCGTGACCGCTCCCACGATCACCGTGGCCGCCTGCGCGGCCTTCGCCGCCGACTTCCCCGGCCAGGCGCCCGTCGTCGCCGACACGCTGAGCGCCGCGGGCCACCCGGTGGAGCTCCATGAGAACCTCGAAAGCCGGTTCCCGGACGGCGAGTTGTGCATCGACCTGCCGGCCGGGGCGGCCGGGCGAACGGTCGTCCTCTGCCAGTCCGTCACCGGTGACCACGCCTCTCCCGACGAGGCGATCATGAGCCTGCTGGCGGCGGCTCGCTGCTACCGGGAACACGGCGCCGCGCGGATCGTCGCCGTCATCCCGCACCTCGTCTACGCGCGGCACGACCGGCACGTGCCGGGCCAGCGCCGGCCGGTCATGGCCGCGCTGCTGGCCGACCTCGCCGCGGCCGCCGGTATCGCCGAACTGGTCACGCTCGCCTCCGGCGCCCAGGACCTGCTGGTCGGGCTGTTCTCCGGCACGGGGACCCGGCTGACCTTCCTGCCGGTGCACGAGATCCACCTGGAGCTGCTGGCCGGGCTGGTCGAGCCGGGCACGGTGCTGGTGGCCCCCGACCGAGGCGCCCACGAGCACGTCCGGATGCTCGCCGCCGCACTGGGCCTGCCGACCGTGGTCGCCGACAAGCGCCGACTCGGCCCGGAGCGGGTCGAGGTCGCCCTGCGCGGTGGGGACGACGACCTCGACGGGCTGCGGCACGCCGTGATCGTCGATGACCTGATCACCAGCGCGGCGACCGTCGAGACGGTCTGCGCGGCGCTGCGCGAACGGGCGGCCGACGCGCGCATCGACGTCGTCGCCACTCACCTGCGGCTGACGGCCGCAGGCGCGGAGCGGCTGGCCCGGCTACGCGAGCGGCGCACCCTTCACCGCGTCCACACCACCGACTCGGCCGGCCGCCGCCCTGCCCTGGACCCTGCCCTGGACCGGCTGACCGGCACCCCCGCCGTCCCCCGCATGGCCCGGGCACTGGCGGACCTGCTGGCGCCGGACCGCGCGCCCGACGCCACGCCGAACGGCCGAGCGCTGACCGACCACGCCCTCAAGGACCACACATGACTGTCACGACAGCGACCTGCCGGACCGTACCCGAGCTCGACGGCCCCGAGCTGTCGATGTCGGTGGTGTGCCTGGACCAGACCCGGCTCGGCGAGCACATCGAGACCCTGGAGGGACTCGGCGTCTCCCGTCTGCACGTCGACCTCGTCGACCCTGCGTTCGGCGGCGCCCTCGGGCTTCCCCTGGAGACCATCAGTGACCTGCGCCGCAACTGCGGGCTGCCGGTGGACGTCCACATCATGCTCGCCCGGCCCGAACTGCTGCTCCAGGAGGTCGCCGCCCGTGGCCCGGCCAGCATCTGTGTGCACCAGCGCTCGTTGACGCCGAAGATCGCGCTGCTGCTGCGCGGCATCGCCGCACGGGGAACGGCGGTCGCGCTGGCCGTCGACCCGGACGAATCCATCTCGATGGCCGCCGTCGAGGCGGTCCGCCCGGACCGGCTGACGGTGATGAGCGTCGTGCCCGGCGGCGCCGGGCGCCCGTTCCGGGCCAAGGCACTCGACACCATCGCGCAGGCGGCCCGGCTGCGCGAGCGCGGGCTGATCGAGCGGGTCGAGGCGGACGGCGCGGTCGGCCCGCTCACCGCCGGCCGGATGGTCGCGGCCGGTGCCGACCAACTCGTCCTGGGGAGCACGGTGTTCCCCGACCGCACCCCGCTCGACAACCTGCTGCCCGAGCTGCACCGCTCGCTGGCCGCTCACGCCTGATCCCCGCCCGAGCCCCACCCACCTCCTCCGACCTCAGGACCCCTTCATGCGCACCCAGTCCATCAGCATCGGCGACGTCCGGCGCGAGCTCCCCGTGGTCGCCGTGAGCGACACCGTGAGCATCGCATTCCTCAAGCTCTACGGCGACGTGGAGCTCGTCGACGCGGCAACCGCCGCGCTGGCTGGCCGCCTCCGGGACGACGTCGACATCATCCTCGGCCCCGAGTCGGGCGGCATCCTGCTCGCGCACAAGCTCGCCGAGAAGGCCGGCAAGCCGTACCGGATCGCCCGCAAGAAGGTGCGCCCGAACATGGCGGCGCCGCTCCGCGTCCCGGTCCAGAGCATCGGCACCACCGGCGTCCAGGAGCTCGTCCTCGGGGAGGACGATGCGGCCGCGCTCCGGGGTCGCCGGGTCGCGGTGATCGACGAGGTGATCAGCAGCGGTGGCACCCTGGCCGCGCTGGACGCCCTGGTCGGGCAGGCGGGCGGGGAGATCGTCCAGGTCCTCGCGGTGGCGACCGAGGGCGACGAGCGGCCGTCCGTGACCAGCCTGCTCCACCTGCCGCTGTACCCGAGCGAGAGCGTTGCATGACCTCCCACCTCCCATCGGACGACGGCCGGCACCGGCGCGCCGTGGCCGTGCTGTGCCTGGTGCAGGTCCTGGTCGCGCTGGAGTTCTCGATCGGCAACGTGGCGCTGCCCGCCCTCGCCCAGGACTTCGTGGTGCCCGCCCGGGACCTCCAGTGGGTGCTGTCCGGGTACGGCCTCGCCTACGGCTCCACCCTGCTGTGCGGGGGCCGGTTCGCGGACGTCCACGGCCCGCGCCGGATGCTGCTGGCCGGCCTGGCCTGCTTCACCGCCGCCTCGGTGGCGGCCGCGGTCGCCCCGACGTTCGCCCTGCTGATCGCCTTCCGGGTGGCCCAGGGGGTGGCCGCCGCAGTGGCCACCCCGGCGGCGCTCGCCCTGGTCACCACGCTCTGCACCGGCCCCCGGCGGACGGCGGCGCTCGCCTGGTGGGGCGCGGGAGCCTCACTGGGCTTCGCCGCCGGCGCCGCCCTGGGCGGGGTGCTCACCCAGCTGGCGGGCTGGCCGGCCGTCTTCTGGGCCTGCGGGCTGCTGGCGGCGGTCACCGCGGCGCTCGCCTGGCGGCTGGTCCCCGAGACGCCCGCGCGCGCCGAGGCGAGCCCCGACGTGCTGGGCGCGCTGCTGCTCGCCGTCGGCGCGGCCACCCTCATCTCCACCCTGTCGCTGTTGCCTGAGGCGTCCGCGCACGCCTGGTGGGTGGTCGGCCTGGCGCTGACCGCCGGGGGAGTGGGCGCGGTGTTCCTGTGGCGCGACGACCGCCGGGCCGCGCCGCTGCTGCCGCGCCGGTTCCTGTTGCGCGGCCCCGTCCTGCGGGCCAACCTCGCCGGCTCGTGGGCCGCCGCGGCCGGCGGTTCGATGGTGTACTTCGCGGCCTCGTTCATGCAGCACGCCCTGGGCTGGAGCGACGCGCTGACCGGTGTCGCACTGCTGCCCGACGCGGCCGCCGCCGCCCTCGGCGCCCGGGCCGCGGGCCCGCTGCACCGCCGGCTCGGGACGACCGGGGCCTGCGTCACGGGCCTGGCCGCGATCGCGGCGGGCATGGCGCTGCTCGCGGCGACTCCGCTGACCGGGCTCGCCGCGGCCTGGGTGCCGGCGGCGACGAGTCTGACCGGGTTCGGTCTGGTACTGGTGGCCGTGGTCACCGCCGTGGCGGCCACCGCCGAGCTGAACGCGGATGAGCATGGGCTCTCCGGCGGCCTGCTGATCACCACCCAGCAGCTCGGCGTCTCGTTCGGGCTGGCCGTCCTGCTGGTGGTCGGTCAACTCTCCGCCGACAGTCCGCTGTCCATCCACGGGACACGGATCTGCCTGCTCACCGGCGGGGTGCTGGCGGTCCTGGGCTCCGCCGCGGTGCCACTGCTGCGAGGCGCGTCCGGTGCCGGACCCGCCGCCGAGCCGGCTGGGGACGTCGAGGTCCGGCAGGTGACGTGACCGGACACCGCCCCGATCGCTGAGGCTGCCGACCAGTTGCTCACGGGAGGGAATCGGGAGTGCGGATCCCCCGAGTACCATTCCGTTGCGTCGTGGGGTCCGCCGGACTGCCGACCATGCCACCAAGGGAGCTGACATGGCCGGAGTGAGCGCCACCAACGCCACCAGTGCTACCAGGGCCACCAGCGCCACCAGTGCTACGAGCGCCACCAGCGCTACGAGCGCCACCACCGCTACGAGTGCCACCAGTGCTACGAGCGCCGGGCGGGGCGGGCCCGCGGGGCGGGCCACGTCCTTGCTTTCGGATGATTGGCAGAAGTGATGCATGAAGCAGACCGGTCGCGTGCCCTGACCGCCACGGACGTGGCGCGGGCGGCCAAGGTCTCCCAATCGACGGTTTCGCTGGTCCTCAACGGAAAGTGGCAGGGCCGGATCCGGGAGGAGACCGCCCGGCGGGTCCTGGCAGTGGTGGACGAGCTCGGCTACCGGATCAACGAGTCGGCCCGCAACCTGCGCCTGGGCAGCAGCGGTACCGTGCTGATGGTCGTGCCGACCATCGTGAACCCGGTCTTCGCCGCCGTCCACGCCGGCGCCGCCCGGGTCGCCGCGGAGGCGGGCCTCGGCGTCGTGGTGTTCCCGCTCAGCGCCGAGGACGGCTGCGACCCGTTCTCCACACCCCGGCAGTCGCTCGACGGAGTCATCGCCTGCTCGGTGTCCGCCCAGGCCGTCGCCAAGCTGCGGACCGGACTGCCCCTGGTCGTGCTCGACGACGCCCCGCTGCCCGACACCCCGACGGTGACCATGGACACCGGTGGCGGCATGGCCAAGGCCCTCGCCCACCTGATCGAGCTCGGCCACCGGCGCATCATGCACCTGCGCACCGAACGTTCCGCCTGGACGTTCGCCCGCCGGGCGGAGGCCTTCGACCAGTGCGTGCTCAGCCACCCCCAGCTCAGCCCGAGCCGCCTCGTCACCTCCTTCGACCTGGTGGAGATCCGGGACCGGGCGATCAGGGCGCTCTCCGGCGCCGACCGTCCCACGGCGGTCATCTGCGACGACGACAACATGGCCGCGGCCGTCCTGGCCGCCGCGGCCGAGCTGGACCTGGCAGTCGGTGAGGACCTCTCCCTCGTGGGTTTCAACGACCTCCCCACCGCCATCGTGCTCCAACCCCCGCTCACCACCGTCCGGTTCCCGCTCGGCGAGCTGGGCGCCCAAGGCATGCAGGCGCTGATCGAGCTGCGCGGCGGGGGCACGCCCGCCTCGGTCACCCTGCCCACCGAGCTCGTCGTCCGACGCTCCACCGGCCCGGCCCTCGCCTGACCGCTCCGGGTTCCTGGGCTCCCAGGACCGGGCGGAGGCAACCGCGGCGACGGCGACGACCGGACGGTCGGAAGCCAGTGGTCCCGCGCCTGGTCCGCCCACGGCCCTGTCGGCCCCGGGCGGACCGGGAGCCCCACGCGGGCCGGCGGAACGGACCGTGCGGAACCGGGGTCGGGGACCGGCCCGGCCCGTCCCGCCGAGGCCCGGCAGCTCCGGTGCACACCAGCGCGGTCAGCCGCCGCTCTTGCGGCGGAAGTTGCGCTTGCTGCCCGCCGCGGCGTGCGCGCCATGGATCTTCGAATCGCCGTTCGGACCGCCGGCCGTGCTCCCGCCCTTGGCGCCGTGCTTGCGGTCCAGCGCGGCGAGGAACCGGGCCTTGACGTCGTCCTGGACGGCGGCCGCGGGGACCTCGGCGGCCGGGTCGGCCTCCGACCTCTCGGGGTTCTCGGGTGACGCTGCGCCGCTGCTCATGCAGGACCTCCTGGTGGGGTGGGGGTGGGTTGATGCCTTCACGGGACACCATGTCATGTCCCAAGCCGGTCCGGATCACCAGGCCACCCCGACGGCCTCCAGTCGCCCGACCTGCTCGGCGGTGAGCTTGTCCCGGCGGGCCTTCCGGTCGTTACGCAGAGCGCAGCCGCGGAGTGGCCTTCTCCACGGCCTTCTGGAGTTCGTCGCGGCTCATCGTTGAGCGGTGGGCGATGTGGAGGTCGGTGGCGCGCTGGTAGAGCTCGGCCTTGGTGAGTTGGGACAGCTGCCGCTTCCCTATGGCGCTGCCGCGCTTGGTCGTGGTCTTCGCGGCGGCGGCCAGGAGGTTCTTCGGAGGCGGGCCCGTCGCCTCGTCGCCTGGTCGTGCCCCTTTGGCGCCGACGTCTCATTTCCGGGGCGCTGGATCATGTCGAGTGCCGGCGCCGGTTGTTCGGCGGTCCCGGGGAGTACCTCGGCGGGCCTGAGGCGGGCGAGGTCGGCCCCCTAGTACTCCAGCAGGACTTCGGTGTTTTGCCTGGTCAGAGGCTGCGTGGTGCAGTGTAGTGGGCTGATTGTCCGTCAGGGGCGGTCTTCAGGAG
>NZ_JBVOOL010000043.1:0-38505 GCF_055664045.1 Kitasatospora sp. NPDC023385 | reverse complement strand
TACGACAGCTCAACACCGTCACCGACGACCGCCACCGCACCCGGCGTCCGCGCCACCTGCCCCGCGAACACCTCCGGCAACGTCCCCACCACCACATCCACCGCCGGAACACACCACTCCGACAGCACCCGCTCCCGCTCCCCCGCGTCCAGCACCCCCACCGCACTCAGCGGCAGATCCGCACCACCCTCGCCCGCCGCCTCCAGCGCCGGCACCAGCTTCTCGATGACGGTGTGCAGGAGTCGGCAGACCGCCTGCGGGTCGGCCGGGGCGACGGCGTCGACGGTCAGGCGGATGCCGTCGCCGTTGTCGTCGACGGAGACGGACAGCGGGTAGTTGGTCCGCGCCCAGATGTAGCGGATCCCGACGCCGTCGAGTCCGGTCCCGGTCTCCTTGACGGGGACCTCGTTGTGCCGGTAGTTGAACAGTGCGGTGAACAGGCGCGGGTTGCGGCCCGCGATCCCGCTGGCCTTCTGCGCGACGACCAGCGGCGCGTGCTCGTGGACGAGCAGTTCGGCCAGCTGACGGCGCACCCCGCCCAGGGCCTCCAGCACACCGGCGCCGTCCGTCCGGACGCGGACCGGCAGGGTGTTGATGAAGACGCCCTGGGCCCGGTCGGCGCCGGCGCCGGCGTTCATGCGGCCGAAGAGCACGGTACCGAAGACGACGTCCGAGCGGCCGGAGACGGCTGCCAGGACCCGGGCCCACGCCAGGTGGAAGACGGTCGCCGGGCTGACGCCCACCGTCCGGGCCACCTGGCGCAGCCGCTCGGCCAGTTCGGCGTCCATCGGCAGCTGTGCCTGTGCGGCGGCCATGCCGTCGCTGAAGACGTCCGTGAGCCCGTAGGCGGCGGTGGTCTCGGTGACGTCGCCGAGCAGCTCGGTGAAGTACTGCTCGTGCTCCTCGCGGGAGATCCCGAGGCGGGCCTGCGCCACGAAGTCGCGGAACGGCAGCGGCTCGGGCAGCTGGTCACCGCGGCCGGCCAGGATCTCGCGGACCTCGGTGAGCAGCACCTCCAGCGAGGTGTGGTCACGCACCATCTGGTGGATGCGCAGCAGGGCCAGCCAGCTGTCACCGCCGGGCTCGGCGGCGATGTGGAGGTCCATGAGCGGGGCCCGGGTCAGGTCCATCGACCAGCCGGCGGCGGCGAGCAACTGCTCCACCGGGTCGGGGCCGGCCGCGTCGAGCGCGACGTCGGTCACGGGCAGGGTCGCCCGACGCCAGACCACCTGCACGGGCTCGGGCAGCTGCTCCCAGGCGATGCCGGTGCGGTAGATGTCGTGCCGGTCCACCACCCGCTGGAGAGCGGCCGCGAAGCCGTCGAGCCGCTCGCGGGTGTCGAACTCCAGGACGGTCGGGAGCACGTAGACGTCGCGCTCGTCCTCGCCCGCCATGAGGTGGTGGAAGAGCATGCCCTCCTGCACGGGGGCGGGCGGGTAGACGTCGGCGAGGTTGGCTGCGCCGCCCTCGACGGTGGCGACGATCCGCTCGACGGCGGCCGCGTCGAGGTCGACCAGCGGCAGCATCTGCGGGGTGACGGCTTGCGCACCCTCGGGGATCAGGTTCGGCGGGACCTCGACGGCCTCGGTGCCGGCGACGGACGCGAGGCCCGCCGGGGTCGGGGTCTCGAACAGGGCCTTGACGGAGACGGAGGCCCCGCGCACCCGCAGCCACTCGACCAGGCGCACGGCGAGCAGCGAGTGCCCGCCGAGCACGAAGAAGTCGTCGTCGACACCGACCGACTCCAGGCCCAGCACCTCGGCGAAGCCGGCGCAGAGCACCTCCTCGCGCACGCTGGAGGGGCCGCGGCCGCGGGCGGCCGCCCCGGCCGCGTAGTCAGGGGCGGGCAGGGCCTTGCGGTCCAGCTTGCCGTTGCCGGTCAGCGGCAGCGCGTCCAGCACCACGACGACGGCGGGGACCATGTGCTCGGGCAGCCGCTTGGCAGCGAACTTGCGGACGTCGGCGGCCAGTTCCGGCTCGTCGTAGTCGTCGGGGTCGGCCGGCACGACGTAGGCGACGAGGCGCTGGTCGCCGGGGGTGGAGGCGTGCGCGACGACGGCCGCGCCGGCGACCTCGCGGTGGGCGACGAGCGCGGCCTGGATCTCGCCGGGCTCGACCCGGAAGCCGCGGATCTTCACCTGCTCGTCGGCGCGGCCGAGGAAGACGAGCCGGCCGCCGGTGGTCCAGCGGGCACGGTCGCCGGTGCGGTACATCCGGCTCCCGGCCGGGCCGAACGGCGAGGCCACGAAGCGCTCGGCGGTCAGGTCGGGGCGGCGGACGTAGCCGCGGGCCAGGCCGGCGCCGGCGATGTACAGCTCGCCGGCGACCCCGGCGGCGACCGGGCGCAGCGTCGCGTCGAGCACGTAGAGGCGGGTGTTGCCGATCGGCGTGCCGACCGGGACGGCGCCGTCGGCGATCAGCTCCGGGGTCAGCCGGGTGGTGGCGACGCCGATGGTGGCCTCGGTCGGGCCGTAGTGGTTGAAGACCCCGCGCTCGCCGGCGGCCGCCAGCAGGTCGGTGACCAGCGCCGGGGAGGCGGTCTCGCCGCCGAGGACGAGGGAGCCCGCGGGCAGCACCCCGCCGGCCGAGCCGCCCGAGGTGAGCGCGGCCAGGTGGGAGGGGACGGCCTTGAGGTGGTCGATCCGGTGCTCGGTCAGGTAGCCGGCCACGGCGAGCGGGTCGGTGACGGCGTCGGCGTCGAGGATGTGCAGCTCGCCGCCGGTGGTCAGGCTGGTGAAGACCGTCGTGTTGCCGAGGTCGGTGGCCTGGGCCTGGAGCAGTGCGTAGCGGTCGCCGGTCGCGCCGAGGCCGAGGCGGCCAGGCACGCTCGCGAGGTAGTTGGCCAGGCCGCCGTGTGTGACGGCGACGCCCTTGGGCTTGCCGGTGGAGCCGGAGGTGTAGATGACGTACGCGAGGCCGTCGGGGCCGACCGGGACCTGCGGAGCGGTGGTCGCGGCGAGCGCTAGGTGGGTGGCCATCAGGGCGCCGTCGAGGGTGACGAAGCGGACCTTGCCGGCCGGCATGTCGTCGAGGGTCTCCTCGTCGGTGAGGAGCAGCACCGCGTGGCTGTCGCGGAGCATGAACGTCATGCGGTCGGCGGGCTGCTCCGGGTCGACGGGCAGGTAGCCGGCGCCGGCCTTCCAGATCGCGAGGATCGAGGTGATGGTCTCGACGCCGCGCGGCAGGGCGAGGCCGACGACGGTCTCGGGGCCGACGCCTTGGGCGATCAGGTAGTGCGCGAGCCGGTTGGCCCGCTCGTCGAGCTCGGCGTAGGTGATCCGGGCGCCGTCGGCGACGACGGCCGCGGCGTCGGGGGTCCGGGCGACCTGCGCCTCGAAGAGCTCGACCGCGGTGGCGGCGGGGACGGCGGCGGCGGTGTCGTTCCACTCCTGGACGATCAGCCGGTGCTCGGCCTCGTCCAGCAGCGGCACGGCGCTCAGCGGGCGGTCGGGGTCGGCGGCCATGGCGGCGAGGACCCGGAGCAGGCCGGCGGCGATCCGCTCGACCATCTCGGGGTCGAAGAGGTCGGCGGCGGCCTTGAGCACGCCCTGGATGCCGGCGGGGGCGCCGGCGGCGTCGAAGGCCTCGCCGACCATGACGTCGAGGTCGAACTTGGCCGCGCTGCGGCCGGTGGAGAGGACGTCGATGCGCAGCTCCGGGAGGTCCAGGACGGAGCCGAGGTTCTGCACGGTCAGCACGACCTGGAAGAGCGGATGGCGCGCCAGCGAGCGGGTGGGGGCGAGTTCCTCGACAAGGCGCTCGAACGGCACGTCCTGGTGGGCCAGCGCGTCGAGGCCGACCTCGCGGACCCGCCCGAGCAGCTCGGCGAAGGTGGGGTCGCCGGTCAGGTCGGTGCGGATGACGAGGGTGTTGACGAAGCACCCGACCATCTCGTCGAGGGCCTTGTCGGTGCGGCCGGAGACGGCGGAACCGATCGGGACGTCGGTGCCGGCGCCGAGCCGGGAGAGGGTCACGGCGAGGGCGGCGTGCAGCACCATGAACAGGGTGGCGCCGCGTTCCCTGGCCAGGGTCAGCAGCCGGGCGTGCAGGTCGGCGGGGGCGTCCAGGGGGACGGTGTGGCCGCGGTGGCCGGCGACGGCCGGGCGTGGGCGCGCCGTGGGCAGTTCCAGCTCCTCGGGGGCGCCGGCCAGGGCCTTGCGCCAGTACCCGACCTGGCGGGCCCGCACGCTCTCCGGGTCGTCGTCCTCGCCGAGGAGTTCGCGCTGCCAGAGGGCGTAGTCGGCGTACTGCACCTCCAGCTCGTCCCAGCCCGGTTCGGTGCCGGTGCGGCGGGCCGTGTAAGCGGTGGAGAGGTCGCGCATGAGCGGGCCGATCGACCAGCCGTCGACGGCGATGTGGTGGGCGACCAGGACGAGGACGTGCTCGTCGGGGGCGGTGGCGAACAGCCAGGCGCGGACGGGGATCTCGGTGGCGAGGTCGAAGGCGTGGCCGGCGGCGCGGGCCACCGCGTCGGCGAGCCCGGCGGGTGCGTCGTCGAACGTCGGGAGGTCGTCGGCCAGTTCGGCGTCGGGCGCGCCGGTGCCGGGGCGGTCGGCGTCGAACCGGTCGGCGTCGACCACCGCCAGCTCCCAGTCCAGCTCGTCCATCGCGAGGATCCGCTGGTACGGCTCGCCGTCCGGCGCGGGGTACACGGTGCGCATCGCCTCGTGCCGGCCGATCACGTCCCGCAGGGCGGCGGCGAGGGCCGCGCGGTCCAGCGGGCCGGAGAGCCGGGCGATCAGCGGGATGTTGTAGGTCGCGCTGGGGCCTTCGACCTGCCACAGGAACCACAACCGCCGCTGGGCGAACGACATGGGGATCATCGGGACTCCTCTTGCTTGCGCATCGGCCGCAGCACGGGCCTGGCTTTCCTGGTACTGACGGCTTGGTTTCCGAGCCAGGCCGCGAGTCCGGCCGGTGTCGGGGTTTGGAAGAGTTGGCGGACCTGCAGTTCCGTGCCGGACACGGCCCAGACCCGGCTGGCGAGTTGGGTCGCCAGGAGGGAGTGGCCGCCGAGGGCGAAGAAGTCGTCCTCGGGTCCGACGACGGGCAGCCCGAGCACGTAGGCGAAGGCCTGGCAGATGAGTTCTTCGTTGGCGTCGGCCGGCGGTCGTCCGCTGCCGGCGGTGGCGGCGAAGTCCGGGGCGGGCAGGGCGGCGCGGTCGAGCTTGCCGTTGGCGGTGACCGGTAGGGCCGGGAGCACCACGGTGGCGGCGGGAACCATGTATGCCGGGAGCCTGGTCGCCGCGAACTCACGTAGCAGGCGCGGCAGTTCGACGGCTTCGGCGTACCGGCCGGCCGGTACGACGTAGCCGACGAGGCGCTGGTCGCCGGGTGTGTCCTCGCGGACGGTCACGGCGGCCTGGGCGACCGCGGGGTGGGCGGCCAGGGTGGCGGCGATCTCGCCGGGCTCAACGCGCAGGCCGCGGATCTTGACCTGGTCGTCGGTGCGGCCGAGGTACTCCAGCCGCCCGTCCTCGCTCCACCGCACGCGGTCGCCGGTGCGGTACATCCGGCTCCCGGCCGGGCCGAACAGCGAGGCGACGAAGCGCTCCGCCGTCAGGCCGGGCCGCCCGGTGTAGCCGCGGGCCAGCTGGACGCCGGCCAGGTAGAGCTCGCCGGCGACGCCGGCCGGGACGGGGCGCAGGGCGTCGTCCAGCACGTAGGTGCGGGTGTTGGCCACCGGGGTGCCGATCGGCACCAGCGGACCGTCCGCGGCGGTGCAGCGCGCGGCCGTGACGTCGACGGAGGCCTCGGTGGGCCCGTAGAGGTTGAACAGCGGGACGTCGAGCAGGTCGAGGAACCTGTCCCGCAGTCCGTGCGGGAGCGCCTCGCCGCTGCAGAAGACGGCGCGCAGGCCGGTGCAGGCGGCGGCGGAGGGCTCCCGGACGAAGGCCTCCAGCATGGACGGCACGAAGTGGGTGACGGTGACGCCCGCGTCCCGGACGAGCTGCGCGAGGTAGGCCGGGTCCTGGTGCCCGCCGGGGCGGGCCACCACCACGGCGGCGCCGCGAAGCAGCGGCCAGAAGAACTCCCAGACCGACACGTCGAAGCCGAACGGGGTCTTCTGCAGCACCCGGTCCGAGGCGCCGAGTTCGTACTCCCGCTGCATCCACTCCAGCCGGTTCACGATCCCCTCGTGTGTGACGACCACGCCCTTGGGAAGCCCGGTCGAGCCGGAGGTGTAGATGACGTACGCGGGGTGCGCGGGCGCCGCCGGCACCGGGGTCGCCTCGGCGCCCTCGGGCGCGTCGGCGAGCAGCACCGGCGCGGCGCCGGCCTGCCCGGCCAGGCGCTCGCGCAGGCCGGTGGCGGTCAGCAGGCAGTCCGGGCGGGCGTCGGCGAGCAGGTGGCGGATCCGCTCGTCCGGGTAGCCGGGGTCGACGGGCAGGTAGGCGCCGCCGGCCTTGACCACGGCGAGCAGTGCGACGACCAGGTCGATGCCGCGTTCCAGGCAGACCGCGACCACCGACTCCGGGCCGATGCCGACGCCGGCCAGGTGGCGGGCGAGGCGCTCGGCGCGGGCGTCCAGTTCGGCGTAGGAGACCTCGTCGCGCTCGAAGAGCACCGCCGGCGCGTCCGGGGTCCGGGCGGCCTGCGCCGCGAACAGCTCCGGCAGCGTCGCGGGCGCGACCGGGACGGCGGTGTCGTTCCAGTCGGTCAGCACCCGGCGCCGCTCGTCGGCGTCCAGCACCTCGAGCGCGCCCAGCGGCAGTGCCGGCTCGGCCTCCAGTGCCGCGACCAGGTGCTCCAGGCAGGTCCGCACCAGCGGGTGGACCCGGTCGGGGTCGGCCGGGTCCATCGCGTCGACGGTCACCGCGAAGCCGTCGCCGAGGTCGTCGACGGAGACGGTCAGCGGGTAGTTGGTGCGCTCGCGGTAGAGCAGGGCGCGGATGCCGTCGATGCCGGTCCCGGTGCCCCCGTCGAGCTGGTTGTAGCGGTAGTTGAAGATCGAGGTGAACAGCGGGGTCCGGCTGGGCACGCCACTGGCCTGCTGGGCGAGGGCGAGCGGGGCGTGTTCGTGGGCGAGCAGGTCGGCGAGCTGGCGGCGCATCGCGGCCAGCGCCTCGCCGGTCCCGGTCCCGTCCAGGCGCACCCGTACCGGCAGCGTGTTGATGAACGGGCCGAAGACCCGGTTGGCGCCGGCGCCGGCGTTCATCCGCCCGAACAGGACGGTGCCGAAGACCACGTCGGAGCGGTCCGAGACGGTGGCGAGCACGCGGCCCCAGGCGAGGTGGAAGATCGTCGCCGGGCTGACGCCGCGCTCGCGCGCCACCTCCCGGATCCGCACGGCCAGTTCCTTCTCCAGCGGCTGCTGGGTGCTGACGACGTTCTCGCCATTGCCGTGGACGTCCAGCAGGCCGTAGGGGGCGGTCGGTTCGGTGACGTCGCCGAGCAGGCCGGTGAAGTAGCGCTCGTGCTCCTCGCGGGGCGTGCCGAGGCGGGCCTGCGCCACGAAGTCGCGGAACGGCAGCGGCTCCGGCAGCTGGTCGCCGCGGCCCGCCATGATCGCGCGGACCTCGCCGAGCAGCTGCTCCAGCGTGGTGTGGTCGCGCACCATCTGGTGCATGCAGAGCAGCAGCAGCCAGCGCCCGGCCCCGGGCCGGGCGGCGATGTGCGCCCGCAGCAGCGGCGCGCGGCCCAGGTCCATCGGCTCGGCGCCGGCGGCGAGCAGTTGCTCCACCGGGCCGTCGCCCTGGCCGGCCGGGCACAGGGTGACCTCGTGGACCGGCAGGTCGACGTGGCGGGCCACGGCCTGCACCGGCTCGCGCAGGCCCTGCCAGACGATCGCGGTGCGGTAGACGGCGTTGCGGTCGACGACCTGCTGGAGGGCGGCGACGAAGCCGTCGAGGTGAGCGCGCGAGTCGGCCTCGAAGACGACCGGCAGGATGCCGACGTCACCGCTGTCCGGGCCCGCCATCAGGTGGTGGAAGAAGATCCCCTCCTGAAGCGGCGCCAGCGGGTACACGTCGGCGAGGTTGGCGGCCCCGCCCTCGATGTGCTCCAGGACGCGTTCGATCCCGTCGGCGTCCAGCGTGACCAGCGGCAGCATGTCGGGCGTGATCTGCCGGGCCCCGGCCGGGATCCGGTTCTCCGGGACGGGGACGAGTTCCGGTCCGGAGACCTCGGCGAGTTGCGCCGGGGTCGGCGTACGGAACAGCGTCGGCACCGAGACAGCGACCCCACGCACCCGCAGGCGCTCCACCAGCGAGACCGCGAGCAGCGAGTTCCCGCCGAGGGCGAAGAAGTCGTCGTCGACGCCGATCGCGGGCAGTTCGAGGATCTCGGCGAAGGCCTGACAGAGCAGCTCCTCCTGGGTGTTGCGCGGCGCGCGGCCCCGGCCGGCCCCGCCGGCGAAGTCCGGGGCGGGCAGCGCGGCCCGGTCGAGCTTGCCGTTGGCGGTCAGCGGCAGCACGTCGAGGACGACCACCGCCGACGGCACCATGTGCTCGGGCAGCCGGTCGCCGACGAAGCGGCGGACCGCCTCGGTGTCCACGCCGCCGTCCGGGTCCCGGTCGGCGGGCACCGCGTAGGCGACGAGGCGGCGGGTGCCGGGGGTGTCCTCGCGGACCATCACCGCCGCCTGGGCGACGCCGGGGTGGGCGGCGACCGCGGCCTGCACCTCGCCGGGCTCGATCCGGTAGCCGTGGATCTTGACCTGCTCGTCGGCCCGGCCGACGAAGACCAGCCGGCCGTCCGCCGTCCACTTGACCCGGTCGCCGGTGCGGTACATCCGCTCGCCGGGCTTGAACGGGCAGGCCACGAACCGCTCGGAGGTCAGCGCGGCCCGGCCGGCGTAGCCGCGGGCCAGCTGCGCGCCGGCCACGTACAGCTCGCCGGGGGTGTCGGGGGCGACCGGCGAGAGCCCGTCGTCGAGCACGTAGGTCAGGGTGTTGCCGACCGGCCGGCCCAGCGGCACCGCGCCGTGGGCCAGCGCGGCGGCGTCGAGGCGGCCGGCGACCACGCCGATGGTGGCCTCGGTCGGCCCGTAGTGGTTGAAGACCGGGCGTTCCCCCGCCGCGGCCAGCAGCTCCTTCACCCAGGCGGTGGACGCCGCCTCCCCGCCGAGCACCAGGCCCTTGGCCGGCAGCAGGTCGGCCAGGCCGCCCAGCGAGGAGCCCAGCGCGGCCAGGTGGGAGGGGACGACCTTGACGAAGTCGATCCGGTGCCCGGCCAGGTAGCCGGCCACGGCGCGCGGGTCGGTGACGGCCTCCCGGTCGAGCACGTGCAGGGTGCCGCCGGTGGCGAGGCTGGCGAAGACGACGGTGTTGCCGAGGTCGGTGGCCTGCGCCTGGAGCAGCGCGTACCGGGCGCCGGGGACGCCGAAGCCGACCTGGGCCGGCACGCAGAACACGTAGTTGGCCAGGCCCCGGTGGGTGACGGTGACACCCTTGGGCCTGCCCGTCGAGCCGGAGGTGTAGATCACGTAGGCGAGGCCGTCCGGCAGCACGGTGACGTCGGGGGCCTCGGCCGGCTGGCCGGCGATGGCGGCGGCGGCCAGCGGGCCGTCGACGGCGATGGTGCGCAGCCGCCCGGCAGGCAGGTCGTCGAAGACCTCCTCGGAGCCGATCAGGGCCACGGCTCGGCTGTCGGCGAGCATGTAGGCGATCCGCTCGGCCGGGTACTCCGGGTCCACCGGCACATAGGCGGCGCCGGCCTTCCAGGTGGCGAGGATCGCGGTGACCATCTCGGCCCCGCGCGGCAGGCAGAGGCCGACCACGCTCTCCGGGCCGGCGCCGAGACCGCGCAGGTAGTGCGCCAGCCGGTTGGCCCGGGTGTCGAGCTCGGCGTAGCTGAGCTGTACGTCGTCGGCGACCAGGGCGATCGCGTCGGGGGTGCGGGCGGCCTGCTCGGCGAAGAGCTCGGGGACGGGCACGACCGGGCCGGCGACCGCGGTGTCGTTCCAGGTCTCCAGGACGAGGCGGCGTTCGGCCGTGCCCAGCAGGTCGATCCGGCTGAATGGCGCGCCGGGGGCGGCGCCGGCGAGCCAGTCCAGGACGACCAGGAAGCGCTGGCCGACCTCCTCGGCCGCGGTCGGCGCGTGCCGTTCGCGGTTCATCTCGATGACGGTGCGCAGACCGCCGTCGGCGTACTGGCCGAGCAGGTCGATCTTCAGGTCCTCGGCGGGCCCGCTGGACAGGCCGGTCCGCACGACCTCGCAGTCGCCGAAGCGCACCTGGTGGTCACCGCCCATGACGTTGACGATCAGGTCGTACAGCGGGGCGCCGCCGACCCGTCGCAGGTCCCCGAGGAGGTCGCGGTACTGGTAGCGCTGGTGGCGCAGGCCGTCGTGGACGGCGCGCTGGGTCTGCCGGGCGAGGTCGTCGAGGGACATGCCGGGGCGCAGCCGCAGCCGGATCGGCATGATGTTCGAGGTCATGCCGGGGATGCCGAGTTCGCGCATGCTGGTGCGGCCGTTGACGGAGACGCCGAGCACGAGGTCACGGGCGCCGGTGGCGCGGTGGTGGTAGACGGCGGCGGCGGTGAGCATCAGCGCGGCGAAGCTGATCCGCAGCCGCTTGGCGACGGCCCGCAGGGCGCCGGTGACCTCGGCGTCGACGTCCTCGCGGTGCAGCATCGGCCGGACCGCGGGGCGGGCCTGGGCGGTGTCGGGGCCGTGGGCCCCGGCGTGGTCGGCGAAGGCGTGGTCGGCGAAGGCGTCGACCCAGAACTGCCGGTCACGGCCGATGGTCCCGGAGGCGCGGTAGGCGCGGTCGGTGTCGATGAGCGCCGAGACCGGGCCGAGGGCGCCCTGGTCCGGGTCGCCGCCGCGGCCGAGCACCTCGTAGACCCGGGCGAGGCGGCCGGCGAACAGCGAGAGGCCGTTGCCGTCCAGGAGGATGTGGTGGGCGCGCTGGTACCAGAGGAAGCGGTCCGCGCCGAGCCGGAAGAGGGCGTGGCCGCTGAGCGGGCCGCCGGTGAGGTCGGCCGGGCGGTCCAGGTCGGCGCGGATCCACTCCTCGGCGGCCGCCTTCGGGTCCGGCTCGGCGCTGAGGTCGGCGACGTGGACGGGCAGGTCCGCCGCGTCGGCGAGGTGTTGGCGCGGTACGCCGTCCTCCACGCGGAAACGCAGCCGGTAGGTGCCGGCCTCCTCCAGCGTGCGGCGCAGTGCGCGCAGGAAGAGGTCCACGTCCAGCTCGCCGTGGATCTCCGTGTACTCGCCGATGTTGTAGGCCGGGCTGTCGGGCGCGAGCTGTTGCGCGTACCAGACGCCGAGCTGGCCGGACATCAGTTCCCAAGATCCCTGTTCGGACGCACCCATTCCCGTATCCCTCGATCACTCGCACAGACTGGAGAAGCCGACACCGGACACCGTGTCCGGCGGTTGAACACCTTTCAGAGGGCGGCCCGTTCGGCCATGAGACCGCTGAGGTGGGCGGTCAGCCCGGAGACGGTGTCGACGTCCCACACCAGGGTGGGTTCGACGGCCAGGCCGAGGATGTCCTCGATCTCGCCGCTGAGCGCGAAGGCGAACACCGACTCCAGGCCGTACTCGGCGAGCGGAACGTCCGGCTCGATCTCGCCGTCCGGGATGCTGAGGAAGTGGGCGACGCGTCCGGTCAGCCAGGCCCGGACGGCCTCGGGCGTCCAGTCGGTGTTCGCCGGGTCGGTCTCGGTCATCGGAAGTGCCTTTCTCATCCTGCGATGTGACGTGCGGTCAGATCAAAGAGGCGGCGGTCCTGGTAGCGCCGGACGGCCAGGTCGAAGAGCTGCTCCTCGGCGCTCTCGCGTTCGGCCGCGGTGAGCACCGGGGCGCCGCCGAGGCGGCCGGTGAGCCGGTCGAGGACGACGGGCAGCGCGGCCTGCGGGTGCCGGCCGGCGCCCCGGCGCCAGAGCGCCAGCGCGGAGGCCGCGGCGAGCACCACCGTGTAGCGGTCGGCCAAGGCGACGGCGGCCGGTGAAGCGTCGATGGTCAGGTCGGTGGGGGCCAGCGCGGCGCACTGCTCGCCGAGTCCGGCCACCTCGGCCCGCAGCCGCCGGGCGAAGCGGCCCGCGAGGGCGTCGGCTGGCTCGCTCTCGGCGATCTCGGCCAGCGTGGCGACGATCGGGTCGCCCGCGGGCAGGCCCGGGGCCAGCCGGCCGAGGTCCAGCGGCGCCAGCGGCGCACCGAGGTCGAACAGCTCCGCCGGGGCGGGCTGCCCGGCCGGCCAGGACCGCCGGGCGAGCCGGGGCAGCTGCGGCAGGATCGTCACCAGGCAGGCGCTGCGCGAAATGTGCGCGAAGGTGGCCGGCGCGATGTCACGGGCCAGCTTCTGGAACATCGCGTACGGGCCCTGCCGCAGGTAGGACTGGGCACCGAGCACCGAGCGCAGGTCCTCGAAGGCGTCCAGGACGATCCGCGAGGTGAGGTACTTCGCGGCCGGCGCGTAGACGCCCATCGCGTCGGGCATCAGGTGCAGGGCCCGCAGGCCCACCCCCGAGAAGGCGTCGACGGCCAGCAGGTCCGCGAAGGCCCGGGCGACGGTGGCCCGCACGTACGGCAGGTCGGCGACGGTGCCGCCGTACAGCCGTCGTGCCAGCACGCACTCCAGCGCCAGGCGCAGCGCCGTGTCCAGCGGTCCGAGGATCACCGCCGGCAGCACCGCCCGGGTGAGCTGGTAGGAGCGCAGGGCGGTCTCCATGCCCTGGCCCGGCCGGCCGAGCAGGGCGTCGGCTGGCAGCGGGCAGTCGGTGAACCGCAGGCCGCCGAGCTGTACGCCGCGCATGCCGGAGCTGGGGAAGCGCGGGAGGTCCTCCAGCCGGTCGGCCGGCAGCTCGGCGCGCCGGACGAAGAACTGGCTGTGGCTGCGGCTGCCGGCGGCCTCGCCGGTCCGGGCGAACAGCACCATGGCGTCGGCGCGGCGCAGGTTGGTGACGATCTCCTTGCGCCCGTTCAGCAGCCAGCCGGCACCGTCGGGCCAGGCGGTGCACTCGGCGCTCGCGAAGTCGTTGCCGTGGTCGAGCTCGTGGAACGCAGCGGCGATCCGGCCGTTGCCCAGCAGGATGCCGGCGGCCTCGGCGCGCTGCTCCTCGCTGCCGGTGGTCCAGATGTTGACCGAGGCGAGCAGCGAGCTGAACCCGTAGCCGAGTCCCAGGCTCGGGTCGCGCCGCCACAGCGCCCGCTGGACGTCCGCCAGCCGGTCGGCCCGGGTGAGCCGGCCACCGTACGCGGCAGGCACGAACTCGGCGTTCATGCCGTACCGGTCGAGCAACCGCTCGCCCTCGGCGGGCATCTCCTGCCGCTCGTCGGCGGCCAGCAGGGCGGCGTAGCCGACCGGGTTGCCGGCCTCACGTGGGTCTCCGAGCAGTTTCTCCAGGTCCTCGGCGCTCATCGGTGCTCCTCGTTCCCTGCGGCGCCCCGCGCCTGCGCCGCCCCGAACGGGGTGACGGGGGCACCGGTGGCGGCGGCCTCGGCGATCACCCGGGCCAGCGTCTCGTCTATCAGCTCGTCGCCGGGCGCGGCGGCCGGAGCCGGGGTGCGCAGCACCTCGGCGAGCCTGGCCCGCAGGGCGCGCAGGGCGGCCCGGACCCAGAGGCCGTCCGCCCAGAGCGGCCGGCCGGCGTGCTCGGCCTCGCCGGTGGCCCACAGCTGGAGGCTGGCCGCGCCGGCGTAGCAGAGCTCGTAGGCGGCGGCCAGTTCGTAGCCGGCCATCGCCGGGCGCGACGCCGGGGGCACCTCGGCCATCGCGGCGTGCAGCCGCCCCGCGAGGGCGCTCAACTCCTTGGCGTGCTCGACCAGCCCAGGGTGCGCGGGCCGGGTAACGATCGCCGCGGCGAGGGCCGGCAGGGACTGCACAAGGCTGCAGCCCCGGCGGGAGAGCAGGGTGAGAGTGCCGTGGTCCAGCGGCCGCAGCGGCGCGCTGACGGTGACGGCCTCGGCCAGGCCCGCCTCGTCGACGGTGCCAGCGGCGAAGCCGCGCGCCAGCCGGGGGAACTCGCGGATCAGGGCGGCGCGGTTGACGGGCGTGCTGCCGTCGAAGACCGCGACGATCTGGTGATCACGCCGGAGCTTCTGGAAGGCACCGTGCTCGTGGACGTCGGAGAGGAAGGAGCGCGCGCCGAGCAGTTCGGCCAGTTCGCCGAGCGCGGCGTCGACCAGGGTCGGGGCGAGCGCCTTGACCACGGCGGAGGTCACGGTCATCTCGGCGGTGAGCGCGTGGATCGAGCGACTGCCGGCCAGCGCGGCTGCCTCGGTGGCGGCGAGCAGCGCCGCGCACCGGGTCAGGATCGAGGCCGGGTAGGGGCGTTCGGCGAGCGGGCGCTTCTGGATGACGCGCTCGGAGGTGAAGCGCGCGGTCAGCCGCAGTGCCTGCTCGCCGGCGCCGAGCGAGAGTGCCGCGCACATGGTGCGGGTGAGCTGGAGCGCGCGCAGCACCGTCTCCAGGCCGGAGCCCTCGGCGCCGACCAGCGCGGCGGGGTCGAGCAGGGCGCCGGCGAAGGAGATGCCGGAGATATCGATGCCGCGGATGCCGTGGGTGGCCTCCTTGGGCAGGGTGTGCCAACTGTCCGTTTCCAGGGCGGCCTTGTCGACCAGGAAGAGGCTGTGGCCACGGGCGCTGCCGGCCTCGCCGGTGCGGGCCAGCACGGTGAGCAGGCCGGAGCGGGTGGCGTTGTTGATCGGCCACTTGACCCCGTCCAGCCGGAACCCGTCGGGCTGCGCGGTGGCGGTGAGCGAGTTGGCGAGCAGATCGGCACCGTGCTCCGGCTCGGTGAGCGCCCAGGCGATGGGCGTGCCGGCCAGGACGGCTGCCGCGGTGGCGGCGGCCTGCTCCGGGCTGCCGGCCACCCAGACGCTGGCGGCGCCCAGGTAGGTCTTGGCGTGGGCGACGGCGGCGCCGACATCGCGGCGGGCGACGCCGCGCAGCAGGCGCAGCAGTTCCTCGTGGTTGTCGAGGAGCCCGCCCCACTCGGGGGGTACGTAGTACGCGGGCAGGACGAACTCGTCCAGCCGGGCGCAGAGTTCGGCGGGGAACTGCTCCGCCGCGTCCAGCTCTGCGCAGCGCCGCAGGTCCTCGTCAGGGTCGCCCAGGGCGGCCTCCAGCGCGGACTCCAGGACGGAGTGCGCCCCCGTCGGGGGTCGGGTGGGTGTCACGCGGCACCGACCGCCGTCGCCGCCAGTAGGCGCATCTCGGGCTCCAGCTCGGCGTGCAGCGCCTCGACCTGGCCGGCGAGGAAGCGCCCGCGCATCGCGGCTCGCTGGATCTTGCCGCTGGTGGTGCGGCGCACCGTGCCTCGGCGCACAAGCAGCACGTTCCGGATGGGGACGCCGAAGGCGGCGGCGAGCCTGCGGGACACGGCCGCGGCCACGACGGGCAGCTCCTCGGCGGGGACCTTCGGTCCGACCTCGTGGACGAGCACGACCCGCTCGTCGGGCGCGTCGACACCGAAGGCGGCGCCGACAAAGCCCTTCAGCGCCGGGTGGGCGAGGCGCGCCTCGTGCTCCAGGTCGTGCGGGTAGAGGTTGCGGCCCCGCACGATCAGGACCTCCTTGAGCCGGCCGGTGATGAACAGCTCGCCGTCGACAAAGCCGCCCAGGTCACCGGTGCGCAGCCAGCCGGCGCCGGTGTCCGCCTCGCCGGCGAGGCGGGCGCGGAAGACGCGCTCGCTGAGCTCGGGCTTGTTCCAGTAGCCGGGGGCGACGCTCTCGCCGCGCAGCCAGACCTCACCGACGCGGCCGGCCGGCAGTGCCTCGAGGGTGTCCGGGTCGACGATCCGCGTCTCGAAGATCTGGGGTGTGCCGACGCCGACGATCTCCTTGCCCTGGCCGCCGGTGGTCACGGCCAGCTCGGGCCGGGCGGCGTCCTGGAGGCGGTGCGGGTCGACCA
The DNA here is from genome assembly GCF_055664045.1 of Kitasatospora sp. NPDC023385. NCBI lineage: Bacteria > Bacillati > Actinomycetota > Actinomycetes > Kitasatosporales > Streptomycetaceae > Kitasatospora > Kitasatospora sp. NPDC023385. The sequence goes on along the minus strand of NZ_JBVOOL010000043.1, from coordinate 22,699 downwards.
CCAGAACGGTCTGCTGCTCGGGAATCGGGGTGCTGGAGACGTAGACGGTGACCTCGGCCATCCCGTAGCCGGAGGTGAGCGCCTCGGGCCGCAGGCCGATGCTCCCGAACCGCTTGGCGAAGGCGGCCATGGTGGGCGCGTGGATCGGCTCGGACCCGTTGCAGACGAAGCGCAGCGCGGAGAGGTCGAGGCCGTCGAGCTGCTCGTCGGTGACCAGCCGGGTGGCGAGGTCGTAGGCGAAGTTCGGGGCGGAGGTGGCGGTGGTGCGGTACTCGTCCATCAGGTTGAACCACTCCACCGGCCGCCGGGCGAAGTCGGAGGGCGGCATCAGCACGGTGGGCGCGCCGTAGAAGAGCGCGCAGCTGAGCTGGACGAAGAGGCCGAAGTCGTGGTGGAGCGGCATCCAGCTGCCGAAGGAGTCCTCGCCGCCGAGGCCCACCACCGTGTTGAGGCCGGCGATGTTGGTGAGGATGTTCCCGTGAGCGAGCATCACGCCCTTGGGAGTGCCGGTCGATCCGGAGCTGTACTGCAGGACGGCGAGCGAGGCGCGGCCGACGCCGCGCTCGGCCGACGCGAGGGGCGGCGTGCAGCCGGGCCCGGCGGGCGCCGCGGCCTCGATCGGGATGTCGCCCAGGCCCTGGGCCTCGAGCCGCGTCGCGACGGTCTCGCGGTCACCCTCCGTGGTGTAGACCAGGGCGGGCCGGCAGTCCTCGGCGATGGCGGCGACCCGCTCCGCGGCGCTGGACGAGCCGGTGGCCGGCGGAGCCGGGACCGCGACCACCCCGGCCACCAGGCAGGCGAGGTACAACTCGACGAACTCGGTGCACGTCGGCAGGGCGATGAGCACACGCTCACCGGTGGGCAGCCGTTCGGCCAGCGCAGCCGCCCGCAGGCCCACCCTCCGGGCGAGTTCCCCGTAGGTGAGGCTCTCGCGCTCCACCTCGGCGCGGCCGCGGAAGATGGTGAGCGCGGTCTTCTCCGGGTGAAGGGCGACCCGCGCGGCGAAGGCCTCGCCCAGGCTCTGGTAGCCGGTGAGGTCGAAAGCCATGATTTCCCCCTGGACTGACACTTCGGACTGGCGCTTCGTCAAGATGTGGTGGTCGGAAGGTGACGCGCCGCTGCGGGCCCTGCCCCGGCGGGGCAGGGCCCTCAGCGGGCCGAACGCGGGTGGCGCTACTTGCTCTCCATCGCCGCGATCAGGCTCTTGGGCCGCATGTCAGTCCACGCCTGCTCGATGTGGTCGAGGCATTCCTGGCGTCCGGCCTCCCCGAACACCGTGTCCCAGCCCTCGGGGACGTCGACGAAGGCCGGCCAGAGCGAATGCTGTCCCTCGGCGTTGACCAGTACGAGGTAACCGGCATCGGGATCATCAAATGGATTCGCCACCACGTTGCCCTTTCACGGGAATGAGTTAGGGAGGGGCCCCGGTTCCCTGCGAGTTCCCTGCGACATCGACGAGGATTCGTCGGCATGGGGATCATCACGGCGGGGCCGCGGACCACTATGCCCTAGCGGTCGGTTTGGAAGAAGTGATCGGGTTCACCCCTGAACGGGGCACCGCCGCGACCGTTCGTCACCCGGCCGGATCAGGGTGTTCAACCGCTGCGGCGCAGCGGTTGAACACCCTGATCCGGCCGGGGCTGCTGGCTTTCGCCGATCGCCCCCTGCGATACTGCGGGGGTATCCATGCCGTGTCGAGTACGCCGTCCGGTCTCCCCGCCACCGCGCTCCGACCGGCCGCGGGGATTGTTCCGCAGCGACGCGTCCCGTCCGCTCCAGGTGCCGCACGGCGGCCGCCCGACCGGTTTTCCTCCATGAAAAACTGTTGCGCCGTCTCGTAATTCCCGCGTTCTCGCCACAGGAATTCCGGGAATGCCGACACGGCGGTGGACGCAAGGGATTCTGCGATGACCTACGGCACTCCTTTTTCCGGAACTCCTTATTCGATCGTCTGCAACGGGTGCGGGATGCGCACGCAGGACGACGGGGTGGTCACCTTCTGCTCGGTGTGCGGCGAGGAGTCGCTGCTGGAGACGGAGTACCGGGACGGCCCGCTGGCGGTGGCACCGGACGCCGCCGGCCTCTTCCGCTACCGCGACTGGCTGCCGGTGCGCCAGGAGGTGCCCGGGTCGAGCGTCCCGGCCGTCTACCGATGTCGGGGCCTGGGTGCGGCCCTGGGCCTGAGCGAGCTCTGGGTCGCGTTCAGCGGCTACTGGCCCGAACGCGACTGCCGCATGGAGTCCGGCACCTTCAAGGAGCTGGAGGCCTTCACGGTCCTCGCCCGGACCCCCGCCGGCGCCGGCGTCATGGTCGTCGCCTCGGCAGGCAACACCGCGGCCGCCTTCGCGACCGCCTCCCGGGATCTCGACTTCCCCTGCGTGCTGATGGTGCCCGAGCGGGCCCTGCCGGCCCTGGTCGTTCCCGGTAACGCGGGAAAGAAGGTCCGAGTCATCGGCGTCGAGAACGGGAGCTACAACGACGCGATCGCCTACAGCCGGGCCGTCACCGCCGCCTCCCCGGAGTTCTTCGCCGAGGGCGGGGTCCGCAATGTCGGGCGCCGCGACGGGTTGGCCGTCGTCCTGCTCGCCGCCTTCGAGCAGATGGGCGTGCTGCCCGACTACTACGTCCAAGGGGTCGGCAGCGGGGCCGGCGCGATCGCCGTCGACCAGGCCGCGCGGCGGATCGTCGCGGCGGGCGGCGGCGGAGCCGCGCCGCGGCTGCTGCTCTGTCAGAACACCGAGTTCGCACCGCTGCACGCCTTCTGGCGCAACGGCCGGTGGGCCTGCGCCGACGGCGCGGGCGAGCGCGAGGCCTACGCCCCGGAACTGCTCAACGCCGCACCGCCGTTCCATGTCTCCGGCGGGGTCCGGCAGATCCTGACCCGCAGTTCGGGCGACATGCTGGTTGCCGACCGCCGGGAGGCGGCGGCCGCGGCGGCGCTGTTCGAGGAGACCGAGGGGATCGACATCGAGCCGGCCGCGTCGGTGGCGGTGGCGTGCCTGCGGCGCGCGGTGGACGAGGGGCGCGTGCCGCGGGACGCCAGGATCCTGCTCAATATCACCGGTGGCGGCCGACGGCGGGTGCGTGCCGAGCTGCCCGCCGGTGACGTGAACGCCTGGGTGGTGAGCCGGGACAGCGCACCCGAGGAGATCGCGGAGGAGCTGCTGGACTCGCTCGCCTGAGGCCCGCCGCGGGCGGCACAGGACAGGACAGCGGCACGGCAGGGCCGAAGCAGGGGCGGGCGGGGCGCAGACGATGCGCATCCGCCCCGCCCCTGCTTCGGCTTCGGCGTGCGGTTCGTCGCCGCCGGCCGCTCCCCCGGCCCCGTAGCCTGCCCCCATGCGCTTGACACTGCCCCCGAGCTGTGCAGACCCGGTAGACCCCGGCCGCGACCAGGCCTTCTTCTCTCCTCAGAACCCGTGCCCCGGGGCCCACTTGGGAGTCCACCCGAAAGGTGACATGCCCTCGGACGGTTGACAACACCTCTTGGAGCAGGATCCTATTGTGCTAGTGTCCTAGATGAAGTGAGCTTTGGGTGATCGACTTCCATTTGGATTCCCGCTCCGGCGTCCCGCCGTACATGCAGTTGGTCCAGCAGGTCCGCCAGGCCCTGCGCCTCGGCCTCCTGCACGAGGGCGACCGCCTGCCCACGGTCAAGGACGTCGCCGCGAGCGTCGCCATCAACCCGAACACCGTGCTCAAGGCCTACCGCGAGCTCGAACACGAAGGACTGGTCGCACCGAAACCGGGCGTGGGAACGTTCGTCACCCGCAGCCTGAGTGACGAATCCCTGGCCGCCCACGAACCGCTGCGTCAGGAACTGCGTCAGTGGCTGACCAAAGCACGTGCAGCACATATGGACGAAGAGAGCATCAAGGCCCTCTTCCTCACCACCTTCCTCACAGATGACGAGGAGCAATGAGCACACCAGTACTCGAAGCCGAAGGGCTCACGAAGCGCTACGGCAACCGCACCGCGCTCGGTGACTGCACGCTGAGCGTCCCCCCGGGCCACGTGGTCGGCCTGGTCGGTCCTAACGGGGCCGGCAAGTCCACCCTGCTCAACCTGGCCAGCGGACAGCTGACGCCGAGCGCAGGAACCATCCGCGTCCTCGGTGAGCGGCCGGCCGCCGGACCGCAGCAGCTCGCCCAGGTCGGCTTCGTCGCGCAGGACACGCCGGTCTATGCCGCGCTGTCGGTCGCCGACCACCTGCGTTTCGGGGCCAAGATGAACCCGGGCTGGGATCAGAACGCCGCCGAGCGCCGCATCGAGCAGCTCGGACTGGATCTGGACCAGAAGGCCGGCCGCCTCTCCGGCGGCCAGCGCGCCCAGCTGGCGCTGACCCTCGCCGCGGCGAAGCAGCCGGAGCTGCTGCTGCTCGACGAGCCGGTCGCCGCCCTCGACCCGCTGGCCCGGCGCTCCTTCCTGCAGGGGCTGATGGAGTTCGCCGGTGAGCGCGAAGGCCGGAGCATCATCCTGTCCTCGCACGTGATCGCCGACCTCGAGCGGGTCTGCGACTACCTGATCCTGCTCTCCAAGTCCCGTGTCCAGCTGGCCGGTCCGAGCGACGACCTGATCGCACAGCACTACCGGATCGTCGGCCCGCCGCGGGCCGCGTCCGCGCTGCCGGCGGGCCTGCAGGTGATCCAGGAGGACCACACCGGCCGCCAGAGCACGTTCATCGTGCGCACCGCCGCGCCGCTGCCCGCCGGGGACTGGCGCGCCGAGCACCTGGACCTCGAGGACCTGGTGCTGGCGTACATGGCCCGCGAACCACAGCCCGGCCGGCAGCGACAGTCGGCCGCGGACAACCACGAATCGAGCACGGGCAAGTCCTTCTCGGACTCGCAGGACGTGGAGAGCCTCTGATGATCTGGATTACCTGGCGCCAGTTCCGTACCCAGGCGATCGTCGGCGCCGCCGCCTTCGCCATCGGCGCGGTCTACCTGCTGATGCTCGGCCTGAGCATCCGGAGCAACTACGACAGCAGCGTGGCGGGTTGCATCGCCAACGGCTGCGCCCCCGGCATCGTCTCCGGCTTCGAGAGCCGCTACGACACCGTCATCTCCATCACGGACCTCGTCCTGATGGCCCTCCCCGGCCTCCTGGGCGTCTTCTGGGGCGCGCCCCTGATCAGCTCGGAGCTGGCCGCCGGCACGCACCGGCTGGCCTGGCACCAGAGCGTGACCCGTACCCGCTGGCTGGCGGTGAAGCTGCTGGTCGTCGGTCTGACCTCGGTCGGCATCACCGGACTGCTCGGCCTGCTGCTGAGCTGGGGCGCCGGCGAGTACGACACGGTCAAGGCCGCCAAGTTCTCGTCGCTGATCTTCGGCGCCCGCGGCGTCGTGCCGTTCGCCTACGCGGCCTTCGCCTTCACCCTCGGGGTCGCCGCCGGCCTGCTGCTGCGCCGGCCGGTCGCCGCCATGGCCCTGACCCTCGCCGTCTTCGCCGCCGCGCAGTTCGCGGTGCCTACGCTGCTGCGGCCCAACTACCTGACGCCCCACACCGCGGACGTCCGCCTGGACAAGACGACCCTGAGCCACGCCGAGGGCATCATTCTCAACGGCTCCTCGCTCACCATCGGCGGGATCACCATGCCCGACGCCTGGGTCGTCTCCACCGGCCCCGCGCTCGCCTCGGACGGGCAGCCGCCGAGCGCGGACAAGCTCGCCGAATGCACCTCCCCGGGCCAACACGAGCAGACGGTCACCTGCCTCGCCACGATGGACATGCACGTGGTCGCCACCTACCAGCCGAACACGCGGTACTGGCCCTTCCAGCTGATCGAGGCGGGGATCTACCTGGCCGCCACCGCACTGCTCGCAGGCTTCAGCTTCTGGTGGGTCCGCCGCCGGATCGCCTGAACCGACCAAACCCCGGGCGGGCCGCCGGTACGAAGCGGAGCCCGCCTCGCGGTCCGACCCCGGCGCGTACAACGCACCGAGCCCCTCTCCCAGGCGCCATCGGGTGACGGCGCCCGAAGAGAAGGGCTCGGCGGTGTTCCGACCACACGAGGGGGATCGGTGGACAGGGACCAGAAGTCAGCTGCCGGATTTCAGGAGACGGACGCCTGCCGGCTGTCCGGCAGCCCGCGAACCACCCGTTCGTCCACCTCCTGCGCGAACTCCTGCCAGATCTCGGCGTACTGGCGGGCGAGGTTCACCACCTGGGCCCCGCAGTGCGGCGGGACTACCGAGATCAGTTCGGCCCACTCCCGAGCCGCGATCGCGTTCTGCTGGAGCAGGCGCAGCAGTTGGCGCCCCTCCTCCTTGTGCCGCAGCGAGGGGTCCCGGAGCAGCTTCTCCAACACGGTGGCCGGGTCCGACTGCACCAGACGGGGTCTTCGGTCGGCTCTCGTCCGGGCCGCCCACCCCGGCGCCCTGCCGGCGACACCGGAAGGACCCGACTCCTCGGCCGCGCCGGACGCCTCCCGGGCGTCGGCCGCACCGGACGCCCGGACGGCCGGGGCCGTGACCGGTGACTCGCCGTTGGCCAGCCGGCGGCGGACGTCGCTCACTGTGGCCGGCGAGATCCCCGCCAACCGCGCCACTTCGCGCAACGACGCCAATGGACGCTCCGCGATCAACTCCGCCGCCCGTTGACGACCCTGCGCCCCACTCAGCGGGTGAAGCTTTCCGTCCAACCCCACCCGTGCGTTCAACTGCGGCACCACCTCGGCTGAACGCCGCCGGATCGTCGCCACCGTGCGCGCGCCCAACCCTGCGGCCCGCGCGATCGCCCGATCCGACATGTACGGATGCGATGCCATGATCCGCCCCGCCGCCGCCCGCCGATCCGCGTGCGACAACGGAAGACCATGCGAGACATTCACCTCGACCGCACGGAGGAACGCGTCCTCCGCCGTGCCGTCGAAGAACTCGACCTCGATCGAGTCCCGGCCCCGCAACACTGCCGCCATCAGGCGGTGCATCCCGTCCACCACCTGCATGGAGCTCCGCTCCACCAGAATCGGCGGAAGCGCAGAGTCCACCTCCGCCAACCGGGCCACATGCTCTGCATCCCGCCCACTCGAACGCGGAGACTCCCCCGGCACCAGCAACGCAACCGGAACCGTCACCACCTGGCGACCATGCGGCTCGACAGCGCTCTCCCTACGGCTTTCAACATCCACAGACACCTGGCCGATCAAATGATCCACAACATTCCCCCGTACGTCCGGCAACACAGCACCTGATCCTCACAGGCCCCAACCGCCAACCCGGCCGACCGCGACGTCGGCTCGCGACCTACCAGTGCGGTCGCCGATTCCCTCTCCGAGAGCACGTCAGCAATGGCCCCGCGCTCACCACCTAGCTCAATCGTCACTCTCGCACCACCCTCTGTCGAGACGTCAGGCCCGACTGAAGAGAGCCTATGGTGAGCACATGATGTCGCGCCGGTGGTACACCGACGACCATCGCTTGGGCTTCAGTTGACCTCCCGGCATGACAGCCTCACCCAGCCCGAAGCGAAGCCGCCGCCCTCGCAGACCCGCCGGGCACCGGCCTGCCGGGCCCACCCATGACGTTCGAGCAGGGCGGCAACGCCCTGGACCGTGTAGCACACGTCGAAGCGCTCCTCCAGCAGCAGCCGGATCCGATTGAGCGTCCACTGGCCGTCCGGCCAGCCGTGCGCCGCCGCCCCCCTGGCCAGTTCGTGCTCCAACTCAGGGAACAGGTCGTCCGCCAGCAACGGCAGCGAGGCCGCCCCCTTCGACTCCAACGCACGCGGGCCGCCGCGCGACCAGGCCTGGCGCCATCGCTGGACCGAGCGCACATGGACCCGCAACCGCTCGGCGATGGCAGCGTTGCCCTCGCCCCTGGCGAACGCGTCTGCGGCCAGTCCGCGGATCTCCTCGCGAGATGCCCGACGCTCGTCGGACAGTCCGCCCCCTGCGCATACCTCACGATTACGTGTTATACCGCGCTCTTCACCATGTGCGCACTCAGCGGCGGCATCACGGCTTCAACTCCGGGCCGATCCGGCCGCCGGACCCACTCGGCCGTGGCCGCTGCGGGCGGTGAACGCTTGATCCGAACACCCGCGCGGTGCCATGGTGGGCGCGGCCGAGCTGGGTGGCGGCCCCTTGCGGGGCGCGCGCCGGGACCGGCGCGCAGTGCGGCCGGGCGGCCGCCCCGCAGGCCGGTGCTGACGGCCAAGTGCCCGCCCGGGCCCCCCTTCCGTCCCGGAGTCTTCCCGGCACAGAGTCGGGCACTCCCCACCCGGAACGACCGCCAACGAGGTTGCACCATGCCGTTTGTGTCCACCAATGGGATCCAGCTCAACTACCAGCGATCCGGCCGCGGGGAGCCCGTGCTCCTCATCATGGGCACCGGCGCCGCGGGACGGGTCTGGACCATCCATCAGACGCCGGCGCTGAACCGGGCCCGCTACGAGACGATCGTCTTCGACAATCGCGGCATCGCCCCCTCGGACGCACCCGCCGGACGGTATTCGCTCGCCGACATGGTCGCCGACACCAAGGGGCTGATCGAGGCCCTCGACCTCGGCCCGTGCCGCATCGTCGGGACGTCGATGGGCGCCGTGATCGCCCAGGAGCTCGCGATCGAGGCTCCGCACCTGGTGCGCTCCGCCGTCCTTCTCGCCACCCGGGCCCGCTCGGACGTCTTCCGCCGGGCCCAGTCCGCGGCCGCGCAGGCCCTGCGGGAGAACGGCGTGCGGCTGCCCGCCCGGTACGAGGCCGCCCGGACCGCCCGGGAGATGCTCTCCCCCGCGACACTGAACGATGACACGGCCGTGGCCGGCTGGCTGGACATCTTCGAGCTGAGCGGCGACGAGAGCGCCGCCGAGGGCCAGGCCTGGGTCGACACCCTCAGCGACCGGCGCGAGGCACTGGCCGGCATCGCCGCGCCGTGCCGGGCGATCGCCTTCGCCGACGACCAGATCTGCCCGCCGCACCTGGTCGCCGAAGTGGCCGAGGCCATCCCGGACTGCGACCTGGTGGAGATCCCGCGCTGCGGCCACCTCGGCAACCTGGAGCGTCCGGAGCCGGTCAACGCCGCGATCACCGAGTTCTTCGAGAAGAACTGACGTTCCGACACCTATCCGAGGCAGGCTCATCCATGGCGATCACCGGCAACCGGGCCAAAGGCCCGGGGCGGGTCCGGTTCAACGACGACTCGATCACCCGACAGAAGGTCAGACCCGGTACCACCCGGCGGATCCTGCCCTACATCACGCACTACCGCTGGCCGCTGGCCCTGCTCATCGCGGCAACCGTCGCCGACGCGGCCATCGCGGCCGCCAACCCGCTGATCCTCAAAATGATCATCGACGACGGCATCCTGCCCGGGCACACCGCCACCGTGGTGCGGCTCTGCCTCGCCGTGGCGGGCCTGGCCCTGGTCGACGCAGTGGCCGTCTACCTGCAGACGTGGTGCTCCGGACGGGTCGGCGAAGGCCTCGTCTACGACCTGCGGACCACCGTCTTCGCGCACGTCCAGCGCCAGCCGCTGGCCTTCTTCACCCGCGCCCAGACCGGCTCGCTGGTCAGCCGCCTCAACTCCGACGTCATCGGCGCCCGGCAGGCCGTCACCACGCTGCTCACCCAGTCGGTCTCGGCCCTGCTGACCCTGGTCCTCGTGCTCGGCACGATGTTCGTCCTCTCCTGGCAGATCACCGCCGCCGCCCTGGTGATGATCGCGGTCTTCCTCCTCCCCGTACGGCTCATCGCCCGGCGCCTACAGCGGCTCACCCGCGAGACCATGCAACTGGACGCCGAGCTGGGCTCGATGATGAACGAGCGCTTCAACGTCTCGGGCGCGATGCTCGCCAAGCTCTACGGCCGCACCCAGGAAGACTCCGGCCTGTTTGCCGCCAAGGCCGGCCGGGTCCGCGACATCACCGTCGCCGCGGTGGTCTACTCGCGGCTGCTGTTCATCATCCTCGGCCTGATAACCGGCTTCACCACCGCGTTGGTCTACGGCCTGGGCGGCAGCCTCACCATCGACGGCACCTTCGCGTTCGGCACGCTGATCGCCATGGTCACCCTGCTGCTACGGCTCTACGGGCCGGTCAACCAGCTCGCCGGCATGCAGGTCACCGTCCTGACGACGCTGGTCAGCTTCGACCGGGTCTTCGAGATCCTCGACCTCGAACCGCTCATCTCCGAGCGCCCCGACGCCCGCGAACTGCCCGCCCGCGCCACCCCGGACAGCGCCGCCCCCGACATCGAGTTCGACCGGGTCCGCTTCCGCTACCCCGCCGCCGACGAGGTCTCCCTCGCCTCCCTGGAGTCCATCGGACTGCGCCGCCCCGAACGGGCCAGCGACGCCTGGACCCTGCACGACCTCAGCTTCCGTGCCCCGGCCGGCAAGCTGACCGCCCTGGTCGGCCCCTCCGGCGCCGGGAAGACCACCATCACCCAGCTGGTCCCCCGCCTCTACGACCCCACCGAGGGGGCAGTACGGATCGGCGGCCGCGACATCCGCGAGGCGACCCTGCAGTCCCTCGCCGACGCGGTCGGCGTGGTCACCCAGGACGCCCACCTCTTCCACGACACACTGCGCGCCAACCTCGAGTACGCCCGCCCCGGCGCGAGCGAGCGGGAGCTGATCGCGGCCTGCGAGGCCGCGCTGATCTGGGACACCATCGTCGCCCTCCCGGACGGGCTGGACACCGTGGTCGGCGACCGCGGCTACCGGCTCTCCGGGGGCGAGAAGCAGCGGATCTCGCTGGCCCGGCTGCTGCTCAAGGCGCCGCCGATCGTCGTCCTCGACGAGGCCACCGCCCACCTGGACTCGGAGTCGGAGGCGGCCATCCAGCGCGCGCTGCGCACCGCTCTGGCCGGGCGGACCTCGCTGGTCATCGCCCACCGGCTTTCCACCATCCGCGAGGCCGACCAGATCCTCGTCGTCGAGGCCGGCCGGATCCGCGAGAGCGGCACCCACGACGAACTGCTCGCCACCGGCGGCCTCTACGCCGACCTCTACCGCACCCAGTTCGCCCAGCAGTCCCCCGAGCCCGCCGGTCCGGTCGCCGAACGACACTGACCCGACACCCCGCACGACCGTGGCGGCCGCCCCGACTCCTCGGGACGGCCGTCACGATGCTGTGCTCCGCGCGCCGCACGGCAGAACCTGCGGTACGGAGGGCGGCAGTACGTCCCGCCCAACGGCAAAGGTCCGCGGCGCCGCTCCCATCGAGCGACGCCGCGGACCTGTCCCCGCCTCGGGGCGATGCCCCTCAGGCACCCTGCCAACGGGGTTCCCGGCGCTCGGCGAAGGCCCGCGGGCCCTCGACCGCGTCCTCGCTGACGCGGCGACGCTGCTCCCACCCGAACTCGGCGGTGAACGCCTCCTCCAAGGGCATGTCCACAGAGCACATGACGGCCTCCTTGATAGCCCGCACCGCCAGCGGCGCGCTGCGCAGCAGGTCAGCCGTCCACCCGTCGACGCAGTCGTCGAGCCGCTCGGCCGGCACCACCTCGTTGACCAGGCCGAACCGCAGCGCGTCGGCCGCCGTCATCCGCCGACCCGTGAGGAGGTAACCCATCGCGGCCTTCAGCGGGGCCTGCCGGGCGAGCCGGAACGCCCCGCCCGCACCGGGCACCAGGCCCAGTCTGGCCTCCGGCAGGGCGAAGACCGCCCGGTCGGAGGCGATCACCAGGTCGCATGCGAGCGCGAGTTCGAAGCCACCGCCGAGCGCGTAGCCGTTGACCCTGGCGATCACCGGCTTGGAGAGCGCGAACCGCTCGGTCAGCCGCGGCCAGCCGGGCTGCCCGCGGCTGCCGAAGGTCGACCGCGGCACCCCCTCCTCGTCCAGGCGCGCCCGCTCGCGCAGGTCCTGCCCGACCGTGAAGGAGCGGTCGCCGGCGCCGGTCAGCACCGCGACCCGGACCTCGTCGTCGGCCTCGACGTCGTCCCAGATCGCGGCGAGTTCCTCGTGCATCCGCAGGTCCATCGCGTTGAGCACGGCGGGGCGGTCGAGCGTGATCCGCGCGACGTGGTCCTTCTTCTCGTACCGGACCCGCGGACGATCCTCCTCACCGCTCATACCGCGCCGCCCTCCTTCGCGGCGGAGAACCGGCCGACCTTGTCGATCACGTCGGAGCTGTACAGGCGCAGCGCCTGCTGGAGGGCGAACTCAGCCATGTACCGGCGGAATTCGTCGACCGGCTCCTCGGCCAGGTTCAGCATCCGCCGGTTGGCGACCACCGCGGGCCCGCGCAGGCGCTCGACGCTGCGCTCGACGGCCGCGTCCAGCTCCTCGTTCTCGTACACCTCGTCGACCAGCAGCGCGGCCTGCGGCTCACGCGCCCAGACCCGCCGCCCGTCCAGGATCACCTGGCGGGCCAGCCGGCTGCCGGCCGCCCGGGCGAGCCGGAAGTTCGACGCCCCGGGAATGATCCCCTCCTTGGCGGCGGGCAGGCTGAGGAAGGCGTCGGAGCCAGCGAGCACCCGGTCGAAGACCAGCAGCAGCTGGGCGCCGCCGCCGATCGCGAAGGTGTCCACCGCGGCGACCCACGGCTTCTCGACCGTACGGGACCACCAGGTGGCGCCGTCGTCGACCACCAGCCCGCGCCAGATCTTGTGAATGTAGCCGAGTTCACGCCGTAGCAGGAAGTCGACCAGCGAGATCCCGCCGCCGTGCAGGGACTTGAGGTTGATGCCGGCGCTGAACACCCTCCGGCCCCGGTAGCGCGGGTGCGTCATCTCGCCGCCGCGCACCAGGGCGACCTCCACGTCGGGGTCGAGCAGGGCGAGGTCGACGGCGGTCTCCATGTCGTCGATCTGCGGGTCGTCCTCGGCGTTGAGGCAGTCGTCGCGGCACATCGTGAGGCGGGCCACGCCGTCCGTGCGCTCGATGCGCACCGATCCCAGGTCCGCCGTACCGCTCGCCCGGAAGTCCGCCAGCAGGGCGAGGGCGCGGGGCGTCGGGCGCAGCATCGCGTCGATCAGGTGCGGTCCGGCCTGCGGCGAGCGCAGGATCCAGCTGAAGAAGAGGCCCTGGTCGATCTCGGCGCCCTCCTTGCCCGCCTGCGGCCTGCTCCGCTCGTTCTCCAACTGGCCCTCGGTGGGCACCAGTCCGGGAAAGGCCGCGGCGGCGGCCCGGGCCAGCTCGTCCACCCGCAGGTGGCGGCGGCGGTCCTCGGTGAGCTCGTCGTAGACGGCGTCGGCGTGCGCGGCGAGGAAGGCGGCGCGCAGGCTCCGGGTGGCGTCGACGGCCGCCGCGGCGACGCCGCGCTGCTCCGCAGAGCGCTGCTCGGGCACGGGCAGGATCGCCAGCAGGTCCTCGGTGTGCTCGGCGGACTCGGCGAGCGCGACCCGGGCCTGCGCCAGGTCGGCGTGCACGGCCTGCACGTCGTCGCGCGGCCCGGACGGCCGGGCGGCGGCACCGGTCGCGCCGGTGCTCACCGCCTCGGCGGCCGACCGGATGGCCACCTTGCCCGTGCCCGCCTTGCCCGTGCCCACCGCCTCCGCGCCGGTCAGCTCGGCGGCCTTCACGAGGCGCCCCCCACGACTGCCTCCACGGCGGCCCGCCGCAGCGCGCGGTCGCAGGCCGCCAGGTGGACGCCGAGCGCCTCCTCGAAGCTGGTGATGGTCGCGTCGTGCATCAGCTGCCGCCGGATGGCCAGCTCGGTGCCCACGACGGCCCCGGCGCGCTCGCCGGCCAGCGCCAGGGCGCCGGCCGGATCGGCCGCGACCTCGTCGACCAGGTTGAGGGCCAGCGCGTCGGCCACCTCGACGGGAGTGCCGAAGAGCACCGCCCGCCGGATCGCGGCGGCGCTCGCGCCGTACTGGGAGAGCCGGTAGATGGCCATCCCCGGCCAGGTGGCGCCCTCACCGACCGGCAGCACCAGGCGCACCGAGCCGGTCGCGATGCGGTAGTCGGTGGCGAGCAGCGCGTCCAGGGCCAGCCCGCCGCAATCGCCGTTGGCGACCGCGATGGTGGTGGCCGGCAGCCGCTCCAGGCGGCGCAGTGCCCGCTCCCACTTGCTCACCAGGGAGACGGTCAGGTTCTCTGCCCACAGCCCCTCGGGAGCGCCGGACAGCTCGACAATGACCCTGCCCTGCCCGCCGCGGTCCTCGGCAGCGTCGCAGACCGCGTTCACCGCGGCGACGACCTCGGCCGACATGGCCCGGCGCCCGTCGATCCGCAGCACCAGGTCGTCGGGGCGGACGTCGCCCGTCATCGTCTCCACCGTCTTCACAGCCGCCTTTCCGTTGCTCATCTGACGCCTCCTCACCACTGCACCAATGCGGTCTCGATGGTCGATCCGGGCCCCATCGTCATCAGCACGCCGTAGTCGCCGGCCCGGGTGACCCCCTCCTCGAGCAGCCGCTCGTAGGAGAACAGGAAGGAACCGCTCGACAGGTTTCCGTAGTCACGCAGCACGCCCGTGGTGTGCCGCACGTCGTGCCGGGTCAGGCCGATGTTGACCCGCACCGCGTCGATGACCTTCTTGCCGCCCGAGTGCACCAGCCACTGGCTGATGTCGCTGCGGCGCAGTCCGGCGTTGGCCAGCAGCCGGTCGATCACCTGCTCGGCGTTGGCGCCGACCACGTACGGGACGTGCGGGTCCAGGTAGAAGCTGAACTTCCCCTGCTCGTCGTCCCAGTCGTAGCGCATGGCCTCGATCGCCTCGGTGATGAGGTGGCTGGCGAAGCCCAGGATGCGCGGGCTGCCGGCGACCGCCGGCACGTCGGCCGGCGCGTACGCGGCGTCCGGAGTGTCGGCGACCAGCGCGATCGCGGCCGCTCCGTCGCCGAACAGGCTGTTGACGACGGCGGTGCGCATCGTGCCGTCGATCACGTAGGCCGCCGAACAGGCCTCCACGCAGAGCAGGACGGCGACCTTGCCAGGGTTGGCCACGGCCCAGGCGGAGGTGGCGTTGAGGGCGTTCAGGCCCGCGTTGCAGCCCATGCCGACGATGTCGATGCGGCTGGTCCGGGGGAGGATCCCCATCTCACGGATCAGGTGGGCGCTCAGGCCCGGTGTGAGGAAGCCCGTGGTGGTCGTGCAGCAGAGGTAGTCGATGTCGGACAGGTCCAGCCCGGAGTTCTCCAGGCAGGCCCGCACCGCGCGGGCGCCCATCTCCAGGGCGAGCCGCTTGTGCTTGGCGAGCAGTTCGCCCTGCGACTCCGTCAGGATTGTGCCGTCCTCGTCCCTGGGCGGGACGGTGAGGTAGCGCCGCTCGATCGCGCTGTTGAGGAATACGGAACGGACCTTGGGGTCCGTGATGTCGAAGATGTCGAGCAGTTCGTGCTGCGAGTAGGAGTGCTCGCTGTTGGCCGTGCCGACGCCGACAATCCGGGCGGCGGTGACGGCGTTCTTCCACTCGGGTGCCGGGAGCTCCAGGAGTCCGGCGCTGCTCGAAAGGCTCGTCCTGTTGGTCATCGGAACGTCCACCCCCACATTCGGGTCTTGCTACGGATTCGGCGCACTGCTGCCAACACGTACGGGAACCTCTCCGTGAGTCGGTCGGCCCGCGCCGGATCGGCGCGAGCCGCTGTGCTGCTTGGTTCGCGGCCGGCACTCCGGCTGCTTCTCCGGAGAGTTGCTCGCCGTGGCCTCGACCAGGCTCGCCGGGCGCAGGTCGGTCCAGGACGTCTCGATGTGGTCGAGTCAGTCCTGGCGCGCGGCCGCGCCGAACACGGTCCTCCAGCCGTCCGGCACGGCCACGAGGGCCGGCCCGAGTGAGTGCTGGCTTTCGTCGTTGACCAGCACCAGGTAGTCGGCGTCCGGGTCCTCGAACGGATTCGCCGTCACGCCCCTCTTTCCTTGTCGATGGATTTGCGATTCAGATCGTCTCTTTCGCCTGAGCCCTGATGAAGGCGGCCAGCCGGCCGACCCCGTCCGTGATCTCCGCCCAGGTCAGATAGCTGACGGACAGCCGCAGCACGTGCTCGCCGCCGCCCTGGGGGTAGAAGTAGGACATCGGGGTCCAGATGACCCCGAATTCCTCGGCCGAACGCACCAGCGCGGCGTTGTCCGCGTGGAACGGCACGGTGAGCGCCAGGAAGAATCCCCCGCTCGGCTCGTTCCAGCGGACGCCGAGCGCCTGCCGCTCCTCGGCTGGGAAGCAGGTCGCGAGCTGCTCCAGGGTGGCCCGCATGTTGTCGCCGTAGTACGCGGCCGTCTCGGTGTTGAGCTCGGCGGCCCGGCCGTCGGCGGTGAGCAGCATGCCCGCGACGACGGCCTGGCTCACCGACGAGGTGTTGACCGTCACCATGCTCTTGATCTTGGTGAGCTGGTCGGCCAGCAGGCCGGTGCGGCCGTCCGCGCCGGTGACCGGCTGGTCCGCAACGGCGAAGCCCACCCGGGCGCCGGGGAAGAGGGTCTTGGAGAGCGAGCCGAGGTGCACCACCCGGCGCCGGGTGTCCAGCGACTTGAGGGTCGGCAGCTGCTGCCCCGGGCTGACCAGCCGGTACGGGCTGTCCTCCAGGATCAGGATGTCCAGCCGCTCCGCCAGCTCGAGCAGCTCGCGCCGGGTCTCCAGCCCGATCGTGGTGCCGGACGGGTTCGAGTGGTCCGGTGTCACGTAGAAGGCCTTCGGCCGGCGTCCGAGCGCCCGCTCGGCGAGGATCGCCGCCTCCAGGTCCGCGCAGCGGAAGCCCTGCTCGCCCTCCTCGACCGCGGTGAGCCTCACGTCGAGCAGGCTGGCCACCCCGGTGATCCCGACGTAGCAGGGGCTGGAGACCATGAGGACGTCCTCGGGCCCGGAGATCAGCGCCCGCACCGCGAGGAACATCGCCTCCTGGCAGCCCACCGTGACCACCACGGACTCCGGCGGGACGTCGATGCCCTCGTCCTTGCGCAGCGAATCGGCGATCAGTTCGCGGATCTGACCACTCGTCGGCCCGTACTGGAAGAGCGCCGAGCGGATCTGCCCGGGCGAGGCCCCGCCCGCCTCCAGATGGTCGAGGTAGCGGCGCAGATACGTGAAGATCTGCTCGGTCTCGAAGAACCCGTCGTACGGACGCCCCGGGGCGAAGGAGACGGCCTCCGGGTAACGGAACGTGACCTCGTTGAGGAAGTTCATCGTGTCCAGCACGGGGTCACTGACGCTGGCATGCAGGTCCGCCGCCCTCAGGCCGCTCCCCGGCGACGCCGTCCCGCTCACCGGGCGGCCAGCCGGGCGAGCTCGGACGGGCGCGAGCCCGGTTCCTGTTCCCCGGGCGAGCGGTCCACCAGCCGGAACAGGTCACCCCAGGCGTGGCCGGCGGCCGACGCCGGCACCTGCGGCCGGTCGCTCTCCCCGGCCCGCAGCGCGAGGTGCCGCACACCGGCCCGGGCGCGGCCGGGCGCGCCGCGCCGGGCCGTCCCGGCGGTGGGCGCCAGCAGGGTGAGGATGGCGCGCCCAGAGCCGGTGCGCACGACCGCCGACTCCCTCGGCTCCCCGTCGACGACGACCTGGGCGGACAGCTCGCTGGAGAACCCGAAGGCGTCCCGGTAGAACTCGGCGTGCTCGCGCAGGCCGCCGTCCGCCAGGTCGATCTCGACGTGGTCCAGTGCCCAGAGCGCCGGTGCGGCGTCGGCGGGCGAGGGCTGCGGCGCCCCCGCCGCCGCCTCCGCCTCCGCCGGCGTCCAGCGACGCCCGGCGGGCAGCCTGATCCCCCGGTCGGTTCCGTGGTCCGTTGCGTCGTTCGTTCTGCGGTTCGTCGTCCGCGGCAGCAGGGTGTGCGAGACCGCCCCGAACCCGGCCACCACCGCGTTGTCCGGCGACGAGAGGATCAGCCGTGCACCGGCCGCCACCGCCGCGTCCCGGGTCTGCGCCACGTCGTCGCACGTCAGCGCGATGTCGGCGACAGCATCCCCGCGCTCGTCTAGAAACGTCCAGATTCCGCGGCCCGAGGTGACGACGAGGTTCACCTCGCCCTGCCGGAGCAGAATGGAACTCCGGTCGGCCGCCACCGAATCCGCGACCCGCGTGAATCCCACGGCCGAGACGAGGTAATCGACGACGGGCACTTTGTCCCGCGTGTACAACTCGACGTACGCAATGTCGTGCACAGCCATGAGGAGGCTCCCCCGAGAAACATCGGCCAAATAAACGATCGGCGCGGGCCTACGACACCGGTCGGGCCGGGATATCGGCGCCGCCGCGAGACGCCGCCCCGATATCCCGACCCGACCCTCACCCGCACCGCTGGGGCATCAGCGATGAATCACTGCTACCAGCGCCACTCCTGCTGCTTGAAGAGGTGACCGGCCTTGATGTTGCGGTCCTTGCACCAGGTCATGAATTCTTCGATCTGCTTGATCTGGTACGTGTCCTCGGTGTACGTGGTGGCCATGACGTGGCCGAGCCAGTCCTCCTCGCCCATGGCGTACACGTACGCCTCCTGGGCGCCCAGCTCCGTCATGATCGCCCCCGCCTGCTCGGCGTTGGAGCCGGAGAGCTTGCGCGAGTTGCTCATCTTCTTGGTGATCGGGATGGTGAGCAGCGCCTGGTACAGCCAGGTCAGCGGCGCGCCGTCGCACTCCATGCCCAGGAAGGCGATGTCGGCGGTGCCCAGGTGGCCCCGGATGTAGCGGTACAGCATCGGGTCGATGCCCGAGGAGTCCGCGCCGACGAAGACCTTCTTGCCGGCCAGCTCGACCCAGTAGGTCGACTTGGCGCGGATGTCCAGGTCGCAGTGCTCGCCGAGGAACGGGGTGGCGACCACCTTGCCGCCCGGGAACGGGATCTCGTCGAAGTCGTCCGCCTCGATCACCGGGAAGCCCTGGTTCCGCAGCATCAGCGCCATCGACGGGTCCGCCAGGTTGCCGCGGGAGGACCGCGGCACCACGATCGCCCCGACCCGGCCACGCAGTTGGAGGAGCGTCTCCAGCACGATGTGGTCCTGGTGGCCGTGGGTGATCACGACCAGGTCGATGTAGTCCGGCAGGTCGTCCAGGGTGTACCGGTCGCCCGCCGTGCTGTCCGCGCTGATGAACGGGTCGGTGACGATCGCGGCCTCGGGCGTCTGCAGCACCAGACAGGCGTGACCGAAGTACCGGATCCGGCCGCCGCCCTCGATGTGCCGGTCCTCCGCCAGGCTGGGCCGGTCGCTCAGCATGCCGGACAGCTGCGCCGCCTGCGTGTCGTTCAGCTCCAGCGCCTCCCGCAGGTGGGCCAGCGTGGTCGGCGCCACCCGGGCCTTGAAGAGCTCCTCCAGGCCGGCGTGGCAGAACGGGATGTCCAGCTCCAGGACATCCGACGAGGGCAGCCGCGGCGTGCTCAGGACGAACGGGCGCTCGATCCCGGTCTCGAAGGACAGCTGCACCGACTGGCGCGACTCCTGGTAGTAGGGGCTCTTGTAGACCAGCGGCTCCATGAAGCGCATCTGCGCCTGGTTGTCGGTGTCGTAGGCCAGCTCGACCAGGCCCCCCAGCTCCGGCGGGAGCTTCGGGTACAGCGGCGTCAGGTCGAAGCCGGTCGCGTTGGCCCGCAGCAGCTCCTGCCCCGCGGCGATCGCCTCGGCGAACTTCAGGATCTCCGCCCTGTCCCGCTTGATCGACGCCAGCAGGTCGCGCACCTCGTCGGCGCGCTCCTCCGCGATGTTGATGAAGTAACCGCCGCGCAGCTCAGGGTTGTTGCTCGCCGCGACGTGCACCTGCGGCGACTGCAGGTACGACTCGAGCAGCGGCACTTGAAGGAACGCCAGATTCATCGCCGACTGCACCGGCGCCATCGTGTAGGGCCAGGCAAAGAACCTGTCAATCAGCGGCTCGATAATGACCTTCGACCGCAGAAACACCTGCTCGTCAGCCATCTGCGCCCCTCCGTCCGGAAGTAATCGACAAAAGTGAACCGACCCGGGAGCACGCATGCCGATAACGCACCGCACTGCACCGGATCACGGGAGAGCCGAAAACCCGGTACACAAAAACCGAGGCAATCCACCGCCTCGCCGCACACAGGCCACTCTCCGCCCAGCAGGATGACCCGACAGGACACTGTCGATCAATACTCAGCACTCTCCGCACTCACCTGTTCAACTGCTCCCATGCCGCACCTGAACAGAGCCCGCGCCCGTCCATTGACACCGGAACCCACTTCCTGAAGAATTCACCCGACCCTCCGTCGCAAAATCCGCTCTTTCCTCCATTGATCGTGTCTACATTGCTCTCGTCGGCCGGTCTACCGTCGCTTCCTCGGGCGGCGGACGGCCCGGGGTCCGCAGGAGCGCGGCGCCGAGGAGCAGCCAGGCGGTGGCGAGAAGCCAGCCGCCGAGGATGTCGAGCGGCCAGTGGACGCCGAGGTAGACGCGGGTGGCGCCGATGACGGCGGCGAAGGCCAGGGCGAGCGCTGCGGCGGCTAGGCGGGCGCCGGGGTGGGTGCGGGCGACGGCGAGGGCGAGCAGTCCGGCGCATACCGAGGCGGTGAAGGCGTGGCCGGAGGGGAAGGCGAACCCGGAGGGGGTGAACGCCCAGTCCGAGGCGGGCGGGCGGGGCCGGCCGAAGCCGTGCATCAGGGCTTGACGCAGCAGTTGGCCGGCGACCAGCCACAGCACGGGTGCGAGCAGAAGCGCGGCTGCCGTCCGGCCGGAGCGATGGGGCCGGTGGGCGCGGACGAGGACGACGCCGGCGGCGAGGGCGGCCAGGTAGGGGAAGGCGCCGGTGCCGAGCGAGGTGACGGCGTTGGCGGTGGTGACGGCGGCGGACGGCCGGTGGGCGACCGCCCAGTCGACGGCCGCCCGCTCGAAGCCCAGGGGCGCCCATTCGTTCGAGTCGAGGACCATGGCGATGGTGGCGAACGCCGCGGCGCAGACCGCGATCCAGGGCGCCGCCTGCCGTGGGGTCATGCGGTCAGCCATCGGCGCAGCCTCCCTTCGCGGGCCCGTTCGACCAGGGGTGCGGCGCGGCCGGCGAGCAGGCCGAGGCCGTAGCCGGCGGCGAGGCCGACGGCGGCGCCGAGGGCGACGTCGTGCGGGTAGTGGACACCGACGAGCACCCGCGAGACACCCATCGCGATCGCGAGGAGTAGGGCGAGTGTGGCGAGGCGGCGGTCGACCTGCCACAGCACGGCGGCAGCGGCGAAGACGATGACGGTGTGGTTGCTCGGCAGCGACCAGTCCCCGGCGGCGGGGCAGGCTTCGAGGGTGCGGCCGGCGTCCAGCACCTGGCACGGGCGGGGCTCGCGCAGCACGGACTTGAGGAGGGTGTCGGCCGCGAAGGCGACGACGACCACCAGCGGTGCGGCCAGCGCCCGTGCCAGCGTCGTGCTGTCGGCGCGCCGGGCGCGCCACCAGGCGAGGAGCATCAGCACGGCGACCAGGGCCAGGCCGTAGGCGGAGAAAGCGGCGACGGCGTGCTGGAGCGGCGTGGGCAGGTGCTGGGCCCACTGGTCGATGCGCTGGTACAGGCCGCCGTCGATCGGTCGGCCGTCGAGGGCGAGCGTGCTCGCGGGGCTGCTCATCGGGCCTTGACCTGACGGCGGGAGCGCAGCACCTCCAGGACCAGCGGCAGCAGCGACACCACGACCACGACGGCGACGATCGGCAGCAGGTAGTGGTCGACGTTCGGGATCGAGGAGCCGAGCGCGTACCCGGCCATGACGAGACCGACCGTCCACACCAGGCCGCCGACGACCTGCCACAGGGTGAAGGTGCGGGCGTTGACGCCGAGCGCGCCGGCCATCGGGTTGAGGACGGTGCGCACGACGGGGACGAAGCGGGCGAGGACCACGGCCTTGCCGTGGCCGTAGCGGGTGAGGATCTCCTCGGCGCGCACCGCGCCGTCGTGCAGGTGCTTGTTACGGGAGCGGGCGAGCAGGGCGCGACCGCCGCGGCGTCCGATCAGGCAGCCGACCTGGGCGCCGGCGAGGGCGCCGACCGCCGCGGCAGCGAGGACCTCACCGAGGTTGAGGTGGGGGCCGCTGTGGGCGCCGGTGGTGCACAGCAGTCCGGCGGTGAACAGCAGCGAGTCGCCGGGGAGGAAGAACCCGACGAGCAGGCCGGTCTCCGCGAACATGATCACGGCGATGCCCAGTGCGCCGAACGCGGCCAGCAATGAGCCCGCGTCCAGCGGGTTGACGGCCAGCAGGGCCGAGGATGTGAGCATCGTTGGGTGCCTTTCCCGAGTGGGGCTGCCGGCCGACGGCGCCTCTCCCGGTCGCGAGACAGCCTCTCCTCACGGTGGCCGGCGTCGTGTGCGAACAGTCACGTCCAGCATGGCCGAGCGGCGCTGAAGGGTTCCTGAAGACCTGAAGGTGTCTTCAGGAACCACGCGTACGAGCCCTGCCCGGCCGGGGCGGTCAGCGGATCGCGCCGGCGTTCGGAGCGAAGGACGCCTGCGGTGACCAGGCCGATGATCAAGATGTCGAGCAGGATCCGGTAGCTCACGAACGGAATGCAGCGCCGCGCGTCCCGGGCGGCGGCCCTCGGAACGGACGGATGCTGCACCTGCGGACCGTGCGCCGTTCCGCGCTTCAGTACGCCCGGGCAACGCGGTCAGCATGGCGGAGCCGGGCCGACCGTTTCCTGAAGACCCGGGCCGAGGCGGGTGATGGCGGCGAGGGGCCGGTCGGGCGGCGCGCTCCGGGGGAAGCTCCCGCCCGACCGGGGCAGGTGGGCGCGGTCAGGCGCCCGCGCGGGCCGGGCGCCCGGCCGCGGGCTCGAAGGCGAGGCGAACGGCGATCGCGGTGCGGGCGTGGCGCTAGATGACTGATGCCAAGGGGTTCAGTGGTCGTACGCGGTCAGCGAGCGCATGACGGGCTGGCCAGTGTGGTCGTTGTGCCAGATCGCGGCGG